>JBPEYE010000139.1:0-4668 GCA_052030825.1 Gammaproteobacteria bacterium | reverse complement strand
TTAATGAAACTGTCACCATTATTCAGTTAACTGGCAGCAGAATTGGTAACTGTCACCATTATTGGTAACTGTCACCATTATGGGGACGGCGCCGCGGGCGCTGCTGGCCGGAGCGCGCAAGGCACTATCGTCCCGCGCCCCTTACTTACTCCAATCGTCGCTTGAGCGCGGCGACCTCGGCTTCGAGGTCGGCGACGCGCTGCTCGAGCCGGGCCAGGTTGCTGGTTTCCGGCTTCGCTGTCACGGCCCCGGTTGGCGCGGCGGGAGCCGTGACGTCGACTTCACCGGCAAACAGGTGCATGTATTCGGAATCCTTGCGCCCGGGTGTGCGCGGTAATTTCACGACCAGGGGTTCGCCGTCGCGTTCGATGAGCGATTCGAGTGCCGATTGCACTTCGCCGTTGTCGGCGAATTCATGCAGGCGGGCGCTGCGCGTGCGCAGTTCGCCCGGCGTCTGCGGGCCGCGCAGCAGCAGCAGGCACACGATGGCATACTGCGCCGGATCGAGCCGCAGTTCGCTAAACGACGTGTTGCAAAAGCGATGCGAGTATTTTTCGGTGCCGCGTTTGAGATTGTCTTCCACGCGCAGCAGGTGTTTGCTCTCGAGCCCGCGAACCGTGCTTTGCACCGTGCCCTGCGACAGGGCCATCACCGGGTTGCGCGAAGATTTCTGATTGCAGGCATTGGTCAGGGCGTTGAGGGTCAGTGGATACTGGTCGGGCGTGGTGACGGATTTTTCCAGCAGGCAGCCGATCACCCGACACTCGTTGGCGGACAGATTCTGCGGTAGCATTCGATTCCCGGTTTGCGTCGAGTCGAGATCTAATTCTAGAGCCTTTTGCGGCCTTCGCGGTATCTATCGTGACGCGCGGAATTCTGGGGTAAAATCCCGCCGTGCCCCGACTCCGATCCATTCTCGTCCTGTGTGCGCTGACCCTCGGCGCCTGCACGACGCGCCCGCCCGGCATCGGTGACCCCGTGGACTGGTCGAGCCTCGACAACTGGGAGGCGGACCGGCACGGCGACGTGTGGACGGGTTTCCTGCGCAGTTGCGAGAAGCTCGGCGACGCGCACTGGCGGGCCGTCTGCGACATCGCGGCCGAGCGCGGCGACCTGAGCGATGCCGAGGCCCGGGTCTTCTTCGAAACGCATTTCGAGGTACGCCCGATCTACGCCGAGGGGGGTGAAACCGAGGGCCTGATCACCGGCTACTACGAGCCGCTGTTGCAGGGCAGTCTCGAACCGTCCGACGAATATCGATACCCGCTCTACGGCGTGCCGGACGATTTGCTGATCGTCGACCTGGGCGCCGTTTATCCGCAACTGCGAAAAATGCGCCTGCGCGGCAAGCTGGTCGGCAACAAGGTCGTGCCGTACTACGATCGCGCGCAGCTGACCGACGACCCGGAATTGCTGCGGGGCAGCGAGATCCTGTGGGTGAACAGCCTGGTGGACAAGTTTTTCCTGCACATCCAGGGCTCCGGCCGGGTGCAGCTCGACGACGGCACCATCGTCGCGGTCGGCTATGCCGGGCAAAACGGCCACCCGTATCAATCGATCGGCCGCGTCCTGATCGGGATGGGCGAACTCGAGCGCGAAGCGGTCACGCTGTTCACGATCAAGGACTGGTTGCGTGAGAATCCCGATCGCCTGCACGAGGTGCTGGCGAAAAACCCGAGCTACATCTTCTTCGAGCTGCGCGACGGCGAGGCGGAAGGTCCGATCGGCTCGCTCAACGTCGCGCTGACGCCGGAACGCAGCATCGCCGTCGATCGCAACGTGATTCCGCTCGGGGCGCCGGTCTGGTTGCAGACCACGCTGCCGGACGAGGAGGAATCGCCGTTCGCGCGGCTGATGCTGGCGCAGGACACCGGCGGCGCGATCAAGGGCCACGTGCGCGCCGACGTGTTCTGGGGCCAGGGCTACGAAGCCGAGCGCATGGCGGGCCTGATGAAACAGCAGGGCAGGCTCTTCGTATTGCTGCCCAAGGGCTACCCGGTCGCGGACTAGTCGCTCCGGCGCGCGCCGCGCGTACCCAATTTGGCCGGGGTTCGCGCGGCCTAGGCCGGAGCGCCGCCCGAGAACAATGCCGCGACGAGCAGTACGATCGAAATCGCAAGCCCGGTCACGAAGCCGTTGTACGACCACCGCAACAGCTGGAACTTGCGCGCGAGCACCAGGCCCATGCCGTAGTTTTGCGCGACCATGTGGCGGTAGAGGCGCTCGCGATCGTCCATCACCGCGCGGGTCAGGTCGAGGTACTCGGCTTCGGGCAGGTTCAGGTAATGCGAGAACAGGAACGGGTTGGCGCGATCCCGCTCGAAATCCTCGCGCGTCGGCCGAAACGACAAATCGATCCGCGGGCGGGCGACGAGGATCGCGAACACCATCGTGACGAAACTGGTCGCGGCGAGCGACAGGATGGGCGCGATCTGGATTAGCGAAGCCTCGGCGAATATCGACAGTCCGCCGGTGGCGATCATGACCGAAAGGATCAGGCTGTTGACCGAAATCAGCATGTTGGCCTTGTTGTCCGCGAGCGAGGTCATGTCGAGATTGGTGCGATAGGCGCTGCGCAGCATCGTCTCGACGCCGCGCTGCGAACCCGGCCCCTTGGGCTTCTTCGACGTCGCCGCGACGGCGGCGTTCGGGTCATCGTTCGATGTACTCGCCATAGTATCTGTTACCGAGCGGTTGTCGCGGTCATGGTCCGCGATGCGCCGTCCGGCCGCGATCCGGGGCGGATTATCGTGTCGTTCGGCGCGGCGACGGTCGCGTCGAACGATTGTAGCACGCGATCGTGCGACCGATCCGGCGGACAAAATCGGCGCCGGCGCCGACCTGCACCGGGCCGGCGCAAGAAGAACGCGGCGGCTTCGTGTATTCTGCGCGGCAAACGAGAAGATGCGGGAGGAGGATTGCCAATGAACCGTCGCTGCGTAAGCGCGCTTTTCGCCGCCGCCCTGCTGCTGCCCGCCGCGGCCCCCGATCCGGCCATGGCCGCCGACGGGACTTATCGCGAGCTGCTCGACGCGTTGCGCGATCGCGGCGTGCTCGACCCGGGGCAGTACGATGACCTGATCGAAACCCTCGACGAGACCGAAGCTGGCGGTGACATCGAAATCGAGATCGGCGCCGGCGGCGGGCTCGAGATCGATTCCGGCGACGACGCGTTCGCCTTCGTCCTCGGTGGCCGCCTGATGGTCGACCTGGCGCATTATGCCGAGGACGACGTCGACCTCGGCAACGGCACCGAGCTGCGCCAGGCGCGGCTCGCGGTCGAGGGCGTGCTGTATTCCGTCTGGGATTACGAGCTCGGGGTCGATTTCGCCGACGGCGACGCCGACGTCAAGGATGCGTACCTCGGCTACGAGGGGTTCGATTTCGCGCGCCTGCAGATCGGGCAATTCAAGGAACCGTTCAGCCTCGAGGAACAGACCAGCTCCGCCGCGCTCACGTTCATGGAACGATCGCTGGTCAACGCGCTTGCGCCCGGGCGTCACATCGGGGTCGGCCTGTCGACTTACGGCGACGACTGGACGCTCGCCGGCGGCCTCTTTGGCGGCGCCTTCGACGACGACGTCGACGACGAGGGCGACGAGGGCTGGGGGCTGGCGGCGAGGGCCACCTGGGCGCCCTGGGGCGAGGGCCGCAAGGCCCTGCATTTCGGCGCCGCGCTGTCGGCGCGCGCGCCCGACGACGAGCGCGAAGTTGAATTTGCCACCGGGCCCGAGAGCCGCCTGACCGATGTCGACTACCTCGATACCGACGACATCGACGATGTCGACCGCATCGACCGCTATGGCCTCGAGGCGGCGGTCGTCCACGGCCCCTGGTCGCTGCAGGCGGAATTCGTCGAGGCGCGTGTCGACCGCCGCGATGGCCTCGGCGAACTGACCTTCGACGGCGCTTACGTCTTCGCGAGCTGGTTCGTGACCGGCGAATCACGCGAATACCGGTCGGACTCGGGCCGCTTCGGCGGAATCGAGCCGCTCGGCGACGCGGGCGCGTGGGAACTGGCGTTGCGCTTCAGCCGGCTCGACCTGAGCGACGAAGACGTCGCCGGCGGCAGCGCCGAGCAGGTCACGCTGGGCCTGAACTGGTACGCGAACCCGCAGATCCGCTTCATGTTCAATTACGTGCGCGTCGACAACGACGACGATGCCGATGCCGATGGCGACGTCGCCGGCGACGACGATCCGGAAATTCTACAGTTTCGCGCCCAGGTCGACTTCTAGCGCCCGAACCGGGCGACCGGTCGGACGGCTACTGGTTTTCCCGGTCGCGGTGGTATCGAGGCAAATGGCGATTTGATCCGGGACTTGCTTTGCTGCCGCCATCGATGGCCGGTATACGCGGTCGCGCCATTCTCCGATATAATGCGTGGCCCGTAACCGCGCTTTAACCATCGTTGCCGGGCAACGGGATAGAATAATCGACGGGTGAATGGACCCGGACCCCGACCACGGGCGTCGAACACGCATAACCGGAGGAATCACAATGATCAGGAAAATATTACTTAGCTCGCTGGTGGCCGGAGCGATGCTGGCCTCGTCGACGGCCGCGCTCGCGGCGACCGAGATCCAGTTCTGGCACGCCTTCACCGGGCGGCTCGGCGAACTGGTGGCCGAGCAGGTCGACAAGTTCAACGCGAGCCAGAGCGAGTAC
>JBPEYE010000138.1:0-6531 GCA_052030825.1 Gammaproteobacteria bacterium | reverse complement strand
TGCCGAGCGCGAGCGTCAGCGGCGACGCCGCGCGGTCGAAGCTCTTCGACTGGACGATCTCGGACAGGCAGACGAGTTCGCGATTCTCGTTCGGGATTTCGAGGCCCATGACCGACTTGCCCGGGATGATCTCGACCACGCGCACGCTCATGACCGACAGCGCGCGCGCGAGATCCTTGGCCAGGTTCGAGATCTGGCTGACCTTGACCCCCGGCGCCGGCAGGATTTCGAAGCGCGTGATCACCGGGCCCGGATGCACCGATTCGACCTGGATTTCGATGCCGAAATCGGCGAGCTTGAGTTCGAGCTGCTGCGACATCGCCTCGAGCGCCGACTTGCTGTAGCCGGCGGTGCGCGGCGGCGGCTGGTCGAGCAGCGTCAGCGGCGGGATCGTGCCCTTGCCCTTGACGCTGGTCTTGAACAGCGGAATCTGCTTTTCCTTTTCGACGCGCACGCTCGACTCGATGCGCTCGACCACCGGCTCGATCTTGACCGGTTTACGCGCCTCCTGCTTCTTCTGCTGCACCTGGAAAACCTGTTCGCGCTCGGTTCGATTGCGGCTGCCCTCGACGCGGTCACGCATCACGTGGTATTGCGCCAGCAGCTTGCCGCAAAACCACAGCGTGTACTTGCCGATGTTATCGATCAGCGCGAGCCACGACAGCCCGGTGAACAGCGTCAGCCCGGCGAGAAACAGCGCGAGGTGCAGCACGGTCGCGCCGATAAAGCCGAGTGCCTGGGAAAAGTAATTGCCGGTAATCTGGCCGAGGATGCCGCCCGCGTCGAGCGGCATCGTCCCCGGCGCCACCGCGAAGTGCAGGCTCGACAGCGCGCAACCCGAGACCAGCGTCAGCACGAAACCGCTCCAGCGGATGATCAGCATCTGGTAGCGGTCCTCGGCCGGCAGGTCGCGCATTCGCACCAGGATAATGCCGTTGTGAATCAGCATGATCGGCAGCAAAAAGGCGAGATACCCGAACAGGTAGAACAGCAGGTCGGAGACCCAGGCGCCGGCGGCACCGCCGAAATTCGAGACCTCGATGTTGCTGCCGCTGTGCGACCACGACGGGTCGAGCGCGTCGTAGCTCAGCATCGCGACGAGGAAATAACCGGCCAGCGCGAACGACAGCAACATGCCGGCCTCGCGCAGCCGGTGATTGATCTGGGCTGCGAACATCAGCTTGTTGTCGGGAGAATCGGGGCGGGATTTGGGTTTCGCTTGCGCCACTCGAGACCTGGTTTGCCTAAATCGCGGTATTTTACATGATCCGCTCGGCCGACAACCACCGAATTATACCAATTGAAATACCTCCCCCAATCGCCATATAGTCATGAGTCTTTTTTGTCATTACCATTGGCGCCTTTCGCCAACGCCCGATTACCAGCGAGGCTTCGATGTCCGATCCCAAACACGCCCGCGTGATCATCCTCGGTTCCGGTCCCGCCGGCTACTCGGCCGCCGTGTATGCCGCGCGCGCCAACCTGAACCCGGTCGTGATTACCGGGCTCGAGGCCGGCGGCCAGCTGATGACGACCACCGATGTCGACAACTGGCCGGGAGACGTCGAGGGACTCACCGGGCCGGCGTTGATGCAGCGCATGCAGGCGCATGCCGAGCGTTTCGATACCGAGGTCGTCTTCGACCACGTCAACGAGGTTTTCCTGCACGAAACGCCGAAGCGGCTCGTCGGCGACGGCGGCACCTATACCTGCGACGCGCTGATCATCGCGACCGGCGCCAGCGCGATGTACCTCGGCGAACCGTCGGAGACGAAGTACCACGGCAAGGGCATTTCGGCCTGTGCGACCTGCGACGGCTTTTTCTTCAAAAACCAGAACGTCGCCGTGGTCGGCGGCGGCAACACCGCGGTGGAGGAAGCGCTGTACCTGTCGAACATCTGCAAGAACGTGACCCTGGTGCATCGTCGCGATGCGCTGCGCGCGGAAAAAATCCTCCAGGGTCAACTGTTCGAAAAGGCGCAGAACGGCAACGTCGATATCGAGTGGTTCCACGTTTTCGACGAGGCGCTCGGCGACGATTCCGGCGTCACCGGGCTGCGCATCCGCAACGTGCAGGACGGCGCGACCAAGGAGCTCGACGTCAGCGGCATCTTCATTGCGATCGGCCACAAGCCCAACACCGATATTTTCGCCGGCCAGCTGGAGATGAAAAACGGCTATATCCTCGTCAACAGCGGTCTCGACGGCAACGCCACCGCAACCAGCGTGCCCGGCGTGTTTGCCGCCGGCGACGTCATGGACCACGTCTACCGCCAGGCGGTCACCTCGGCGGGCAGCGGCTGCATGGCCGCGCTCGACGCCGAAAAGTATCTCGATGCGCTGGAAACGCGACAGTGACGAGCCGCGCGTCAGCGTCACCCACAGCCTGAACGACGTCCCGGCGGCCGCCTGGGATGCGCTCGGCCGCGGCGATTACCCGTTTACCCGGCACGCCTTTCTGCACGGTCTCGAGCAGCACGACTGTCTCGAACCGTTCGGCTGGCACCCGGCGCATTTTCTGCTGCACCGGGGCGATGACCTGATCGCCGCGCTGCCCTGCTACATCAAGACCAATTCCTACGGCGAGCTGGTGTTCGATCATGCGTGGGTCAATGCCTATCATCGCAGCGGCCTCGACTACTATCCCAAGCTCGTGACCGCGATCCCGTATACGCCGGCGACCGGTGAGCGTTTCCTGCTGCATCGCGAGCGCGTGACCGATGCGGCCGAAGCCGCCTCGCTGCGCGCCCTGCTGTGCCGCGCGGTCGAGCAATTCTGTTCCGACCAGAAACTGAGTTCATGGCATTTACTGTTCGCCGAACGCGCGATTCTCGAACCGCTGCGCGCGCTCGATCTCGATTTGCGCTGCGACGTACAGTTCCACTGGCGTAACGACGAATACCGCGATTTCGACGCGTTCCTCGCGCGCCTGAGTTCGCGCAAGCGCAAGAATATCCGCAAGGAGCGCCGCGACGTCGCCGCGCAGGCGCTCGACATCCGGCTGCAGTCGGGTGGCGAGCTCGACGCCGCCGACTGGCACCGCATCCATGAACTCTACGCCGGCATCTACGACCGCAAGTACGGGACCGCCACGCTGAGCCGCGAATTCTTTGCCCACGTCGGCGCGCAGATGCCGGCACAGGTGCTCGCCGTGACCGCGCGCGACGACGGCGAGATCGTCGCCGCGTCGCTGTTCTTCCGCAGCGACACGCACCTCTATGGCCGCGTCTGGGGATGCGAAAACTACTACCGGCATCTGCATTTCGAATGCTGCTATTACCGGGGTATCGACTACTGCATCGACGAGGGCCTGGCCTGCTTCGACCCCGGCGCCCAGGGCGAGCACAAGCTCGCGCGCGGTTTCCTGCCGACCTTGACCTGGTCGGCCCACTACATTGATCACCCGCAGTTCCGCGACGCGATCTCGCAGTTCCTGCGCCAGGAGCGCGCCGCGATCGACGCTTACCGCGCCGACCTGCTGGAGCACTCGCCCTATCGCCGGGCAGAGGAATGATATTTCACTTTAAATAAATGTCGTAAATACATGATTTAAAATGATTCCCTGGCTCGACCCCGATGCAAATCCGCATTTCCCGGAAACCGCGCAAGCGCTCGGCGAACCGCCCGGATTGCTCGCCGCCGGCGGTCGCCTCGGCGTCGACTGGTTGCTGGTCGCCTACCGCCAGGGCATTTTTCCGTGGTTCGGCGAAAACGAGCCCATCCTGTGGTGGTCGCCGGCACCGCGGACGGTGCTCTATCCCGAAACCTTTCACACCAGCCGCAGCCTCGCCAAGCTCGCGCGCCAGCGACGCTACGCGATCACCGAAAATCGCGATTTCGAAGCGGTCATCGAAGCCTGCGCCGGCGACCGCGTCGGCCAGTCCGGAACCTGGATCAATTCGCGCATGATCGATGCCTTCCTCGAGATGCACGCGGCCGGATTCGCGCATTCCATCGAATGCCGCGAAGACGAACGTCTCGTCGGCGGTCTCTACGGCATCGTTCTCGGCCAGGTATTCTTCGGCGAGTCGATGTTCAGCCACGCCCCCAACACGTCGAAATTGTGCCTCAAGCACGTCGCCGAATGCGGTCGTTTCCGCCTGATCGATTGCCAGTTGCCGACCGAGCACCTGCGCTCGCTCGGCGCGATACAGGTCGATCGTGCCCGTTTCGAGGCCGCGCTCGACCGCTGGACCTGAGCGATATCAGGGGCACCCCAACGCCAGAGCCGGGGCATTCCCCGGCTAAATGTGAATTTGTTCACATTTATTTCAGGCTTCGGCGGCACGATTGGACCGGGTGTGAATTACTTCGCACTCGGCGATGATCGGCGCGGATAGGATGGCCGACCGTGCTGGCCCCGGAAAACGGTACAGTGGAGGTAACGATGCAACCCTCAGGACGTGGTTTTCCTACCTCATCGGCCGATCACTCGATCGGCGTGGTCGCCCCGCGCGAGACCCATTCTGCCCCTTCGCCTGCCCGATTCGGCGATGCGGCCGAATCGGGTTTCACGCTGGTCGAAGTCGCGATCGTGCTCGTCGTCGTCGGCCTGGTTATCAGCGGCGTGCTCAAGGGCCAGGAGATGATCACCAACTCCAAGCTCAAGCGCATCGAGAGCGACAACGTCGGCATCGCCGCGGCGATGTTGACCTACCAGGACCGCTACCGACGCATCCCCGGCGACGACGATCGGGCCAATATCCGCTTCGGTCTGTACACCGACGGCATCAACGATCCCGCGCCGAACGACATCAACGGCAATGGTGACGGCATCATCGACGGTAACTGGATGGCGGCGGCCAACACCGAGACCGCGAATTTCTGGAAGCACCTGCGTGCGGCCGGCCTCATCGACGGCGGCGGCGACGACGACACGCAACCGACCAACGCCTACGGCGGCGCGGTCGGGATTCGCGACGGTTCACTGCTGCTAAGTGGACACGCGATTATTTTCGGATCGATCGAGGGCCAGATCGCAGGCATCATCGAAGGCCGGCTCGACGACAGCAGTCCCCAATCCGGCCGCATCCAGTCGGATCTTGCCGCCGGCCTGATGAACGGCGGTGTCATCAGCAGCGCCGGTGCGAGCTACAACAGCGCCCAGCGCTACTTCATGGCGTTTCGCATCTAGTCGCGCGCGGATTCTCACCGCTTTCCAGCGGGCGGCCGTCGATCGGTGGTCGCGGTGGTCGATGCGCGGTGTCCTGCGGTGCGATGGCCCGGTCCGCCGACGGCACCGCGGCCAGCCCGAGCGGCGTTGCCGGCCGGGTTGTCGATTCGGGCGCCCGCGCCGGCGCCAGCGGATCCATCAACTGGTTGGCTTTCATGAATTCCCTGACGTCGCGATACCACGCGGTGATCTCCGCGCGCGTGACGGTGACGGCTTCGTCCGGATGCGCGGCTTCGGGACGTGGTCGCAACCAGCCTTCCCGCCCCACCTCGTGCTCGTCGGCAAGCAACAGCGCGCCGACTTCGCGCGATCGCTCCATGTGGAACAGCTGGTGCGCGCGCCAGATACAGACCGACGCGGCCATCAGCTGATCCTCGCTGGTCACGTTGCAGCGACTGTAGCCGAAGCGCGCGGGACGGACGACCAGGCCGGACTGGCGAAACTGCTCGTCGGGTTCGCCCCGCAGGCTCAGATCGATGCTGACCTGACCGCTCCAGCGAAACCGGAACCCGACGAAATTGTGTTCCGGGGTCGCGAGCCACCAGCCACGCTGGCGTTCGAAGACGATGCCGGGCTCGAGGCTGATGGCGTACTTGACCAGCGACTTGGCGATGACCGTCATTTCTTCGAGTTGCTGTGCTTCGTCGAGGATGCTCATATCATGGATTTCCCTTGGTTGATCAGGTTCAGGCCCTGAATTTTTCTGCTCGCTTGAAGTCGATGTCCTGGGGTCGCTTGAGTTGCAACATGATCCACGCGTTGCTGATCTTGTTGCCGCGCATCGCGTTGCAGACCTGCGCGGGCGACTTGTAGACCTTGCCACCGAAGTGAAACTTGCCGTCGCGCAGCTCGGCGACGAGCCACTCGTCGAAGTATCGCGTGCGCAGCAGCGTTCCCGGCGGTAATTCGACCTGGTCCCAGACGTAGCCGCCATCGCGAAAACCGCGTTGCTCGTCGTACTCCCCGGCCGTACGGTCGAGAAAATCCTCGATCACGTCATCGATCGCGTCCGGGTAGCGTTCCTTGTAACGCTCGATCAACCGCAACAACAGGTCGTTCTTGAGGGGTACATAGGTCGTGTTTTTCATGTTACTTGTTTAAGTACTTTACAGTACTTGTACAAGTAATCATAAATAGCGAGCAAAGTCAATAACTAATCCACGACTTCTCGGTACGGATTCAACTTACGAGTCTAATCGGTTGAATTCAGGAGGTATCCAGGCCGGGAGATTCCGTTTCTGCGCCCGGCGGCGAAGGTGTTTTCCTGGCGGGAAATTCGCGCGTTTCCCGCCAGGAAACGCGCGTCATCGGCAGCTAGCGCCATCCCGCGATTGAGATGTGGCGATAAATCGCCGGGG
>JBPEYE010000137.1:0-8569 GCA_052030825.1 Gammaproteobacteria bacterium | reverse complement strand
TGCCGTCGGTATCGGCGAGCAGCGTGACCTTGAGTCCGTGTTTCGAAATAAACTTGCGGTGTTTTTCGCAGCTGTCCTTGCTGACCCCGAGCACGACCGTGTCGGCGGCGGCGAAATCGTCGATCAGCGCGGTAAACTCGTTGGCCTCGACGGTGCAGCCGGGCGTATCGTCTTTCGGATAAAAATACAGCACGACGTTTTGCCGTTCGCGAAATTGCGCCAGGCTGACGCTTTCACCGTCCTGGTCGACGGTGATGAAATCGGGGGCCATCTGGCCGGCTTCGAGCATGGTCTGGATCTCCTTGGTGTCCGGGCGAATCGTCGCGAGATGATAAAAGAGCGCCGGGCAAACTTCAAAACCAACCCGCGGCCGACGCCGGCGCGGGAACTGCCGGCGTCACGACCGGTCAGATTCGGCATGATCCATTCAGCGTCGCCGATGGCGCGCGGTTTATTGATCGGTCTCGCGTTGCTCGCCGCGTCGGGTGTCAACGCCTGGGAGGCGATTGCCCCGCTGCCGACCGCGCGCTCGGAAACGGCCGCCGTCGTCTGGGCGAATTCGATCTACGTGCCCGGGGGTCTCGGCGGAACGCGCAGCTTCGAAGCGCTGGACACCGCCAGCGGCCGGTGGCGCGCGTTACCGCCCCTGCCCGAGGGGCGCCATCATCCGGCGGTCGCCGCGTACGACGGCAAGATCTACGTGTTTGGTGGTGCCGACTCGCGTTGGCGGGCGAGCGCCGCGAGCTTTGTCTACGACATCGCGCGCGCCAGCTGGCGCCACGGCAAGGATTTGCCGGCGGTGCGCTACGCCGCGGCGGCGGTCGTGATCGAGCCCTTCATCTACGTCGTCGGCGGCGACGGACCCGGCGGCCATACGCTGCGCTACGACCCGGCGCGCGATCACTGGACGACGCTGCCGCCGACGCTGATGCGCCGCGAGCACACCGGTGCGGTCGCGCGCGACGGCCAAATCATTGTCGCCGGCGGTCGCTGGGCGGGCGTCGGCGAACTCGATTCGAGCGAAGTATTCGACCCGACAACGCGCCGCTGGCGCCAGGGCCCGCGGCTGCGGACCGCGCGCGGTGGTTTCGCGCTGGTCGACCACGACGGCCGCATTTACGCGCTCGGCGGCGAAGTCATGCTGTCCGGCAGCGAGACGCTGGCCAGCGTCGAACGTCTCGATGGTGATGCCTGGGTGCCGGCGGCGCCGCTGCCGCGCGCGCTGCACGGCGTGCCGGTCGCAAGTCACGGGGGCTTTCTCTACGTGCTCGGCGGTTCGCGTCGCGCCGGCGCGATCGTCAACGACGGCGCGGCATTTCGCTCCGCCGACTATTGACCCTCGGGGATACTCGAACCGCGGTATTCGCGCGACTGTCAAGCCATTGACAGGTCGAAATCTGGCATTATCATTGCGCAAAAGTTTCGATCGGCAACAGTTCGATATCGAAACCTGAATCCCCGGCAGCGAACGCTTCGGCGAAACCGGGCCCGGCCGGGGTCAGAGAATAACCAACAATTATCGCAACCCTAATGAATTCGGTCCGGCAGCAATGCCGCTCCGTCACCGGGTGCACTGCCCGCTCCTGCGGTGGTCAGGCGAAGCAGTTTTGTCTGACCAGGAGCGGGCATTTTTTTTGCGGCGGACGCCGCCACAAGGTTAGCGACCGACCTCGCCGAGAAATTCTAGAAAACGCCGCCACGACTTGCGGTCGGCGTCCTCGCGGTAGCGATCCGAATCGAACACGGTGAACGCGTGCGGCGCGCCGCTGTAGGTGATCATTTCGTGCTTGACCTTGGCGTCCTCGAGTTCCTCGGCGAGCGCGGCGAACTCTTTCATCGAGATCGCATTGTCGGCGGTGCCGTGCATGATCAGGACTTGCCCGCGGGTGGTGCCGTAATCCTGCCCCGGGGGCGTCTTCAGCCCACCGTGAAAGGTCGCGAAACCCTTCAGGTCGGCCCCCGCGCGCGCGAGCTCCAGCACCGCCGCGCCGCCGAAGCAGTAACCCATCGCGACCGCGTTGCCGCGGTTGGCGCCGAGTTTCGCCGCGGTGTCGAGCGCACCGTTCATCAGCGCGCGCATCTTGTCGCGATCCTTGTAGAGTTCGCCGGTATGCTGGCGCCGGTCGGCGATCTCGGTCGGGCGCACGCCCTTGCCGAACAGGTCGGCGGCGAACACCGCGTAGCCCTGCGCGGCGAGCATCTCGGCGCGCCTGACCTCGTAATCGGTCAGGCCGTCCCAGTCGTGGATCAGCAGCACCAGCGGCGCCTGGCTGCCGGGGCTTGTGAAATAACCCTCGTAGGTCGCGCCGCCAACCGTGTAGTCGACCGGTTTGCCCTTGGCCCAGGCGCCGGTACAGGCGAGCAGTAAAATGATTAAACCGGTGAATTTCATGGCCGAACTCCGTCGCAGGATTGAGCGCGAGAATATACGCCCCGAACTCGACGGCTGGCAATGGGTCTGATAGTGAGTTTGTCGAGGAACTCAAAATGATTCGCACGATTCTTGTTACGGCGTCACTCGTTGGACTGCTCGGCGCGCCCTCGGTGCAGGCCGCCAAGGCGGTACTTGCCGGTGGCTGTTTCTGGTGCATGGAAGCCGATTTCGAGAAACTCGATGGCGTTACCGACGTCATCTCGGGTTTTACCGGCGGCAGCCACCCGAACCCGACCTACAACGGCGCGCACACCGGCCACTATGAGGCGGTCGAGATTACCTACGATCCGGCGGTGATCGATTACCAGGGTATCCTCGATCATTTCTGGATCAACCACGACCCGTTCGACAATCGCGGCCAGTTCTGCGACAAGGGACACGAGTATCTCGCCGCCATCTTCGTCGCCGATGACGAGCAGCGGCGGCTGGCGGAATCCTCGAAGCGCAAGGTCGTCGAGCGGTTCGCCGGCCAGACCGTGGTGACGCCGATCCTGCCGCTCGGGACGTTTTACCCGATTCGCGGCGACGAGTCCTATCACCAGGATTTTTACAAAAAGAACCCGCTGCGCTACAAATCCTATCGCTGGGGTTGCGGTCGCGACCGGCGACTCGCCGAAATCTGGGGCGACAGCAAGGCGCCGTAGCCGGTCAGTTCAGAAAGGTTCTCAACTTTCGCCGACAAGTCTTTGATTTAATTCGTGTCAACCGACCGGTCGACAAAAATGGACGAAAAAAATCCCAAAAATTTCACCGCGAAATTTGACGGATAGAGCTAGACTCTCCAGTGACCGGGGATCGCCTCGGGCAAGGGTGCGACGGCGAGCGTTTCGACGCTTCGCCACGCGCGGCCCGGCAAAGATGGAGCGGCGATCCACGAAGGATAAAATCGAAGAGCTATAGCGAGAGTCCTACCGGGACACAACCGAACCGAACCGCGGCCCTGCAGGCGCGGTGATCCGCGTCAGCCATGCGCTGACAGCGTTTCGACGGCGACGCCGTGCGACCGCAATCGCCGGCCAGCCGATTTCCCGGCTCGTATCGAACGAATCGCGACGGCGATGGAACGCCCGCGCGTTCGGCGACGGTCTCGCGCGAGCATTGGGGTGACATGCGAGCATTTCTGGCCACACTGGGGATTCTTTTGACGACCGTCCATCCGGTCGCGGTCGTCGCGTCGCAGGATCTCGACTTCTTTCGCATCGGTACCGGTGGTGTCGCCGGAACCTATTACCCGATCGGCGGAATGATCGCCCATGCGATCAGCAACCCACCGGGGTCTCGCCCCTGCGACGCGGGTGGCAGTTGCGGCCCGCCGGGCCTCGTCGTCATCGCCCAGTCCGCCAATGGTTCGGTTGCCAACGTGCGCGACATTCAGCATGGCGTGATCGAATCGGGATTCGTGCAGTCGGACATTGCCCATTGGGCCTATACCGGGAGCGGCACGTTTCGCGGACATGCGCCGTACCGCGATTTACGCACGATCGCGAATCTTTATCCCGAAAGCATTCACGTGGTCGTGCGCCGCAATTCGGATATCTACAGCATTCGGGATTTGATCGGCAAGCGCGTCTCGCTCGATGAGCCCGGCTCGGGAACCCTGATCGATGCCGAGCTCGTGCTCGGCATGTACGGCATCTCGGTCGACGATATCGAAGCCGAGTACATGAAGCCCGGTCTCGCGATCGAGCGCATCAAGCGCAATCGGCTCGACGCCTTTTTCTTCGTTGCCGGTTATCCGGCGAGGGCGGTCCTCGATCTGGCGCGCGACACCCCGATCCGCCTGTTACCGATCGACGGACCGGCGGCCGAACGCCTCACCAATCGCTATCGCTTCTTCGCGCGCGACCACATTCCCGGGGACGTCTACCCGGGCGTATCGCGCACCGCAACGATCAGCGTCGGCGCGCAGTGGCTGGTTTCGTCGGCGGTCGACGCGCAGCTGGTTTACGAGATTACGCGCACGTTGTGGAACCGCAATTCCCGCAGCCTGCTCGACAATGGCCACGCCAAGGGCAAGGCGATCAGACTCGAGACGGCGCTCGACGGCATCGCTGTGCCGCTGCACCCCGGTGCGCAACGCTTTTATCGTGAAATCGGGCGGCTCGATGACTAGGCGCGGCAACCACGCGATCGGGCGATCGGCGGTGCGCGCGTGGTAAGCCTGCGCAACCACAAGCTGCTGGCGCGGCCGATCATCTCGATTGCGCTCGTCGCGGTGATGCTGCTGATGACCCTCGGCGTCATTTTCTACGTGCAAAAAACGCTGCTCGAAATCGAGGAGGCGTTGCCGATTACGCTGTCGCAGCAGGAACGCGACATCCGCATGCTGGTCAACGAGATGGGTCGACTCGTCAACAGCATCGAGTTCGCCCGCGCCAGCCAGTCGCCGGTCGAGGTGCGCATCGTCTTTCGGCAAACCGGCGAGATCGAAAAAAATCTCGTCAATATCCGCGACCATCACCGCTTCAACGACGTACTTGGCGTGTCGTCGATTCACGCGATTCTCAATCCGGCCATCTACGATATCAGGAACTGGCTGTCGGACGGCATCCACAACTTCGAACCGACCTCGGCGCAAACCCTCAAAATGGTCGAGATGCGCGCCAGGCAGGCCTACGACGAGGCCGAGAGCCTGCTGTCCCAGGTCGGCCAGACCGCAACCGACGTGCTGACGGTGCAGGCCGGTCGGATCCAGGAGTTCCGCGCCATCATGATCCTGACGCTGTTCGCGTTGACGCTGATGACGGTCGGCCTGGTAATTCTCGGCTTCCGCCTGCAGCGCATCGTGCTGGCTCTGCGCGAGAGCGAGGAAAAAATTCGCTACCGCGCCAACTACGACGGCTTGACCCATTTGCCGAACCGCACCAACTTCATCGAGCACCTGACCGAGGCGATTACGCGCAGCCACCGCTTTCCGGGCAAGACGGCATTGCTGTTCATCGATCTCGATCGCTTCAAGACGGTCAACGACACGCTGGGCCACGACGTCGGCGACGAGTTGATCAAACAGGTCGCGACGCGAATCTGCAAGGCGGTACGCGAAACCGACATTGTCAGCCGTCTCGGCGGCGACGAGTTCACCGTGCTGTTGCCGGACCTGCACGACGAGTTGCACGCGTCGGTCGTCGCCAAGGCAATACTGGCGCGCCTGTCCGAGCCGTTCATTCTCGACGGGCACGAAATCTACTCGAGCGCCAGTATCGGTATCACGATCAGCCCGCAAGACGGCGACCAGGCACCGACGCTGTTGAAAAACGCCGACATGGCGATGTACGAGGCCAAGTACCAGGGTCGCAACACGTTTCGCTATTTCACCTCGCAGATGACCGATCGAGCGCGCCAGTTCCTGAAGCTCGACAAGGAAATGCGCCAGGCGCTGGCGCAGGATGAACTCGAGGTCTACTACCAACCGATCTACGAGCTTTCCGCGCGGCGAATGGTCGGGGTCGAGGCCTTGCTGCGCTGGCAGCACCCGACCAAGGGGCTGATCCTGCCGGAGGATTTCATCGGCGTTGCCGAAGAAACCGGATTGATCGAGGATATCGGCATGTGGGTGCTGCGACGCGCCTGCTCGGATGCGGTCAGCTGGCTGGGCGACGAGGTGCCGGATAACTTTTATCTCGCGGTCAACATTTCGATGCGCCAGTTCAAGGGCGGCTTCGACCGCGGGCAGGTAAGCCTGGTGCTCGCCGAAACCGGCTTCCCGGCGAAGAGCCTGGTCCTCGAAATTACCGAGTCCTTGCTGATGGAAAACGACCGGCGCATCCGCAACGAGCTTGCCGACTTGCGAGACATGGGCGTGCGTCTCGCGGTGGACGATTTCGGTACCGGTTACTCGGCGCTGTCGTACCTGCGCGACTTCCCGGTCAACACGCTCAAAATCGACCGCTCGTTCATCCACGAGCTGGCGTCCAACCGCAGCGACCGGCGCCTGGTCGAGGCGATCATCACCATGGCCCACGGACTCGAACTCGGCATCATTGCCGAGGGCGTCGAAACTTCGGCCCAGGGCGGCATTCTCGGCGAGCTGCATTGCGACATGGTCCAGGGCAACTACTACAGCGAGCCGCTCGATACGAGCGCCGTGCAGTCGCTGATTCACGCCGGTTCCGGACTGCTGCGAGCGGTACCGAGCGCCTGACCGGGTCGCGTTCGCGCCCGCGGCTTGCGCGCGCCCGGCGGCGGGGTAAGATAGCCGGATCTCGAGCGACAGGGACCCACGATGGGCTGCCAGTACTTCGATCCGTGCGCCGGCGGCGCCGACACCTTCACGATCGCGATTCCGAAATACACCTTCGGCCGCGGCTGTCTTGCCGAGGCCGGTCAGCGCGCGAGCGCACTCGGCATGACGCGTGTCGGCCTGTTCACCGACCCGTTTCTACGCGCCAGCGCCTACCTGGCGACCGTTATCGAGTCGCTCGGCCAGGCCGGGCTCGATGTCGCCGTGTTCGACGAGATCACGATCGAGGCCGATGACGCCAGCGTCGAGCGCGGCGCGCGTTTCGTCGCCGACGGCAATTTCGACGGCGTCGTTTCGGTCGGCGGCGGGTCGGTCATCGATACCGCCAAGGCGTCGATGCTCTACGGCCTGCATCCGGTCGAAGACTTTCTCGACTACTTCGCGCCGCCGCTCGGCGGCGGCAAGCCGATGCCGAAGCGATTGTTGCCGCACCTGGCGTGCCCGACGACCTCGGGCACCGGCTCCGAATGTACGTCGATCTCGGTCCTGCGCATCACCGAACTCGAAACCAAGTTCGTGCTCGCCAACCCGGTGCTGCTGGCGCAGGAGGCGCTGGTCGATCCGGCCTGTTGCGACACGCTGCCGCCGAAGATCGTCGCATCGACCGGTTTCGATCTGCTGTGTCACGCGCTCGAGTGCTATACCGCAAAGGCCTACACGCGCTGGGAGCGGCAGCCCGATTCGCAAAAGCGACCGCTGATCCAGGGCGCGAATCCGTGGAGCGACCTGCCGGCGGCGCGCGCGCTGGACATCGTCGGCCGCTACCTCGAGCGCGGTGTCGCCGACGCCGCCGACCGGGAGGCGCGCGACCAGCTGATGTGGGGCGCCTCGCTGGCCGGCATGGCCTTCGGCAACACCGGCACCCATCTCGGACACGCGCTCTCCTACGGCGTTACCCACCTGATGCGCGACGTCACCACCGATGACTACCCGGTCAAGGCGCCGTTCATCCCGCACGGCATCAGTGTGATCCTGTCGGCGCCGGCGATTTTTCGCTACACCGCCGAAGCGACCCCCGAGCGCCATTTCGAGGCGGCGCGATATCTGCGCTGCGACCTCGACGGCGCGGTCCCCGCCGACGCCGGCGAGGCGCTGGCGACGCGCATCATCGGGTTGATGCGTAAAACCGAAGTGCCTGTCGGGCTGCAAGCGGTTGGCTTTGGTCCTGACGATGTGCCGGCGCTGGCGGCGTCGTCGGCGCGACAGGTGCGGGCGATAAACAACGCGCCGCGCGAAACCAGTCGCGTCGATATCGAGCACATTTACGCGGCGGCGATGCGTTACTGACCTGCGCGGCATGTTCGGCCGCGAGCGGCGCGATGAATGCAAAACAGGCGACGAGGAACAACAGGCCGCCGGCGAGCGCGAGGCCGTCGCCGGCCCGCAGGCTCGACGCGATGAAGCCGAGCGCCGACAGCACGAACAGGATCCAGCCGGCGAGTTGATAGCGTAACTGCGAGATTCGGGACATGGTCGACTCCGGGTTTCAGGCCAATTGATAATATATTCTTAACTAAATTACGGTAAATCGATATATTTTTGGGCATTTAGATTATTTTTTCTTATATATCGGCAAATTTCGCATGCTGCGATCCGGCCATCGCGGTGCGCAATACTTTTTTTACTGCGGGTGCTAGCATGCCCGACTCGAAACAATTGTCGCTGGAGATTCGATGTTCGACCCCGAGTTGATGCGCGCGATTCGCGCGCGCTTTTGTCACGTCGACCGTTGCCCGTGGCAGGGGCCGCGGATCTTTTTCGAAAACGCGGGCGGGTCGCTGACCCTGAAATCGGTGGTCGAGGTCAATACCGAGCTCGCCGGCATTCCCGACAACCAGGGCCGCGACAACCCGGCGTCGCGTGAACTCATGCGCATCATCGACGCAAGCCGTGAC
>JBPEYE010000136.1:0-4664 GCA_052030825.1 Gammaproteobacteria bacterium | reverse complement strand
ACCAGCCAGTGGCTCGGCTTGTCGTCGATGTTCGCGATCAGGCCGAAACCGCAGCTGTCGCGTTCGAAGCGCGGATCGTAGAGGCCGGTTGTGGGTTGGTTCGTGCTCATTCGCTTGTCGGTTCGGTCCCGCGGCCAGCGTGCCGCTTCGGGAATTGCTTGCACCGCGAAAAACGACATTTTTCGACGGGACAAAAGGCTGAACATTATACCTGCGCGCGCGAGCTCGGGAAAACCGCGTTTTGCGGCGGGTTATCCTGCACCATTTCCGTGCGTCAGCCAGATTCCAGGGCATGGCGGATCATTGCGAGGCGCACGCGGCCATCTGGCCGGGTGCGACGAAGCAACTTCCGCGGACTCACCCGATCCTGGTATCAGGAAGCAAGCGTCAGGCGCAGGTTTTGCGGGTCGTAGTCGGCGCTGACGAAGGCGTCGCCGAGGGCACGCAGCAGTACCAGGCGGATCTGGCCGTCGACCGCTTTCTTGTCGATCGCCATGACGTCGAGGAACCGCTCGGCGTCGAGGTCCGCCGGCGGCGCGATCGGCAACCCGGCGCGCTCGAGCAGCGCGACGGTGCGGGCGCGCAGTGCTTGGTCGACAAGGCCCTCGCGAACCGACAGGTCGATCGCCATGACCATGCCGGCGGCGACCGCCTCGCCGTGCAGCCAGTTACCGTACCCCGTGAGCGTTTCGATCGCGTGGCCGAAGGTATGACCGAGATTGAGGATCGCGCGCACGCCGGCCTCGCGCTCGTCCTTTTCGACGATGCGCGCCTTGGTGCGGCACGACACGAGTACCGCCTCGGCGAGCAGCCGCGGATCGCGTGCCACCAGGCCGGCGACGTTCGCCTCGAGCCAGGCGAAGAAATCGGCATCGTGAATCAGGCCGTACTTGATGACCTCGGCGAGGCCGGCCGACAGCTCGCGGTCGGGCAGGGTGTCGAGGGTCGCGATGTCGGCGATGACGCATTGCGGCTGGTAGAACGCGCCGATCATGTTCTTGCCGCGCGGATGGTTGACCCCGGTCTTGCCGCCGACCGACGAGTCGACCTGTGACAGCAGCGTGGTCGGCAGCTGGATATAGTTGACGCCGCGCTGGTAGACGCTTGCGGCGAAGCCGGCAATGTCGCCGACGACGCCACCGCCGAGCGCGATTACGGTGGTGCGTCGATCGTGGCGACGTTCGAGCAGCCGGTCGACGATCGATTCGACCGCGGCCAGCGTCTTGTGCGCTTCGCCGTCGTCGAGGATCACGCGGTCGTGGCGGATGTCACGCGCGTCAAGCGCCGCTTCGACCCGGTCGAGATAAAGCGGCGCGACGGTCGCATTGGTTACGACGACCGCCGACGCGCCGTGTAAGTGCGGCCCGAGCAGGTCGGCGTCACCCAGCAGGCCGCTGCCGATGTGAATCGGGTAGGCGCGGTCGCCGAGATCGACCTCGAGGGTATGCAGGACGCTCATGATCAACGCAGATTTTCGGGTAACTGGCCGATGATATCAGCTGCGAGCCGCCGCGCCACGCGCTTGTCGGTCTTGACCGCGAGGTCGGCGAGTTCGAGATAGATCGGTCGCCGTTCGACAAACAGCGCCTCGAGACGTTCACGCGGGTTCTCGGTTTGCAACAGCGGCCGTTTCTTGTCGCGGCGCAGCCGCTGCAATTGCTCCCGGACCGAAGTATCGAGAAAGACGATGTAGCCTTTCTTGCGCAGCAGCTTGCGGTTTTCGGCGCGCAGCACCGAGCCGCCGCCGGTCGCGATGACGCGATTATCGCGGCTCAGCAGATCGGCGAGCGCGCGCGATTCACGCTCGCGAAATCCCGCCTCGCCTTCGATGTCGAAGATTCGCGCGATGTCGACGCCGGTGCGGTCCTCGATGTAATGGTCGCTGTCCTGGAACTCGCGATTGAGTCGTTTGGCGATGATATTGCCGATCGTGGACTTGCCCGAGCCCATGGGTCCGATGAGGATAATGTTGCGTCGATCCATGCGGTTATGATACCCGTAAAAGCAAAAAGGCAGCCACCGGGGCTGCCTTTTTGCTGGGGGCGAAGCCGGTTTAGCGGATGTCGAGCGAAGCGCCCTGCAAGATCTTCGGGGTGACGAAAATCAGCAGTTCGGTGCGTTCGTCGACGTCGACCGACGATTTGAACAGGTTACCGATAATCGGCAGGTTGCTGAAGAACGGAACCCGGGTGACCTGCGTCGTGTTGGTGGTTTCGTAGATGCCGCCGAGCACCACGGTCTGGCCGTTGTCGACGAGGAGTTGCGACTGAACTTCGCGCGTGTCGATCGACGGCGCCGACAGGCCGGCGCCGAACGAGACCAGCTCGCCCTGGCTGTCCTTGTGGACGTCGAGATCCATGATGACGCGATCGTCGGGCGTAATCTGCGGCGTGACTTCGAGCGACAGCACGGCCTTTCTGAAGCGCAGCGTCGCGTCGCCGTCGTCGAGTTCGAGGTAGGGAATCTCGACGCCCTGTTCGATTCGCGCGGTGTGCGAGTCGGCGGTGATGACGCGCGGGCTCGAGACGACCTCGCCGCGGCCCTCGATCTGCGCCGCCGACAGCTCCATCTCGAGCAGCGTGCCGAGCGGCAACTTGGCCAGTGCCAGCGCGAAGGTGCCGGCCGGGTTTTGCACCGGCAGGTTGACATTCAAGCCGTCGAGCGCGTTGAACGTATCGTTGTTGACGAGATCGGTAATCCCGTTCAGGTTGCCCGCGGTGACCGCCGCGTCGCCGGTTGTGCCCGCTCCGAGGCTGTCGTTGCTGACGCCGAAACGCACTCCGAGTTCCTTGCTGAAGTCGTCGTTGGCGATGACGACGCGAGACTCGATCAGGACCTGGCGTACCGGGATATCGAGCTCGGCGAGCAGCAGTCGCACGTTGCCGAGGCTCGAATTGGTGTCCTTGACCAGCAGCGTGTTGGTGCGTTCGTCGACGCTGACCGAACCGCGCGGCGACAGAATCTTGTTGTCTTCCTGCGACAGCAGCTCGGCGATATCGGCGGCCTTGGCGTAGTTGACCTTGATGAACTCGGTGCGCAGGCGCTCGAGTTCCTCGACCTGCTTGCGCGCCTCGAGTTCGAGCTTCTCGCGCGCCGCGATTTCGTCGGTCGGCGCGATCAGGATGACGTTGCCGGCGCGGCGCTGATCGAGGCCCTTGGTCTTGAGGATGATATCCATCGCCTGGTCCCAGGGTACGTTCTTGAGCCGCAGCGTCAGGTTACCCTCGACCGAGTCGGAAACGACCAGGTTGAGACCGGTAAAGTCGGCGAGCAGCTGCAGCACCGAGCGCACTTCGATATCCTGGAAGTTCAGCGACAGGCGCTCGCCGGTAAATCCGAACTTGTCCTTCTTGCGCTTTTCTTCCTCTTCCTTCGAGATCGGCGCAACCTCGATCGTGTAAACGCGATCGGTCTGGTAAGCGAGGTGATCGAAATCGCCGTCGGAGACGATCGACAGGCGAATGTTGGCGCCGTCCTGGACCGTGTCGATGTGGCTGATGGGCGTCGCGAAGTCGCTGACGTCCATGCGCCGCTGCAATTCGCGCGGCAGTTGCGAGCCGATGAGCTCGACGTTCACGACGTTGTTTTCGCGCCATACGTCGGTGCTGATCGCGGTGCTGGTCAGATCGATGACGACCCGGCCTTCGCCGTTCGGGCCGCGCTTGAAATCGATATTGGTCACGCCCTTGACCTCGCCGGCGATCGGCGTCGTGCTGGTAACGGCGGCGGGCGCTGCGCCTTCGGTGGTCGCGGCGGCGCCGGTCGTTGCGGATGTCTGGGCCACGGCGGGCGTCGCGGTACCGTCGCCGCCGTCCAGCGTCATCGTCACCTGGTTGCCGCTGACCTGGGTCGTGTAGTCGGTTCGGCGCGTCAGGTTGAGGACGACGCGGGTGCGATCCTTCGACGCCGCCGAGATGATGCTCTGCATGGCGCCGATACCCACCTGCATGTTGCGCTGTTCGAGTTTGTTCTCGGTTGCCGCAAAGTCGAGTGCAATCCGCGCGGGCTGGTCGATGGTAAAGGTACGGGGTTCGACCGCGGGCTCGTCGAAGGTAAATACGATCTGCACCGTGTTGCCGGTCATGACCGAGTAATCGAGACCGATCAGCGCTCGCGCCGATGCATCGCCGAGCGCGAGCAGGCAGATGCCGGCGACCGCGGCCCGCGACAGCGCGAAGACTTTGTTGGTATGACTTGCAAAATTCATGAGGTGTATCCTCTCGTTACTCGATCAGCGCGACCGCCGACTGGCGTTCGATGTAGTTACCGAGCCCGTCGGGCACGATTTCGGTCAGCTCGATTTTCTGGTCGGTGACGGAAATGATGCGGCCATGATTCTGGCCCATATAATTGCCTTCGATCACGCGGTGAATGGTGTTGTCGGGGGCGAAAATCAGGCCCCACTTGATGCCGTCCTTGTCGATCGTGCCCTTGAGTCGCAGCGTGTCGAGCGGAAAATCCTCGAGCGGCTCCTTGACGCGATCGAGGTCGGGCCGCGGGCCCGAGGCGCCCTCGGCGAGGATGTCCTCTTGCTCGACATCGCGGCGAAAGTCGACCAGCTTGAACGGATCGCGCAAATCGTGCGAGGTGTATTCGAAATTCTGGTAGGGGGTAAACTCCGGAATCGGCTCGATTCGGCCCGGCGGCTTGGCCCGGGTGTCCTG
>JBPEYE010000135.1:0-1658 GCA_052030825.1 Gammaproteobacteria bacterium | reverse complement strand
CGAGCGCCGGCGCCCGGATATCGGGTCACACGTCGGTGACGGTGATTTCCTGCTTGGGCACGCGCAGCTTCTTGCCGTTGACGAACAGCTCGGTGAAATCCTGTCCACCGTCGTCGTCCACGGGCTCGTCGGTGCGGGATTGCTCGTAACGAGAAACCTTTTCCGCGAGGGATTCCCGCAGGGCTTGCTCGTGTGCCTCCTTGCGTTTCTTGTCCCTCTGTTTCTTCGAAATCCAGTCAATCATCGGGCTAGTCTGCTGTTGCGGCAATTCTGCGGCAGGTCGACGACCGGCCGGCGCTGATATTCGCATCATAATCGAAGCCCGGATCGGGGTTCGGAATTGCGTCACAAATCGGCTTTGCCGGGCTGCGATCACGCGCGCGCGACCGGGGTTCAAGGGTCGATCGGGCGGGCGATTAACGCGAACGGGAAGCATTTGTCACCGCCCCGGATTTTATATACTGTGCGCGAAAATCGGTCAGGTGAATGGCGATGTTGATGCGAATTCCCGTTATTTTTCTGCTGCTGGTATCGATTGTCGCCTGCGCGACCAACCCGGTCACCGGCCGCAAGCAATTGATGCTGATCTCCGAGACGCAATCGATCAGCGCGTCGCGCGACGCCTACGTCAAGATGCTGCAGCCGCTCGAAGAGGACGGCAAGCTGAATACCGATCCGCAGCTGACCGCGCGCATCAACCTGATTACCGCGAAACTGATCGCCCAGGCGCTCAGGTATCGGCCCGAGACCCGCGACTGGGACTGGCGGGTGACGATTATCGACGACCCGAAGACCGTCAACGCGTTTTGCATGGCCGGCGGCAAGATGGCGATTTACACCGGCCTCGTCCTGCAGCTCGAGGCCACCGACGACGAAATCGCCCAGGTCATGGGGCACGAGATTGCGCACGCCCTGTCGGCGCATACCGCCGAGCGGATGTCGATCGCGCTCGCCACCAGCCTCGCGGCCACCGGCTTCGCCCTGACCCGCGACCAGCCCGACGTCGCGCTGGCCGGGGCCTCGCTCGCGGCGGCGCTGGCGATCCAGTTGCCCAACAGCCGCGAATCCGAAACCGAGGCCGACGTGATCGGCATCGAGCTCGCCGCGCGCGCCGGCTACGACCCGCGCGCCGCCGTCAGCCTGTGGCGTAAGATGGCGAAAGTGTCAGGCAACGACAGCCGCTTCGATTTTTTCAGCACTCACCCGGCGCCGGCGAAACGCATGGAATCGCTGCAAAAGCTGATTCCGAAGATGATGCCGCTGTACGAGGCCAAGGGCGAACGGCCGGTCTACCCGCTCAAATCGGGATAGGCGGTAGCGGGGTTGGAGCTTGAAAGCGCCCCGATCTGCCTGCGTTTGACGGCCGTCCCTATCCCGATTCCGCGCTTTTACGTGCGATTATTGCGACGGCATCGAATCCCGAGGCCAAAAACCTGCGGATAATTGCTCTCGTTCCCGTGAAGTCCGAGCAATAGCGATACCCAACCCCGGTTACTCGCAGCGGTAGCGCTTGCGGTCTTCGAGGTACGGCAGGCGTTGTTGCGCGGCGGCGACGCGCCGAACATCGATGGTCGCGCCGATCAGGGTTTCAGCGGCGCCCGCCGCTGCCTCGATGCGCCCGTCCGGCGCGACGATGACGCTGCCGCCGAGATAGTCGA
>JBPEYE010000134.1:0-2026 GCA_052030825.1 Gammaproteobacteria bacterium | reverse complement strand
CTTCCTGACTGTCACTCTTGCCCTGGTTGTCGACCCATGAAATCCGGATGGTGTCACCGGCGGCGCCGCCTTTGAACTTGAACGACATGTAGGGATTCTTCGAAATACCGCCGCCCCAGTTAGCCGTCATAATCTTGTTGCCGTTGTGCTCGGCGGTCACCTCGGTGATGTAGTGCGCCGGGATGTTTTTGCCGGTTTTGCTGTCTTTGCGGGTGCCAGTTTCCATCGGGTGGCTCATCAGGGTCTTGACCGTGGTGACGCCGTCTTTCGCCTTCGCGCGTATCTTGATCGATGCCATGGTTAAATAATCCTCAATTAATTCTGTGGTTAGCCGCCGCAGCCGCCAATGGTGACTTTGACTTCCTTGGTTGCCGAGTAAAGCTTGCCATCGGCCTTGACGACCGCGATGACGTCCGAGGTCTTGCCCATCTTGATCCGCGTCGAAACGTACGGCTCGGCGGCGGCCGAAAGTTCGTAGCTCGAGGTGAGCGGCGACGGATTGTTGGCGGCTACGATCGAAATCGCGTCGACGTTATCCATGTCGACCGAAACGGTAACCGGCACGACCGCGCCGTTCTCGGCGATGTCGGGCGCTTTCAGCTTGATTGCGTCGGAAGCGGTGTGCTGATCGCTGCCCAGCGAGTTGGTGAGCGCGCCGCTGACGTTATCGGCTTCGAAGGCGGCACGGGAGACGGCCCCGAGCACGCGCTGCGGAATGAGCGCGCCCGTGCCCGCCGCGGCCACGGCCGCGCCGACGACGGAGGCGGTCTGCACAAATTTGCGTCGTTGTCTGTTCATGATTCGGTTCCTCTTGAATGGGTCTCTCGCTACAGGGTGTAAACGTATTCGGTGACCAGGTCGACTTCCTTCTCGGTCAGGATGCGGTGTTTGCCGAATGGCGGCATGATCGTGTGGGGATTCTTGGCCGTCGGATCCCAGATTTGCGCGCGCAAGTCGGACTTGTTCGGGAAACGGGCTTTCATCGCGATCAGCGGTGGGCCAATATTCCCTGGCAGGGTACCGTCGTCCATCATGTGGCAGGCGAGGCAGTTACCCTTCTTGCGATCGAACGCGACCTTCTTGCCTTGCTCGATATCGTTGGCGCCGGCAGTCGTAATGCCGCCGAACAGCGACAGCGTGCAGGCCAGCACGAGCGAAACCGCGCCGCTGATGACCTTTTCCATCGACATGTTGAATCCTCCTCGATCTTTTACTTATCGTCGCCCGCGGTCGTAGCCGCGGAGCGAATCGGTCGTTTTGCCCAATCCATCGGACGCAGACCGACCGGCAGAAAAATAAATAATCGCTGCCGCCGAAACCATACCCCAATATGGGTAAAATGAGCAAACCCGTGATAATTTACCTGCCTCGAGCGGCGCCAGTATGCCCTAGTGGATATATGCGCGATAGAGCCCCGTTGGTATCTTTGCGGGCTGGTTTCCGAGTATCGGTTTACATGAACAGGGGGAAACGGGCATGCCTTTCCGAACAGCCGGCCTCGTCGTCGTGATTCTAGCGCTGCAGCTGACTCCCGCCTCGGCGCAGACGGGTTGCCCGGCCGACGATCCGAACTGCCAAAAACCCTACGCGACGAATCCGCAGCTGAATCCGTTCTACCTGTTTCCGTGGATTACGAGCACGGCGCCGGGCATTGCCGCCGGGATCAACGCGCAGGGTGTACCGAACCAGTGGATGAATTTTCAGTGGATGGTCATGATGGCGAACCATTTTCTGAATGCACCGATCGACGAGGCGACCCGTTTCCAGGTGCTAGATGCGATGATGAGGGCAGCCAATGCGCAGTTGCTCGCAGGCGTCCTCGGCGGTGCCAACCAGGGCCAGTACTGGATACCGTCGCAAAGCCCGCGCGATCTGCCGCCCAACACCGTGTCGGATTCGATTTCCACCGAGGCCAAGCGCAACTTCTTCCAGAGCATGATGATGATGAGCCCGCTGTCGCTGCGCGACACGCTCGCAATCATGGCCGACAAGATGCCGGTTGCCGATGACGTCAGCTTCGACGACG
>JBPEYE010000133.1:0-10613 GCA_052030825.1 Gammaproteobacteria bacterium | reverse complement strand
ACGCTGGCCGCGTCGTCGCCGACGTGCAGGCCGAGATTGAAATCGTCCCACGGCGGGCGGCTGCTGCCGCCGCGGCGCGTCGTGCAGTACGCGCGCACCCGCGGCGGCGCGTGCCAGCCGGGTGCGACGGTTTCAATCATGGCTTTCGAGGGCCTCGAGCAGGGCGGCGAAATCGGCCGGCGGCGACGCCGTGAATTCGACCGGCTCGCGGCTGGTCGGGTGCTCGAAACGCAGGCGTTCGGCATGCAGCGCCTGGCGCGAGAAGCGCTCGATCAGCGCCGCCAGCGGCGGCGCGACGCCGGCCGCGACGCGACCGCGACCGCCGTAAACCGGATCGCCGATCAACGGATGGTGGATGTGCGCAAGATGCACGCGGATCTGGTGCGTACGCCCGGTCTCGAGACTCGCCCGCAACAGGCTGTGATGGCGAAACCGGCGCACGACCTCGAGCCGGGTTATCGCCGGCTTGCCGCTCGCCTGTACCGACATCTTCTTGCGCTCGCGCGGATGACGCGCGATGCCGGTTTCGATGCGCCGCCCGGCGGTCACCGCGCCGCGGCAGATCGCGAGATACTCACGGGTCACCTCGCGCGCCTGCAGCCGCGCAACCAGCCAGGCGTGCGCGCCCAGCGTGCGCGCGACGACCATGACCCCGGTCGTATCCTTGTCGAGCCGATGAACGATACCGGCACGCGGCAGCTGCGCGAGATCCGGGTCGAGCGCGAGCAGTCCGTTGACCAGCGTGCCGTCGCGGTGACCGGCCGCCGGGTGCACCACCAGTCCGGCCGGCTTGTTGACGACGAACAGCGCTTCGTCGCGGTGCAGGACTTCGAAACTCAGCGGCTCGGGTCGATCGCCGGTTTCGACCTGTTCGGGGATATCGAGATCGACGATGTCGCCATCGCAGACTTTTTGCCGCGGCTTGCAAACGGCCTGGTTGAGGCAGACGAAGCCCTGCTGTATCCAGCGCTGGATGCGGTTACGCGAATACTCCGGCAACAGCCGGTGCAGCACCAGGTCGAGACGGTCGCCGGCGTGCTCGCGATCGATTTCGATACGCTGCTGGATTAATTTCATCCGCTGGTTATACTGCATGCCCCTCAGACCAGCAACCGGAAGCCCCGGGTCGATCGATGCGCCACCTGCTACTCGCCGTCCTCGCCTGCGCCGCGGTTGCCTGCGGTCCGACAAAGGAAATCGACATCACCGCGGACTGGACGGTCGAACAATTTTACCAGCGCGCGCGCAGCGAACTCGACAAGGGTAACTACCTGACCGCGATCGAGTACTACGAGACGCTCGAATCGCGTTTCCCGTTCGGCAATTACGCGACCCAGGCGCAAATCGACGTCGCTTACGCCTACTTCAAGTTCAACGAACCCGACTCCGCGGTCAGCGCGATCGATCGCTTCATCAAGCTGCATCCGCGCCACCCGTCGGTCGACTATGCCTACTATCTCAAGGGCCTGGTCAACTTCGAACGCGGCGGCACGATACTCGACGCGCTCGCCGAACGCGACCTCTCGGAATACGACAAGAACCTGCTCCTGACCGCCTACAACGATTTTCGCCTGCTCGTACAACGCTATCCCGACAGCCGTTACGTCGCCGACGCGCGCAAGCGCATGATTTACCTGCGCAACCAGCTCGCGCGGGCCGACCTGAGCATTGCCGAGTACTACGCTTCGCGCGAAGCCTGGGTCGCGGTGATCAATCGAACCCACTACATTCTGCAGAATTTCAGCGCCACGCCGTCGGTCCGGCGCGCACTCGAGCTGCAGCTGCGCGCCTACCGCGCGCTCGACCTCGACGCGCTGGCGCGCGATACCGAGCGCATCATCGAGCTCAACTACGGTGACCCGTCGTAACCACGCGGCTGCGCCCCAATATCTGCTGAGCCGATACAAGATCACGATTAATCTGTTTGCCTGATATCCGGATCGCGGCACAATCCGGGCAGGTTCGGGATCGATCCCGACCGCGACACCGCCGAGGTCCGCCGTGAATTCGAAGCCATCCGTACCGCCTGCGTCCGACGACGAAGATTTTCCCCTGCTGCGCGCCAACCCGGGACTCGAAAAAATGCCCGCCGAGGCGCGCGTGTGCTGGGCGCTCGACTACCTGCCCGGGGCCCACGCCCTGGCGTCGAGTTTCGGCATTCAGAGCGCGGTCATGCTGCACCTCGTCACCCGCTATCGTCCCGGCATCCCGGTGATCCTGATCGATACCGGCTACCTTTTCCCCGAGACTTACCGCTTCGTCGACACGCTTTGCGCGCGCCTCGACCTGAATCTCAAGGTCTACCGGCCGGAACTGTCGCCGGCTTGGCTCGAGGCGCGCCACGGTCGCCTGTGGGCCGACGGCCGGCGCGGTATCGAACGCTACAACGCGCTGCACAAGGTCGAGCCGATGCGCCGCGCGCTCGCCGAGCTCGGGGTCGGCAGCTGGTACTCCGGATTGCGCCGTGAGCAGGCCGGCAGCCGCCGCGACCTGCCGGTGCTGCGCGTGCAGCAGGGCCGCTACAAGCTTCATCCGATCATCGACTGGCGGCGGCGCGACGTGCACCGTTACCTGCGCCGCCACGATTTGCCCTACCATCCGCTGTGGGAACAGGGCTACCGGTCGGTCGGCGACCGCCACCTGAGCCGGCCGCTCGAGGCCGACCTGAGCGAAGAACAGACGCGTTTCCTCGGTCTGACGCGCGAATGCGGCCTGCACCGCTGAGCGGGCGCCCGCGCGCACCGCTTTGGCGCACGCGGCCGGTTGGCCGCAACTTCGCCGGCTGGTAGTATTCGCCCTGTTTTTCTTTGCGCGCGGGCGTCTCGATGAAATTCAACACGCTCGGCTCGAGCGGAATCCGGGTCAGCGAAATCTGCCTCGGCTCGATGAACTGGGGCACGCAAAACAGCGAAGCCGAGGGCCACGCGCAAATCGATTGCGCGCTCGATCACGGTGTCAATTTCATCGACACCGCCGAGCTCTATCCGTCGAACCCGATGTCTGCCGAGACTACCGGTCGCACCGAGGAAATCATCGGCACCTGGTTGGCGAAGCGCGGCCGCCGCGGCGACGTGATTATCGCGACCAAGGTCGCCGGCAAGGGCCACGAATACCTGCACGACGGCATGGACATCGGTCCGCAAAAGATTCGCCTCGCCCTCGAGGGCAGCCTGCGCCGGCTGCAAACCGATACCGTCGATCTGTACCAGCTGCACTGGCCCAACCGGGGTTCCTACCATTTTCGTCAGAACTGGAAATACGATCCGAGCGGCCAGGACACCCGGCGCACGCTCGACCACATTGCCGAAACCCTCGAATGCCTCGCCGGGTTCGTCAGCGAGGGCAAGATTCGCGCGATCGGCCTGTCGAACGAAACCTGCTGGGGCACGATGCGGTTTCTGCAGATCGCCGACGCCAATGGCTGGCCGCGCGTGGTGTCGATGCAGAATGAATACAACCTGCTTTACCGCACCCACGACCTCGATTTCGCCGAGCTCTCGCACCACGAGCAGGTCGGCCTGTTGCCCTACTCGCCGCTCGGCGCCGGCTTGCTGACCGGCAAGTACCAGGACGGCCAGCGACCCGCCGGATCGCGCATGACGATTACCCCCGACCTGTTCGGCCGCGCCTCCGAGGAAGTCTGGCCGGTGATCGACGCTTACCTGGAAGTCGCGCGCAAGCACGGCCTCGACCCGTCGCAAATGGCGATCGCGTTCTGTAACCAGCGACCGTTCGTGGCGTCGACGATCATCGGCGCCACCAGCATCGAGCAGCTTGAAACCGACCTCGGTGCAACCCACATCGAGTTAGGTTCCGAGGTGCTCGACGACATCAATGCCGTCTATCGCCGTCATCCGATTGCCTACTGAGCGCTAGCATGAAACAGTCCGATATCGTCGCTGCGATGAAAGTGCAGCCTGAAATCAAGGTCGACTTCGAGATTCGCCGCCGGGTCGACTTCATCAAGTACCAGCTCGAATTGAGCGGGATGAAAGCCCTGGTCCTCGGCATCAGCGGTGGCGTCGACTCGTGCACCTGCGGACGCCTCGCGCAGCTCGCGGTCGAGGAACTGAACCAGGACGGCGGTGACTATCGTTTCGTCGCGGTGCGCCTGCCCTACGGCACCCAGGCCGACGAAGACGATGCCCAGGCGGCGCTCGAATTCATCCAGCCGACGCATCGGGTGACGGTCGACGTGCGTCCCGGCAGCGACGCGATCCACCAGTCGACGCTCGCCGGTCTCGAGGCGGCCGGGCTCGGCGAGCATGACGACGCGGCGCTCGACTTCGCCCGCGGCAACGTCAAGGCACGCGCGCGCATGGTCGCACAGTACGAAATCGCCGGCCTCCTCGGCGCCCTCGTGCTCGGCACCGATCACTCGGCCGAGAACGTCACCGGCTTCTACACCAAGTACGGCGACGGCGCGGTCGATATCATCCCGCTGTTCGGCCTCAACAAGCGCCAGATCCGCCAGCTGGCCGCGCACCTCGGGGCGCCGAAGAAAATCATCTCGAAGGCACCGACCGCGGACCTCGAAACCCTCGCCCCGGGCAAGCCCGACGAGGAAGCGCTCGGCCTGACCTACGACCAGATCGACGATTTTCTCGAGGGCCGCAAGGTCGATACCGCGGTCGAGAAGCGCATCATCGATATCTTTCTCGCGACCGCGCACAAGCGCGAACCGATCGCGACCGTCTACGATCAGTAGCACTGCTTGCCGGCTCCCCTGGCAGGTGCAGAAAACGAGCCATCCGGATTTTTTCCCGGGTCGTTAGGCCGATCGGCCGGTCCCCGGAAACAATCCGGATGGCTCGGGTTGATATCAGCCCCCGATGCGTTGCGGCCTGACCGCGGGATCAGAGAACGGCTTCGGCCTGCAGGTCGGCGTGGTAGGACGAGCGCACCATCGGGCCGCTCGCGACCTGGTCGAAACCGAGCGATTCGGCGTAGGCGCCGAGTTCGTCGAACTCTTCCGGCGTGACGAAACGCTCGACCGCGAGATGGTCGAGGCTCGGCTGCAGGTATTGCCCCAGCGTCAGCATGTTGATCTCGTGCGCGCGCATGTCGCGCAAGACCTGGCGGACTTCGTCGAGCTCCTCGCCGAGACCGAGCATCAGGCCGGACTTGGTCGGCACTGCGGGATGCATCGCCTTGAAACGGCGCAACAGGTCTAGCGACCACTGGTAGTCGGACCCGGGGCGTATCTTCTTGTATAGCGATGGCACCGATTCGAGGTTGTGGTTGAACACGTCGGGCGGCGCCGCGGTCATGATTTCGAGCGCGACGTCCATGCGCCCGCGGAAGTCCGGGGTCAGGATTTCGATCTTGATGTCGGGGTTCAGCCGCCGCGTCTCGCGGATGCAGTCGACAAAGTGTTGCGCGCCGCCGTCGCGCAGGTCGTCACGGTCGACCGAGGTAATGACGACGTAGCGGAGACCCATGGCGCGGATGGTCTCGGCGAGATGTCGCGGCTCGTCGACATCGAGCGGATTCGGCCGGCCATGGCCGACGTCGCAAAACGGGCAGCGCCGCGTACAGATGTCGCCCATGATCATGAAGGTCGCGGTACCCTTCGAAAAGCACTCGCCGAGATTCGGACACGAGGCTTCCTCGCAAACCGTATGCAAATGATTTTCCCGCAACCGGGCCTTCAGCGCCTGCACGCGCTGACCCGTGGGCGCCTTGGCTCGAATCCACGGCGGCTTGCGTTTGACCCGGGTCGACGGCACCACCTTGATCGGGATGCGCGCAACCTTGTCGGCGCCCTTGAGTTTAACGCCCTGTTGGACCTGATGCTTTTTCAACGAAGTTTCCTGTCAGTTGTGCCGCCAGTTCGGCGCCCGCCCGTTCGACCGTGAGTTCGATGCCGAGATCCTTGAGCTGCGTGACCGCGAGCCCGGCGTAGCCGCACGGATTGATCCGGCCGAACGGCTCGAGATCCATGTCGACGTTCAGGCTCAGGCCATGATAACAACATCCTTTTCGCACGCGCAATCCGAGCGCCGCGAGCTTGGCGGCGCCGACGTAGACCCCCGGCGCGCCGCTGCGCGTTCGCGCGGCGACGCCGTACCCGGCGAGCCATGCGATGATCGAGCGCTCGATCGTCGCGACCAGTCCCTTGACGCCGAGCCCGAGCCGCTGAAGGTCGAGCAGGCAGTAGAGCACGAGCTGGCCCGGGCCGTGGTAGGTCACCTGGCCGCCGCGGTCGATCTGGATCACCGGGATATCGCCCGGCGCGAGGACGTGCTCGGCGCGGCCGTTGAGCCCCTGGGTAAAAACCGGCGGATGCTCGGTAATCCACAGCTCGTCGGCAGTGGCGACATCGCGCGCCGCGGTGAAGGCCTGCATCGCCTTCCAGGTCTCGACGTAATCCGTCGGGCCAAAATGGCGCACGCGGGCCGGCGCCGCGATGTCGGGCGGTGCTGTGTCGGCGGTTTTCGGAACGGTCATGAACCGGAGTTTACACCAGTCCGGCGGTCATGCCGGCGTTGCTAGAGCGACATGACGACCTGGCCGCAGTCGTACAGATCCTGGTAGATTTCCTCGAGCTGGCGCTGGCTGTAAACGGTGAAGGTCAGCGTCAGCGCGAGATACTTGCCGCGACTGCTCAGGCGCCGGGCGACCTCGATGTGCTCGGCCTGCGGGCAGCGCGCGCGCACCAGGTCGAGCACCGTGCGCTCGAATTCCGCGCCGGGCTTGCCGAATACCTTGAGTGCGTAGCGGCTCGGGTAATCGAGCAGCGCGAGCGCCGATTCGCCGGGATTCAGCTCGGCGACCATCAGCGAAACATCAACTTGATGCTGTCCATCGCGCGCGTGAACAGGCTGCCTTCGGCGATCGACTGCAAGGCGACGATCTGCTCGCTGACGACCAGCTCCTCGTCGAGGCGAATGTTGACCTGCCCGAGTTGTTGTCCGCGCTCGACCGGCGCGGCGATTTCGCTGTCGATCTCCATCGACGCATCGAGATCGCGGTAGCGTCCGCGCGGAATCGTGATGTAAATATCGCGACCGACGCCCATCGACACCTGTTCCTGGTCGCCGTACCAGATGCGCGCGGTCTTCAGAATGTCCTCGGCGCGATAGAGCCGGTGGGTTTCGTAGAACCGATAGCCGTAATTCAGCAGGGCCTGGCTGGCGCGGGTGCGCGCCTTGTCGGATTCGGTACCGGTGACGACCGAGATCAGGCGCATGTCGCCGCGCTGCGCCGACGCGACCAGGCAATAGCCGGCCGCCTCGGTATGCCCGGTCTTGACCCCGTCGACGGTTTCGTCGCGCCACAACAGACGGTTGCGGTTGAACTGGCGGATATCGTTGAAGGTGTATTCCTTTTCCCGATAGAGCCGATAGGTCTCGGGAAAGTCACGAATCACCGCGCGCGTCAGCAGCGCGATGTCGCGCGCGCTGCTGTAGTGATTCTTGTCGGGCCAACCGGTGGCGTTGGTGAAATTCGTGTTGGTCATGCCCAGCACGCCGGCCTGGTGGTTCATGTAGCCGACAAACGCGTCTTCGGAGCCGGCAACATGCTCGGCCAGGGCAACGCTGGCATCGTTGCCCGACTGGATGATCAGGCCCTTCATCAGATCTTCGACCGATACCTGTTTACCGACCTCGACGAACATCTTCGAACCCTGCATGCGCCAGGCCTTCTCACTGATCGTAACCATTTCGTCGAGCGCAATGTCGCCATCGGCGATCGCCTTGTCGACGAGGTAGGCGGTCATCAGCTTGGTGATACTGGCCGGCTCGATCGGCTTGTCCGGCTCTTTTTCGGCGAGCACACGACCGGAATCGAAATCGATCAGGAAATAACTGCTGGCGTCGATCGCCGGCGGGTCGGGGATCGGCTTGGCCGCGGCTTGCGCGGGCACGTTGAAAAGCGTCAGCAACAGGCCGCAAAGCGGCGCGAGATATCTCATCGTAGTCATCGGGGCGATTGTCGAAAGCACGCGATTGTAATGGTCAGCTCACTCGCTCTCAAGGCTTGGCGCGCTCTTCCTGGACAACGATGCGCGCGGTTTGAAATCCCTTGCCGCGGAGCCGCTGCAAAATGGCATTGGCCTCATCCATGTCGTATAGCGGGCCGACGCGAACGCGGTAGAGCGCACCCGATTCGGTCTCGAGTCGCGAGATTTTGACCGCCGATTCGTCGGCCGCGAGCAGCGTGCGGACCTGGTTGGTCGCGTTGACATAGTTTGCGAACGAGCCGGTTTGCACGAACAGCGGCACGTCCTGGTCCGCCGCGTCGGCGAGCGCGATCGTGCGCACCTCGTCGTCGGGCTCGACCTGTCCCGGTTCGAGCACGCTGATTTCGACTTCTGCGGTGCCCGGACCGTCGACGCCGAGCTTGCGCGCGGCGGCCCATGACAGGTCGATGATGCGGCCCTCGATGAACGGGCCGCGATCGTTGACCTTGACGATTGCCGAACGGCCGTTTTCGAGGTTGCGCACGTGGACATAGATCGGGATCGGCAAGGTCTTGTGCGCCGCGGTCATCGCGTACATGTCGTAGACCTCGCCGCTCGACGTGCGCCGGCCGTGAAACTTGGTGCCGTACCACGAGGCCAGCCCGCGCTGGCGAAAACCGTCGGCTTCGTCGAGCACGTAGTAGCGTCTGCCGTAGACCACGTACGAAGACGGATTGCCCTGTTCGGAGCGATTGACCGGCGGCACGCCGGCGCGCGGCGCCGCGCCGCGCTCGCTGATCGGCACGCCGAAGGTGCAGGCCGAAAGCGCGCCCGCCGCGACGACGACGATGGCGGTGCGCGCGATCATATCGATTTCTTGAACTGGTGGCTGATCAGCTTGGCCAACTGGTAAACCGCCATCGCGTAGAGCTCGCTGTGATTGTAACGCGTGATCACGTAAAAATTCTTGAAGCCGACCCAGTACTCGGGCTGCTCGCGCTGCTGCAGCCGGATCAGCGCCACCGCCGCGTCGTCCTCGATTTCGAACTGCGATCGCAAACCCCGCTGCTTGAGATCGGCCCAGCGGTACTCGGGCTTGACGCCGGGTTCGAGGCCGTCGAGCGAATGAACCTCGTCGAGGATCAACGGCCGCGCGACCCGGCCGTCGCGCTGCCAGCCGTGCTTGACGAAGTAATTGGCGACGCTCGCGGCGATGTCCGGAATACTGTCGAACAGATTGACCTGGCCATCCTGGTCGAAGTCGACCGCGTAGTTCCGGTAGCTCGACGAAATAAACTGCGGCATGCCCATCGCGCCGGCATAGGAGCCGCGCAGCGCGCGCGGATCGAACCCCTGCTCCTTGGCGAGCAGCAGGAACTGTTCGAGTTCGCGCATGAAAAAGCTCGCCCGCCGGGGATAATCGAAAGCCAGCGTGACGAGGCTGTCGAACACCGGGTCCTTGCCCTTGTAGATGCCGTAAAAGGTTTCGACACCGATGATCGCGACGATGATCTCGGCCGGCACCCCGGTTTTGTCGCTGACCTCGGCGAGTAGCTCGCGATGACGCTGCCAGAACTCGACGCCCCGCGTGATGCGCTTGTCCTTGATGAAGATCGCGCGGTACTGATACCAGTCGAGTTCCTTTTCCGCGGGTCGGTCGAGCTGCGCGAACAGGTGCTCCTGTTTCTCGACGCGGGCAAACAGGTCGATCAGCTCGGCCTCGGTATAGCTGGTCTCGCCGGCGATCCGCGTGATGAAGGCGCCAACGTCGGCGCGGCCGCGGTAATCGCCGCTGGTCAACTCCAGCGCCGGCGCCGTCAGCGGCAGCATCAGGCTCAGCCCCATGATCAATCTTTTCATCAACCCAGAAACCGCTTTGAAGACCTTATGGCCATGATCAATCCGAAACCTACCATCAAGGTTACCATCGAGGTACCGCCGTAGCTGATCAGCGGCAGCGGGACGCCAACCACCGGCAGGATCCCTGCGACCATTCCGGTGTTAACGAACAAATAGACGAAAAAAGTCAGGCTCAACGCGCCGGCGAGCAGGCGTCCGAAGGTGTCGTTGGCATGGGCCGCAATATACAAACCGCGAAAAATAATCGCGAGATAGAGCAAGATCAAGACCACGCTGCCGAAAAATCCGAACTCCTCGCCGAAAACCGAGAAAATGAAGTCGGTCGAGCGCTCCGGAATGAAGTCGAGCTGCGACTGCGTGCCGTTGAGCCAACCCTTGCCGTAAACGCCGCCGGAGCCGATCGCAATCTTGGACTGGATGATGTGATAGCCGGAGCCGAGCGGGTCGCTTTCCGGATCGAGCAGCGTCAGAATCCGATTGCGCTGGTAATCGTGCAGCGCGAACTTCCACAATAGCGGCGCCATCAGCGACAGCGCGACGCCGAAACTGATCATCACGCGCCAGCGCACGCCGGCGAGGAACAGCACGAAGAACCCGGCGCTGCCGACCAGGATCGCGGTGCCGAGGTCCGGCTGGCGCGCGATCATCAATACCGGGATCAGGACCAGCACCAGCGACACCAGCAGCTCTTTCCAGCCGACCGGCAGCACGCGGTCGGCGAGGTAGGCGGCGACGATCATCGGCACCGCCAGCTTGAGAATCTCGGACGGCTGGAAGCGGATGAAGCCCAGGTCGAGCCAGCGCTGCGCGCCCTTGCCGACCTCGCCGAAGTACATCACCGCGAGCA
>JBPEYE010000132.1:0-4580 GCA_052030825.1 Gammaproteobacteria bacterium | reverse complement strand
CCCCGGCGCGGGATGCTTCGGTGGCGGGCGCGTAGGTTTCGAACGCGAGTTCATCGATGCGTTTGAAAGTCGCATCGTCGATCGCGTAGGCAAGCGTCGACGGGAGTTGCGCGGGTGCCTCGAGGTCGGTCCGCCGGCAATGGACCGCTTCGACGGCGGCAAGTTCGAGGTCGTCGCGCTTGCCGTCGATACTGAGACCGTCCTCGAAGCAGCTCACGCGCACGCCGGCCCACGCGGTCGTGAACACCGCGCGGTGACAGCGGGCGGCCTGGCCGACGGTCGCGGCGAGCAGCAGCGGGTACGCGGTCGGCCCCAGGCGAAATACAATCCCGTCGAGCATTTGCGCGCTGCGATCGGCGAGCGCGGCGCCGGCAATGACCGGGCACAGTTGCCCGCCGGGCGCGGTCCACGGCTCGGCCGCGCAATCGGGGATGAAATCACGATAGGGTTTGCCGCGCAGGCGCTCGAGGTGCGCGAGCATCAACTCCGGACCCGGCAAGTCGAACGCGGCGAGCCAGCGCGCGGCCTTGCCGGCTTCCTCGGCAATGCCCCAGTCGAGCCCGCAGGCGCGCGCAACCTTGCGCAGGTAAGACTCGGCCTCGGCCAGGGTAATCCGGTGGCTCACGGCGCGGGCGCGAGCAACTCGTGCGGAAACGGCGCGTCCTGGTACATGCAGATCCGCACCCAGCGGTCCGAGCGCGGATCGAACTTGGTCGCGCCGAAGAACGACAGCTTGCAGCGCAGGATGTCGATCGGCAGCATCTCGGCCGCAATCAGGTTGTCCTGGATTTCGGCGTAGGGGTGCGTCGCGAGATTCTGCACGCGGCGCAGGGTGTGGCGATGCTCCGGATGCGCGAGCAGGAACTCCGCGATCGGCTCATCCGCCGGCTCATCGCGCAGATCACGATACAATTGCTTGATATTGAGGCCGATTGCGAGCGGCAACTCGTATTCGGCGCCGGACTCGTCGAAGCGTTCGCCGACGCGCGGCTCGAGCTTCTCCGCCGACGTGTACCAGAAGCGCGCGCGGTTGGCCGGTTCGTCGTAATCCACTTCCAGCGCCCACTGGCATTGATGCTCGATGATCTCGCGCACGCGCGCGACCGGCATCGCGCCATCGATGAAGAAACTCAGGTGCTCGTCGGCATCCATGCACCGGGTGAGCCCGTCGACGAGCTCACCATACGGTTCCAGCAGCAGCGACACGAGCTGCTCCTGCCCCTCCAGGCTCAGCTCCGTTTCGGCCCACCGATAAAAGCGGTCCCATGGATGGTCTTCCGTCAGCGAGTCCTGCTCGATGTACGCGCGCATTCGTTCGAGATCAGCGCGCAGCTTGGCCAGTTTTTGCAGCTGGATCGGGTGCTCCGAACGCCACTGCGAGACATTGAAACAGGCTTTCTCGAAATGCGCGCGGAAATCGGCGACCGCATCGGGCTCGGCGACCGGCAGCGCCCGCACCCGCGCGAGCGCTTCCTCGCGCGCCATCATCCAGTTGTTGATCAGCGCCGGGTGATTGACCAGGAACGGCGCCATGCCGAGCCCGGTCGCGTTGCCGACGCCGAGTCGGCGGCGCAGCGCCGGCTCGATCGCGACCGCCGCCTCGCCGCCGCGAGCGCGCGCGACGTGCTCGGCGACGTCGATCGAGAACGCCCGAATCAGCCACACCGACAACAGCTCGGCGCGAAACGGCGCGCCGAGCTCGGGCCGGTTGCAGATCGTCAGGCGGTCGGCGGCGCCGAACTTGCCGGAACCGTAGACCGCGGTCGTGCGCACGAGGTAGCCGACCGCCTCGAGCTGGTCGCGGTCCGGCTGGCGGCCGGCGGCAAGCGCATCGACGACGTGCTGCCACAGCCGCAGCGACTTGTTGGCGCGCGACAGCGACAGCTCGGCGTCGGATACGCGCCCGGCTTCCTGTTTCGGCACGTTTTGCACGAGGCGCTCGAGATCGGCCTCGGTCGGAATGCCGTCGTACAGCGTAAAAGTCATGTCCCAAGCGGTCGCGATGACGCGGTCGGAGCGCTGGTCGTCGGGCAGGTAATGCGAAAACGCGACCAGCGAGTAGCAGCGCTCGGGCGCATATACCGTGTACACCGCGCGGCCGAAACCGTCGTCGTCGAGTTCCCAGAGCGTCCTTTTGAACTGCCAGGCTTCGCGTTTCAGCCGCCGCAACAGCGCGCGCATGAACGACAGCCGCGTCTGGTGGAAGCTGCCCATGCGCGCAAGCCGCATGACGACCTCGGGTGGACGGCGGTAGGCCGCGGCTTCCGGCATCGGATCGGGTGCCGCACTATTCATCAATTATCCGGGCCGAAATTCTCATCAAAAAAACGCAGCCAGTTGTTACCCATGACCCCCGCGACATCAGCTTCGCCAAACCCGGCCGCGCGCAGGCCTTGCTCGAGGTTGCCGAAGTCGCGGTTGTCGCGGAACCAATTCGGCTGCGGCGGGAAGCCCGCGTTATCCTTCGAGCCCTCGCCGTAGTCGACGTTCTTGGTCCAGCGGCCGCTGCGCATCCACTCGACGACGCTGTCGGGCTGGTCCTGGCACAGGTCCGAACCGATGCCGAGGCGCTCGGTGCCCATGAGCTCGGCCGCGCGCGCGACCATTTCGCAGAAGCTTTCGAGCGTGCAATCGGTGCCGTCCTTGAGGTGATGCGGATAGAGGCTGAAGCCGAGCATGCCGCCGGTCGCGGCGAGGCCCTTCAACACCGCGTCCGACTTGTTGCGCAGCGCCGGGTGCCAGAAGGCCGGATTCGCATGAGTGATCACGATCGGCCGCGCGCTGATTTCCATCGCCTCGAGCGTCGAGCGCTCGGCCGAATGGCTCATGTCGACGACCAGCCCGACGCGGTTCATCTCGGCGATGACTTCGCGGCCCATGCGCGTGATCCCCGGGTCTTCGGCTTCGTAGCAGCCGGTTGCGAGCAGCGACTGGTTGTTGTACGACAGCTGCATAAAGCGCGCGCCGAGCGTATGCAGGATTTCGACGAGGCGGATGTCGTCCTCGATCGGCGACGGATTCTGGAAGCCGTAGAAAATGGCCGTCCGATTGGTATCGCGAGCGAGACGCACGTCGTCGCCGGTGTGGCCCTGGAAGATCAGGTGCGGGAAGCGCTCGAACAACGCGTTCCAGTGCTCCATGCGGGCAACGGTCTCGCGAAAATTTTCATGGTAGGCGATCGTCACGTGGACCGCGTCGACGCCGCCGGCGCGCATCTGCCCGAAAATCTGCTCCGACCAGTTGCAGTACTGTAACGCGTCGATTCGATAAGCGGTCTCGCTCATGCCGGCTCACCGCTGGCGATATAGGCGGTCTTGACCGTGGTGTAGAACTCCTGCGCGTACTGGCCCTGCTCGCGCGGGCCGTAGGACGACTCGCCGCGGCCGCCAAAGGGCACGTGATAATCGGTGCCGGCGGTCGGCAGGTTGACCATCACGCAGCCGGTCTTCGCGTGGCGGCGAAAATGCGTCGCGCGCGCGAGGCTCGTCGTCATGATGCCCGAGGTCAGGCCGAAGCGCGTGTCGTTGACGGTCGCGAGCGCCTCGTCGTACGAGTCGACCTTGATCACGCAGGCGATCGGCGCGAACAGTTCCTCGCGGTTGATCTGCCAGTCGTTGCGGGTACCGGCGAAGACCGCCGGCGACATGAAGTAGCCCTCGGTCGCGCGCTCGACGCGCTCGCCGCCGCACAGCAGCTCGCCGCCCTCTCGTTTACCGAGCTCGATGTTGGCGAGATTTTGCTCCAGCTGGTCGGCGCTCGCGACCGGCCCCATCTGCGTGCCCTCCTCCAGCGCGTGGCCGACGACGAGCGCCTCGGCGCGTTCGACCAGGCGCTCGACGAAGTAATCGTGGATGCGATGATGCACGACCAGGCGCGACGACGCGGTGCACTTCTGCCCGGTGCCGCCGAAGGCGCCGTTCATCGCGCAATCGAGCGCCAGATCCAGGTCGGCGTCGTCCATGATCGCGAGCGCGTTCTTCGAACCCATCTCGAGCTGGATTTTGGTGAAGTTACCGACCGCCGCCTGCGCGATACCGCGGCCGACCGGCACCGAGCCGGTAAAGCTGATCGCGTCGACTCGCGGGCTTTCGACCAGTTGCTGGCCGATACCGCCACCCGAACCCATGACGAGGTTGAACAGGCCGGCGGGCAGATCCTGGCGCGCGACGATCTCGGCGAGGGCGACTGCCGACGCCGGCACCAGGTTGGCCGGCTTCCAGATTACCGCGTTGCCGAAGGCGAGCGCCGGCGCGATCTTCCAGACCGCGGTCGCGAGCGGAAAATTCCACGGCGAGATGATCGCGACCGTGCCGACCGGCTCGCGGCGCACGTCGACCTCGATGCCGGGGCGCACGCTGTCGGCATTGTCGCCGACCTGGCGCAGCGTCTCGGCGGCGAAGTAGGTGAAAAACTGGCCGGCGCGATAGACCTCGCCCTTGCCTTCGGCGAGCGGCTTGCCTTCCTCGCGCGACAGCAGTTCGCCGAGCTCGGCGGCGCGTTCCATCAGCTCGTTGCCAATCGCCGTCAGAACGTTGTAGCGCGCCTCGAGGCCGGATCCGGCCCACGCGCGCTGCGCGTCG
>JBPEYE010000131.1:0-17265 GCA_052030825.1 Gammaproteobacteria bacterium | reverse complement strand
CCCTCGCGCCGGCGTCCGCCGGTCGCCAACCTGAGCGCGGCCTCGAACTGCGTCTGGAAAATGGACGTCGAGGGCTGACCGCGCCAGGTTGATAACCCGCCGCCCGCCGGTGAGCGGAGTCATGCCCCGGCGCGCACTTCGGGCTATACTGTCGCGGTTCTCACCCGGCGCCTCCCGATGCCCCGACAATCCCTGCAAATCGCGCTGATCCGAGGCGACGGCATCGGCGTCGACGTTTGTGATGCCGCGGTCGCAGTCGTCGACGCGGTACTGGCAAAGGCCGGCGTCGCGCTGCACTTCCGCGAAATTGCCGCCGGCGCCGCGTATTACCGCGATCACGGCCGCGACATCGAGCCGAATGGCGAGGAAGCCGCAGGCGAGGCCGACGCGATTTTTCTCGGCGCCATTGGCCTGCCGGCGGTGCGCTACGCCGACGGCACCGAGATCTCGCCGCACCTGCGGCTGCGCGACCGCTACGGTCTCTACGCCGGGGTGCGCCCGGTCAAGGCCTACCCGAACGCACCGCAGCGCCTCGCCGACCCGCGCGCCGCCGACATCGATCTCGTCATCCTGCGCGAATCGACCGAGGGCCTGTTTTACTCGGCCGCGGTCCACGGTCGTGGCGAGGTCATCGACGACCGCGAAGCGCGTGACGTGTTACGCATCACCCGCGATACCACCGAGAAACTGCACCGCTTCGGTTTCGAACTCGCGCGCCGACGCAAGGCGCGCGGCGGCAAGGGCCGGCTGACCTGCGTCGACAAGGCCAACGTGTTTGCGTCGCTGGCGTTTTTCCGCAAGATCTACGACGAGATCGCCGTCGACTATCCCGACATCGAGCGCGGCTATAACTACGTCGACGCGCAGGCGCTCGACCTGGTCCGGCGGCCCTGGGATTTCGACGTGCTGGTCACCGAAAACATGTTCGGCGACATCCTGTCCGATCTCGCCGGCGGGCTCGTCGGCGGCATGGGCATGGCCGCCTGCGGCGAGATCGGCGACAAGATCGGGCTGTTCCAGCCCGCGCACGGCAGCGCGCCCGACATCATGGGCCTTGATGCGGCCAATCCCCTCGCCGCGATGCTGAGCGCCGTGCTGATGCTCGACTATCTTGCCGACAAGGCGTCGCTGGCGGCGCTCGCCGATGGCGCGCGCGCGATCGAATCCGCGATCGCCGGCGGTTTTGCCGCGGGCGCGCTGCGACCGATGGAATTCGGCGGTAACATGGGCACGCGCGCGATCACCCGCACGGTGCTCGATTTATTGTGAAGCCCGAGGTCTGACGGAGCTCGCCATGTATGTCGTCGTCGTCGAATTCGAACTGCACCCGGGGCGAGTGGCCGCGTTTCGCAAGCGGGTTGCGCGCCAGGCCGCGGAATCGCTCGCGCGCGAACCCGGTTGTCATGTTTTTGACGTCTGTGTCGATCCGGCCCGCGAAGCGTTCGTCCTGCTATACGAAGTCTATTCCGACCGCGCCGCCTTCGATGCGCATCTGCTGAGCGCGCATTTCGCCGCCTTCGACCGCGAGGTCGAAAGCTGGGTTGTCAGCAAGCGCGTAGGGACCTTCGAGCGCATCGAAAACTGACGCGGCGGCACTGCCATCGATTGAAGTTATCTATCGGCGGTTTGGCGCGATCTTTTTCCGCTATACTCGGTTTTTATTGACCGAGCGTAATCGGATCGGAGAAAAGTATCGTGAAAACAATGATTTCAGGGCTTTGCCGACTGCTACTGGGATTGTCGCTCATCGGGATCGCGGGTGCCGGCGTCGCCGGCGATCTGGGCCGGCCGGCCGGCAAGGTCATCCTGACGATCAGCGGCGATATCGAGCACACCAACGCCGGCGATCGCGCCGAATTCGATCGCACGATGCTCGAGGCGCTGGGATTGTCGGAGCTCACCGTCGCAACCGCCTGGACCGAGGGCCGACCGACCTTCAGTGGCGTGCTCGGTAGCAAGATTCTCGAAGCAGTCGGTGCGCGCGGCGACGAAATCGTCGCGCGCGCGATCAACGATTACCAGGTTACGATCCCGATTTCCGACCTGCGCCGTTACCCGATTCTGTTCGCGCTCAAGCAGGATGGACGCTACATGCGCGTGCGCGATAAAGGACCGATCTGGGTCATCTATCCGCGCGAGTCCTATCCCGAGCTCGACAACGAGGAGACGAAGCAAAAGTGGATCTGGCAGTTATCATCGATTCACATCCGCTAAAACCCGATCGCCGTGCGGCCGGCCGGTCGCCGCGGCACATCGCGCGCGGTCGCTGACATGCCGTCGCGGATGGCCACTCGAAGCGTCGACCTGAAAGCATCCGCGCCGCGCGACTCGCGCAGCGGCGCGGTCATGGTCTGGACCTACGCGCTGCTGATTCTCGCCGTCGTGATGTTCACCGCGGCGTCAGTCTATGGCGTGTACAAGCTGCGCGAAGAAACCGAGGTCGCCGCAACCAGCTCCCAGGCAACGGTCTGGCTGGTGGTGTCCTTCGAACGCGAATACCTGAAGCTCGACAACCTGCTGCGCCAGTACCAGCTCGACCCGGGATCGTTAGACGCGGACACGTTGTTGACCCAGTTCGACGTGTTCTGGAGTCGCATCGACCTGTTGCAGCGTGGCGTCAACGCCAGGCCGCTAGAACACATCGAGTCGCACGACGAGGTCGTGCCGGCGACGCTGGCGTTGTTGCGCGAATACGAGCAGCATCTGTTCGACGCGATTCCGGAGGGCCTGTCGATCGATCCGGGATTTCTCGAGCGCTACCGCGCGCTCGCTCTGCCGATCCATCGCTACGCGGTCGATGTGCACCTGAATCGCAGCTGGGTGGTCGATCTGCGCGAGGCGCAAAGCGCCGATACCCGGGTCGCGATTTATCTGACGTTGACCGGCACGTTGCTGGGCACGCTGATCATTTTCGCGATTTTGCTGGTGCAGCTCCGCAGTCGTCACGGCAACCTGATTCGCACCATGTCAGCGCTCGAGCAGAGCAAGCGTGACAGTGAAGCCCTGCGCGACGAGGTCATCTACCGCGAATCCGTCGAGGCCGATCGCGAAGCCCTGCTTGCCGACCTCGAAAGCCGCAACGAAGAGCTCGAGCGCTACGCCTATACGATATCGCACGATCTCAAGAGCCCGCTGTACACGATCCAGGGCTACACCGGATTCCTCGAGCGCGATGCGAAAAAAGGCCACACCGGCAACATGCTCAACGATCTCGAAAAGATCAAGGACGCGGTCACCACGATGGGCGATCTGCTCGAGGACATCCTCAGCCTCAGCAAGGTCAGCCTGGCGCCGGAGTCGATGCAGCGCGTGGCGCTGGGCGACGTCGTCACCGGCGCGATGTCGCTGGTGCAGCGCGAGATCAGCGATCGTGGCGTCATCGTTCGGTACGAACCCGACCTGCCGGCGGTCGACGGCGAGCCGCAGCGCCTGACCGAGGTTTTCCAGAACCTGATCACCAACGCTGCCAAGTTCATGGGCAAGCAGCGCAAGCCGCTGATCGAGATCGGTGCGCGCGCAAACGGCGACTGGGTCGAATGCTACGTCAGGGATAACGGTATTGGCATTGCCGCCGAATACTGCGATCGGGTCTTCAACCTGTTCGAGCGGCTCGATAAGCGAACCCAGGGAACCGGTATCGGGCTCGCGATCGTCAAGCGCATCATCGACCGTCACGGCGGGCAGATCTGGGTCGAATCGGGCGGCGAGGGCAAGGGCAGCTGCTTCCGCTTTACCCTGCCGCGCGCGGCCTGATCGAACCCGACGGCCTCGCCGTCGAGCGTCAGATATCCGGCGCTGTGCCGCCAGATTTCTCTGCTATGCTCAGTAGCTCCGGCACCCTAGGCGGAGGCACGACATGGATTCTCTTGCGCTGGCGCAACCTCTGACCCTCGAAACGCTGATCGGCGGCAACCAGGAATTGCCGAGCCTGCCCGAGATTTACCTGCGGGTGGCGCAACAGCTCGAGGACGAAACGACGACCGTGCAGCATATCGGTGACACGGTTCAAACCGATCCGGCGATCGCATCGCGCGTCCTGAAAATGGTCAACAGCGCCTACTACGGGCTGCCCAACCAGGTCTCGTCGGTGGCACAGGCGATTTCGCTGCTCGGCCGTGAGCGCCTGAAGCATATCCTGATCGGTTCGGTGCTGCGCGGTGTCTTCTGCGAGCAGGATAACCCGGCATTTTCGATGCAGGCATTCTGGCAGCACAGCATCAAGACCGCGATCACCGCGCGCGAGCTGGCTCGGCACGTGGACGCGATCGTCGAGCCCGAAGTCCTGTTTACCGCCGGACTGCTGCACGACATCGGGCGCCTGCTGCTCAGCAACAGCGTGCCCGAGCAGATGCTCGCGGTCGAGGAATACATGCTCAGGCAGCGTGTCGATGTCCTGAGCGCCGAGTTACACCTGATCGGCCTGACCCACACCGCGGTGGGCGAGTCGCTGATGCTTCACTGGGGCTTGCCGCCGCTGCTCGCCGAATGCGCGCGCTGCCATCACGAGGCCGTGCATGATGGCCCGCATCGCGATGCCACCCACGTGGTCTATCTCGCCAACCAGCTCAGCCATTACGTGCCGCCGCTGGATGACGACGAAACCCGCAATATCCTCGACGATATCGACAACTGGAAAATGCAGGGACTGACGCTCGCGCAGATTGCCAGCGCTTGCCAGCTCGCCGACGAGCTGGTGTTCGAGGTCATGGAGTCGCTCGGCATGGTGACACTGGAGATCGGAGCCGACGAGTAGCGCGTCACGTCTGCGCCCTGCCGGTCTCGGACAGGGCGATACCGCCGAGTACCAGCCCGAGCGCAAGCGCATGATAAACCTCGAATCGTTCTCCGAGCAGGAGTACCGCCATTAGCGCGGCGAACACCGGCACCAGGTTGACGAAGACACCGGCGCGGCCAGGACCGATCAACGCGACACCCTGGATAAAAAACAGTTGCGCGATCAGTGACGGCAGCAGCGTGACCAGCAACACCAGCAACCAGCCTTTCGGCGTCGGCGACTGCCATCCCTGCTGCCAGGTCTCGATCGCGATCAGCGGCAGCGATACCAGCCACGCGGCAATCGCCATGACCGCGAACAGCCCGAGCGCACTGACCCCGGGACGGCGGGTCAGGCCGATCGAGTAGGCGGCATAGAAAAAACAGGCGAGCAGCATGAAGCCGTCACCGCGGTTGACCGCGAGCGTCGCGAGCGTACCGGGTTCGCCACCGGTCGCGACGATGACGACGCCGAGCAGGGTGAGCGCGACGCCGCACCATTGCACCGCGCCAATGCGATGGCGCAGCAAGAAAAGGCTGCCGAGCAACACGAAAATGGGAATCGAACCTTGCAGAATACCGATATTGATCGCGCTGGTGTAATGGCCGGCGTGATAGAACAGCGCGTTGAAGGCGGTGAAACCCAGCGCGCCCATCAGGAACAGAAACGGCAGGTGGCGGCGCAGCAGCGGCCAGTCGCGCGCGAGGTGGCCGCGCGCGAACACCAGCAGCAGGCTCAACACGCCGAGCCAGCGAAACGCGACCAGCTGCATCGGTGAAATTTCGCCGACCGCCATCCGGCTGATGATCGCGTTCAGGCCCCAGCACCAGGTCGTCACGATCAGCATGCCGTAGGCCCGCCAATGCCGGACTCCGGTCACGTCCGCGAACCGCCGGTGCGAAGCAGTTTCCGGTGCAGCGTGAACAGCAGGATGCTGCTCAAGTCCGCGCCAAATCCCAATGGCTGGTTGTCGAGCTGGATTGGCGCGAGCGGCGCGGGGTTGCTGGCGATGGCTTGCTCCTTCGGTGCAATGCTCGGTCGAGCCGGACGTCGGCCGCAGCCGGGTCGCGGAAACCGGGGCCGGGTCGTATTTATCGGGCACGGACGAGCGCCGCGCGCGTGACCCCGGATTATAGGGCTTGCGCTTTCCGGGTAAAGCGATTCGCGACGACTCGCGGTTTCGCCGACGCAGGCGATCATGCATAATCGGTGTCCAGTCAAATGGCGGAGCCCGAGCATTGAAATTCAGCGTCGAACAATTTCGCGCCTGGGAAAACAAACGCGTGACCCTGGTCGGTATGTCCGGGGTCGGCAAGTCGTTTCTGTCGGCCAAGTTGCGCGGCGATGACTGGTTTCACTATTCGGGTGACTACCGCATCGGTACGCACTATCTCAACGAGCACATCATCGACATGATCAAGCACCAGGCGATCAAGGTGCCGTTTTTGAAAGAGTTGCTGCGCAAGGACTGGATTTACATCAAGAACAATATTCGCGTCAACGATCTCGGCCCGGTACTGAGCTTCGTCGGCAAGCTCGGCAACCCCGAGCTCGGCGGCGTCGAACTCGGCGAATTCATCGAGCGCCAGGCCATCTACCGCCAGGCCGAGGTCGACGCGATGTATGATATTCCGCACTTCATCCAGAAGGCGCAGGAGATCTACGGCTACCCGCACTTCGTCAACGACGTCGGCGGCAGCCTGTGCGAACTCGACGAACCCGAAGTAATGGATATCCTCGTCGAGAACACGCTGATTTTGTACATCCAGGTGACCAACAAGCAGCAGGAAGACGTGCTGATCGAACGCGCCGTCTCCGATCCCAAGCCGCTTTACTACCGGCCCGAGTTCCTGCACGAGCACCTGCAGCTCTATTTCCACGAAACCGGCCTCGAGTACGTTGCCCAGATCGACCCCGACGAGTTCGCACGCTGGGTATTTCCCCGGTTGTTTCATTCGCGGCTGCCGCGCTACGACGCGATCGCGCGGCTCGGTTACACGGTTACCTCCGAAGAGGTCGACCAGGTCGGGTCGAGCTCCGATTTCATGGACTTGCTCGAACTCGCGATCGCGCGCCAGCAGGAAGCCGCCTGATGCCGCTGGTCGCGCACAACGACTTGCCGACTTTCGCCAAGCTCGAACGCGATGGTCTGCGCGTGCTGCCGTCCGGCGCGGCGCTCGACCAGGATATCCGCGAGATGCATATCGGCCTGCTCAACATGATGCCGGACGCGGCACTCGAGGCGACCGAGCGCCAGTTTCTGCGCCTGATTGGCGAAAGTAACCCGATCGCGCAATTCTTCGTGCACCCGTTCACGCTCGACAGCTTGCCGCGCGCGCCTGCCGCGCGTGCCCATATCGATCGCTACTACGAGCGCTTCGACCAGGTCAGGTCGCAGGGGCTCGACGCGCTGATCATGACCGGCATTAACGTCATCGGCGCGGATTTGTCGAAAGAGGTGTTCTGGGACTCGCTGATCGAGGTCGCCGAGTGGGCGCACGCCAACGTCACGTCGACGCTGTGCTCGTGTCTGGCGACGCACGCGGTACTCGATTTCCGTTATCGCCAAAAGCGTGTCAAGCAGTCGCGCAAGAAGTGGGGTGTATTCCGCCACCAGGTAGTGGCGCCCGAGCATCCGCTGGTGGCGGACATCAATTCCGAGTTCGACGTTCCCCATTCACGCTGGAACAGTGTCTACCCGGAGCAGTTTGCCGCCGCCGGTCTCCGGGTACTCGTCACCGGCGACGACGGTTGCGTACACCTCGCCACCAGCCCCGACGGTTTTCGCACGGTGTTTTTCCAGGGCCACCCCGAGTACGACACCGTGTCGCTGCTCAAGGAGTACAAGCGCGATGTCAATCTGTTCGTCGCCGGCGAGCTGGACCGCTATCCGCCGATGCCGGATAACTATTTCAGCCTGTTCAATGCCGCGGTGTTGCGCGAGTATCGCGCGCGCGTCGAGGACGCGCTCGCCCGGCGCGTCGAGGTGCCCGAGTTCCCGGAAAAATTGCTGCTGGCGGACCTGAAGAACACCTGGCAGGATACCGCGCGGGTCGTGGTCGGCAACTGGGTCGGGCTGATTTATCAGCTGACCCACGTCGATCGGGGCAAACCTTTCATGGACGGCGTCGACGCCGACAATCCCCTGCGGCTGGTCAACCGCGCCTGATCCGGTCGCGCTCAGTAAGAGCCCCAGGAATCCTGCTTGCGCCAGCGGATCCGCGTCACCAGGATACCGATGACGAACGCGATCAGACTGACCGCGCCACCGCGAATGAACCAGTCGAGCCGAGTGCTGTCGCGCAGTGCGCTGTTTTCCTCGACGAGCCGCGCCTGTTCCTGTTGTAACTGGCCGACGACGGATTGCAGTTGCTTGTTCTGCTCGAGAATGTCGAGGGTATTGGCGGCGGCGTTGCGGACGCCGGATAATTCCTGCTCCGATGCGCGGAGCGTGTTCTTGAGCGCTTCGTTGTCTTCCCGGGCCTGTGCCAGCGCGGTTTCGAGGCCACGGATCTCTTCGGCCTGGGCATCGAGGCGCACCTGCTGTTGGGCATACCGTTGCTCGAGCGCCGCGAGCGTTTGCCGCGCCGCGGGTTCATCCATCAGGAAGCGGCTGAGCACATAACCCTGCTTGCCGTCGTCGGACTGGACCAGCGAGTACTGTGACGCCAGGTCTTCGTCGAGCACGGTGACCGCGGCACCGCTTTCGAGCATCTTGACAATACTGTTGGCGGTGCTCGTGCCACTGCGCATCGTGACCTCGAATTCGTCGGTGATGTATTTCGTCGTTGCCAGCGCCGCGCCGGGCGCCAGCAGTTGCAGTACGAGCAGCATGCAGATTCGTTTCACGGGTTCGCTTCCTCGGGTGGGTCTTGCGGGAGTTTGCGATTTCATCGCCATGATTTCGGGCCTCGCCGGTGCCGGCAATTGCGTGCTGGTTTCAGCTACTCGCGCCGGCGGCGGCCGGGGTCGAGTCGACGCCCTCCGGCGCCTCGTAAGGAGTGATCAGGACCAGCAGCGCGAATTCCGGGCTGTCGAGATAGTGCAGGTGCTTGCTGCGCATGCGCCGGTGTTCGCGCAGCCGATGATTGTTCAGTATCCGCGTATCGGCGGTGCGCATCGCCAGGGTTTGCTGTTGAATCGGGTTGCTCTCGAGCTCGTCGGCGAGCAGCCGCGGCCGGCGCAACACGAGGTCGGCGTAAGTGTGCAGGTAACGCGACAGTGCCACCGTGATCTTGCCTTCGAATTCGTGCAGTCCCCGGTGCGTGGTCTGGTTCTGCTGGTCGCGCAGCTGTTGCTGCAGCGAATCGGCGTTCTGCGCGTCGAAGGAATACGCCGTTTCCGCGCCCGAGCCTTCGGCCGGTGCTTTGCCGAGCAGGCCGGGGCGGCTGTCGATCGACTGGTATTCCTGGCCATACAGCTTGCCACCCTGTATCCACACCGGCATCACCTTGTCGAGCTCCAGCCCGGGCTGCCGCCAGGCGGTGTGCAGCAACAATTCGTAGCGCGGCGATTCGACCAGGCGCGCAACTTCTTCGACCAGGCGATATTCGCTGCTCGGCAAAACTTCGTAGTCCAGTTCGGCAGCCGCGGAAACGCTTTCGGACGAGGACAAATCGAGCATGCGCTCGTCGCGAGCCGGCGCGGTTAACGGCAACACGAACTCGCGGCTGCGCGGTACCTGCAGATTCTTGAAGACGACGATTTCGATGTCGTAGCGGGGTACCGGCTTGGCGACGTCGGCGTCGTCGTCCTGGGCCCAGGCCGGCGCCGACGCAAGCGCCGCGAGCAGAATTCCGAATCCGAGGTTCGAGCGATTGTTCATGCGTTTCCCAGATAATCGAGGAGGTTTTCGACCTGCCTGAAACGATCTTCAAGTTCAACACTTTGGCAAACGATACGCAAGGTCTGTTTACCGTCAAAGCGATAAAGTTCACTGTCCCGCTGAATCAGCTCGATGATGCGCATCGGGTCGATATTGGGGCTCGGGTTGAACACCAGTTTGCCGTGCTGGTCGCCGATGTCGATCTTGTCGATGCCGAGAGTGACGGTCTTGAGCTTGATCTCGGTAATCCGGAACAGGTGCCTGGCCGGGTCGGGCAGCAGGCCGTAGCGGTCGATGAGCTCGATCTGGATCTGGTCGAGGCTCGCCGTGTCGGGCGCCGATGCGATGCGCTTGTATTCGATCAGGCGGCGATGAATGTCGGGCATGTAACTTTCCGGGAGCAGGGCGGGCACGTGGAAATCGACCTCGGACGCGCGCATTACCGGGCGTTCGAAATCGATCGGCAGGTCCGACTTCAGTGACTGGACCGCGCGTTCGAGCAGCTCGGCATACAGGGTAAAGCCGATCTCGGCGATCTGTCCGCTTTGCTCCTCGCCGAGAATCTCCCCGGCGCCGCGAATTTCGAGATCGTGCGTCGCGAGCGTGAAACCCACGCCCAGATCCTCGAGCGACTCGATTGCCAGCAGCCGCTTCTTCGCCTCGGGCGTGATCGATCGCTCCGGCGGCACGATCAGGTAGGCGTAGGCACGGTGGTGGGAACGGCCGACGCGACCGCGAATCTGGTGTAGCTGGGCGAGGCCGAGCTTGTCGGCGCGGTTGATGAATATGGTGTTCGCGGTCGGCACGTCGATACCGCTCTCGATGATCGTCGTGCACACCAGCAGGTTGCAGCGGTGATGGTAGAAGTCGAGCATGACGCGCTCGAGATCCTTTTCCTTCATGCGTCCGTGGACGATGCCGATACGCGACTGTGGCACCATTTGTTGCACTTCCTTGGCGGTTTTGTCGATGCTGCGAATTTCGTTGTGGAGGAAGTAGATCTGCCCGCCGCGTTTGAGCTCGCGCTGGCAGCCCTCGATGATCGTATCGCGGTTCCAGCGCGAAACGAAGGTCTTGATCGCGTGCCGTTCCATTGGCGGCGTGGCGATGATCGACAGGTCGCGCATCCCCGCGAGCGACATGTTGAGCGTGCGCGGGATGGGTGTCGCGGTCATCGTCAACAGGTCGACGTTGGCGCGCAACGCCTTGAGCTTTTCCTTGTGACGCACGCCGAAGCGGTGTTCCTCGTCGATGATGACGAGGCCGAGCTGGCGATATTCGATTTCGTCGGACAGCAGCTTGTGGGTGCCGATGACGATGTCGATCTTGCCGGCCCTGATTTCGTCGAGTGCCTGTTCGAGCGCGCGGCGCGCGGTAAATCGCGAAAGCTGGGTGATTCGGATGGGCCATTCGGCAAAGCGGTCGAGGAAGTTCTGGTAGTGCTGCTGTGCGAGCAGCGTCGTCGGTACCAGCACGGCGACCTGCGAGCCGGCGCTTGCGGCGATGAAAGCGGCGCGCATGCAGACCTCGGTCTTGCCGAAGCCGACGTCGCCGCAAACGATGCGGTCCATCGGTTGGGGCGCGCGCATGTCGGCAATGACCGCCTCGATTGCGGCCTGCTGGTCGGGCGTTTCTTCGAACGGAAACTCGTTGGCGAACTGGTAGTACTCGTCGAGCGTGACCTCGTGGGCAAATCCCTCACGCGCCGCGCGACGCGCCTGGATATCGAGCAGCTCGACCGCGACGTCATAGATTTTCTCCTGCGCTTTCTTGCGTGAACGGGCCCAGCCGTCACCGCCGAGCCGATGCAGCGGCGCGTTATCCTCGCTCGCGCCGGCATAGCGACTGATCAGGTGCAGCGATGACACCGGCACGTAGAGCTTGTCCTCGCCGGCATACTCGATCGCCAGAAATTCGGTCTCGATACCGCCGACGTTCAACGTCTTGAGGCCGCGATAGCGCCCGACGCCGTGGTCTTCGTGCACGACCGGTGCGCCGGGATGCAGGTCGGCGAGGCTCTGGATGGTTGCCTCGGCGTCGCGCGTGCGGCGATATTTGCGGCGCCGGCGCTGCACCGCGCGCTCGCCGAACAGCTGGTTCTCGGCAATGATTGCGAGCCCGTGGCCGGCCAGCGTCATGCCGTGCTCGAGCGGCGATGCGGTCACGAAGTAGCGTCCGTCGTCGCGCTCGAGGAACTCGCTCCACCCGTCTACCGGGCTGGGATAGAGCCCGTACTGGCGCAGCAGGTCGAGGAGGAACTCGCGCCGGCCGGGGGAATCGGCGCTGAACAGGATTTTGTCGAACTGGGGTTTCTCGATGAAATCGCGCAGTGCCTGGTCGGGCGTCGCGGCGTGCGGTTGCAGGGTCAGCTGCGGAATCGGCTGCGTGTCGCAATCGATCGCGCCGGCTCCATCCTGCTTGAATTCAGAGAAGTATAGACAGGCAAACTCGCCACAGCGCGCGGCGAGCGTCGCCGGATCGAGAAACAGGTCGACCGGCGGTAGCAACGGCCACTCGGGATTGTGACGCCGCGCCTGGTAACGACTTTCGATCTGCTCGGCGAAGGCTGCGGCTTGCGCCGGCGCCGCGTCGTCGATCAGCAACAGGCTGTTCGCCGGCAGGTAATCGAACAGGCTGACGAGGCGGTCGAAAAACAGCGGCAGGTAGTACTCGACGCCGGGCGACGAGCGACCCTCGGAGATGTCGACGTAAACCGGACAGGTATTCGGATCGATTGCAAAGGTTTCTCGAAACCGCAGGCGGAAGCGCTTGATGCCGTCCTCGTCGAGCGGATACTCCTGCGCCGGCAACAGGTCGATGCGCTCGAGTTTTTCGATCGACAGCTGGGTCTCGGGATCGAAACTGCGAATCGTTTCGACTTCGTCGTCGAAATAATCGATGCGGTACGGCAGCCTGCTGCCCATCGGGTAGAGATCCAGAATCGAGCCGCGCGCGCTGTACTCGCCGTGTTCCTCGACCTGGGCGACCGCGCGGTAGCCGAGCTGCGCGAGCCGTTCGCGTAGCGCGCCCGGGTCGACCCGGTCACCGGTCGCCAGGCAAAAGCTACGCGGCGCGATGAACTCGGGCGGAGTGACTTTTTGCAGCAGCGTGCCGATCGACAGGATCAGCAGGCCGCGGGTCGCGGCGCCGATCGTCGCGAGGCAGCGAATGCGCTCGGAGACGATGTCCTGGTGCGGTGAAAACTGGTCGTAGGGCAGGGTCTCGAGATCGGGAAACCGGTAAACCGACGGCGGCTCGGGGCTGAAAAAGCGAATTTCGCGTTCGAGCTGCTCGGCATCGGCCATGTCCCGGCAGGCGACGACCGCGAGCCCTTCATGATCGGCGACCTGTTCGGCCAGCAACAGGCTGCGGCTCGAGCCGTAGAGCTGACCGATCCTGAGGGGTTGCGCGATCGAGGGCGCCGGCGTGGCGAGAAATCGCCTGGTACCGCTGCCGGCGACGGCTTACTCCTGTACCGGTTTGGCAGTCGACAGGCCGAGAATTTCCCAGTTCTGCATGCCGCCGCGATACCACTTGATCTTGTGCGCGGGATAGCCGAAGGTCAGCAGGTTCTGGATGTTGTTGGGCGACTGCCCGCACCACATGCCGTTGCAGAACATCACCAGCAACCGGGCGTCGCGGTAATCCCACAGGCCTTCCAGGTTGCGCGCGTTAAACTGACCTTCGAGGATTTCGCCGATCGAGATCGGGTCCGCGCCGCGCGCCGGGTTCAGGCTCGTCCACGGGATGTTGATCGCGCCGGGAATGGTGCCCTTGGCGACCCAGTCCGGCGTGCGCGAATCGATCACCAGGATCGAATCGTCACCTTCGCTCATGCGCTTGAGGTACTCGAGCACTTCGAGTTCGGCGATGGTCTCGACGCCGGGGGCGAGGGTCGATGGCTGGATGCAAAACGGCGGGCACTTACGCGAAGTTTTCGCAAATGCCGGATTGACCGTGTTTTTCTGGTTCTGGTTGCGCATGATCACGACTTCCTTGTCGCCATGCTTGACCGTAACGCTTTCGATTTCCGGCGTTATATTGACCTCCGCGGCCCACAGGCCCGGTGCGGCCAGCACCAGCAATGCGGTCAGGTGACCGACGAGCAGGGTTCTTGTTTTCATCGTGGCAACTCCGATGTCTTCCTCTGGTTTATGGTTATATCGCGCGTACCGCTTTGACCGCGCTTTGGTGCCGCGGTTCTAGCGCGGCAGGATCAAAGTATTCAGGTCGACCGTGTGCAGGACGAGATTGTGTTCGAAATAGACTCGAAACGAACCGTAGTTCCACTCGGTAATCGGCGGTTCGCCGACCGGGCCGCGGCGCTCGTCGGGTTCACCGAACTGTTCGAGCACCCTGTCCATGCTGATGCCGCGCCTCGGCACGATCTGCTTTTGCGCCACCGGAACGTGCCCCGGAATGGTCAGCACGTCGCCCGCGTGCGCGGGTCCGAGCGCAAGGCAGAGGCCGATCAGCAGCAATGAAAATCCGTTACGCATTGGCTCAGTCTCCTCAAAGACGTTGGCTGTAACTATAGCATGCCCCGGAGGCGACACAAGTACGCGTCGCGGTGGTGACCGGGGGGTATTCATGGTTTAATCCGCGGCATGAATTTACCCCTCGAATTCTACGTGGGATTGCGCTATACGCGGGCCAAGCGGCGCAATCATTTCATTTCCTTTATTTCGCTGATTTCGATGATCGGCATCGCCCTCGGCGTGACCGCGCTGATCGTCGTGCTGTCGGTCATGAATGGCTTCGAAAACGAACTCCGCGGTCGAATTCTCGGGATGGTTTCGCACGTGACGGTTTCCGCTTTTGGCGGCCCGCTGGTCGATTGGCGCGAATTGCGCGAGCGGGCGCTCGAGCATCCGTCGGTGACCGGCGCCGCGCCCTATACCGAGGCCGAGGCGATGCTGTCGAACCGCTCGACGGTCAGCGGCGCGCTGATTCGCGGCATCGATCCGACGCTCGAGGACGACGTATCGGACATCCACCGGCACATGCGCTTCGGTGCGCTGACCGACCTCGTTCCCGGCGAGTACGGCATCGTCCTCGGCAGCGGTCTCGCCAATGCCCTGGACGTCGTGCCCGGCGACCGCATTACGATGATCACGCCGCAGGCGACCGCCTCGCCACTGGGATTCCTGCCGCGCCTGCGGCGGTTCAGGGTCGTCGGCGTATTCGAAATCGGTGTCTACGAGTACGATCGCTCCAGCGCGATCATTCACACCGAGGACGCCAGCCGGCTGTTCCGCCTCGACAACGGCGTCAGCGGCTTACGCCTCAAGCTCGAGGATCTCGATCTTGCGCCGCTGGTGCGTCATGAGCTGAAGCAAAGCCTGGGGCTCGAGTACTGGGTCTCGGACTGGACCCTGCGACACAGCAATTACTTCAAGGCGGTTCGCACCGAGAAAACGGTCATGTTCATCATCCTGTCGCTGATCGTCGCGGTGGCCGCATTCAACATCGTATCGACGCTGGTAATGGTAGTCACGGACAAGCAGGCCGACATCGCGATCCTGCGCACGCTGGGCATGTCGCCGCTGTCGATCATGTGGGTGTTCATGGTGCAGGGCACGCTGATCGGGCTGATTGGCACCCTGGCCGGGCTCGTCGGCGGAATTGTCGTTGCGTCCCACGTCGACGTGATCGTGCCGGCGCTCGAGCAGTTCTTCCAGACCCAGTTTCTGCCGCGCGGGGTTTACCCGATCACCGACCTGCCATCGGAGATGAAGCAATCGGACGTCGTGCGCATCGCGATCCTGTCCTTCAGCCTGTCGATCCTGGCGACGCTCTACCCGGCGCTGCGCGCGTCGAAGACGCGTCCCGCCGAAGCGCTGCGCTACGAGTAGGGGGACGCTGGCAATGAGCGGGAGCGTCATCGAGGCGAGCGATGTCCACAAGATCTTTCGCCAGGGCAAGCTCGACGTCGAGGTTCTCAAGGGGGTCGATTTTCACGTCGGCGCCGGCGAGAGCCACGCGATACTCGGTGCTTCCGGCGCCGGCAAATCGACGCTGATGCATTTGCTCGGTGGGCTCGACCACGTGACTCGCGGCGATATCCAGGTCGCCGGTCGGCCGCTCGCGCGGCTGTCGGAAACCGAGCTCGGCCAGCTGCGTAATCGCCATCTGGGTTTCATCTACCAGTTCCACCACCTGCTGCCCGAGTTCAGTGCGCTCGAGAATATTGCGCTGCCGCTGCGCGTGCGGCGCGCGCCGGTGCGTGACGCCACCGCGACCGCGCGCGACTGGCTGACCCGGGTCGGTCTCGACGCGCGCGCCGCGCACAAACCCGGCGAACTGTCCGGCGGCGAACGTCAACGCGTCGCGCTCGCGCGAGCGCTCGTGACCCGTCCCGACTGCCTGCTTGCCGACGAGCCGACCGGCAACCTCGACCGGCAGACCGCGAACCAGATGCTCGAACTGATGCTCACGCTCAATCGCGAACTCGACACCGCGCTCGTGGTCGTGACCCACGATCTCGACATCGCCGCGCGCATGCAGCACCGCTGGCGGATGCAGGACGGGGTGCTGACGGCGGAGGGTTGAGTCTGCGGTAACCGGGGTCGGGCAAGATCGGGGCCGCATTCGCTGGCTTCGAGGGGGACAGGTACCGAATTCCCCGGCGCGAGGTACTCGACGTAATCCTCCTCGGTTGGCGAGGTCGTCGGTCGGCTCGGGAATTCGGAACCTGTCCCCGTCAGTGCGTGATGCGGGCTTTAGGCCAGCTGGGATTTGAGGAAGCCGGCGTAAATCAGGATGACGGGGATTTGCAGGAGCAGGTAAATCGCGTCGGCGACCAGGCGGATCGAGCCGTCGATCGCGAATCGGCGGTCGAGCCAGCGCGCCAGCGGCGCGCTGATCTCGCGGGTGGCGAAGTAGGCCAGCGTCATGTAGACCAGGATCTTGAGCGCGGTCGCCAACGACGGTAGCAGCGAGATATCGATGCCGCTCGCGGCGTGCTGCCAGTGGAATACGACCGCGACGGTGAACAGGCTTTGCACCGGCAGCGCGATGACCGGGTGGCTCAGCAGCGGAATGAACGACAGTGCCAGGCCGCCGAAGAACAGCAGGTTGACGAGGTGATTGAACTGCCCCTGGCGCGCGAGCACGCGCCAGAAATCGAGGCTCGAGCCGCCGTCGGCAATCGCCGGGTAAATCTGGCTGACGATCAGCAACAGCACCAGGATGCGCACGATCGGGCACAGGATGTGCTCGAAAATCCACGCGCTGGTTTCGACTTCGTGCGCGTGCCACATCAGCCACAGGCACAGGCCGGTTCCGGCGCCGACGCCGGTCACGGTAACGAGGATGATCCAGAACAGGCTCACGAGCGGTCCGGCGGCGGTAGCCTGCGGCGCCGATTGTGCAAGCGCTGCGCGCGATCGCGAATGTGACTGATGATATGCAGGCGCCAGAGGATACGGATCAACACATAGGATGCCAGCGCCGATACGGCCCCGACCACCAGGCAACCGAGCAAAAACGGTTGCCAGATCGCGAGCAATTCGTTCAACAGCCAGTTGAAGCTCAGTTCGAAAGTGAAGCGCGCGGGTTCGAGATCGAGCAGCTCGACGCCGACGAGATAACAGAAAAAGAACAGCGGCGGCATCGTCAGCGGATTGCTGATCCAGACCGCAGGCACCGCGATCAGGATGTTGAC
>JBPEYE010000130.1:0-2647 GCA_052030825.1 Gammaproteobacteria bacterium | reverse complement strand
GAACGGCCAGCCGCACCACAGTACGACCGGGGTCGCGAGCCCGAACTGGACCCACTGGATTGCCGGCATCGACCAGTTGTCGGGCAGCAGGCCGGGCGCCATATCGGCCAGCATTGCGAGCACGAACACCGGCAGCGACAGCGCGGCGCCAACGAGCAAGCGTCGGCTCATGTCGATCAGTTCTTCGTTCTTCTCCTCGACCTCGACCGTGCGCGGCTCGAGCGCCATGCCGCACTTCGGGCAGTTGCCCGGTTCGTCCTGCACGATTTCGGGGTGCATCGGGCAGGTGTACTCGACGCGCGTCGCCGGCAGCGGCACGCCCATCGGCTCGAGCGCCATGCCGCAGATCGGGCAGCTGCCGGGATGATCCTGCACGATTTCGGGATCCATCGGGCAGGTGTACATCGCGCCCTCGATGACCTCCGGCTCGTCGCGGCCCTCGAGGTAGCGCGCCGGGTCGCCGTCGAACTTGTCGCGGCAAGGCGCGCAGCAAAATCGGAACTCGATGCCGTTGTGCACCAGCCGGTGCGGGCTGTCGGCGGCGACGGTCATGCCGCAGACCGGGTCGATATTCGGACCGGGGCCGAGGTAGTGCGCCGGGTTGGCGCTGAACTTGGCGAAGCAATGACTGCTGCAAAAACGGTATTCGACGCCGTCGTGCGCGTGGCGATGCTCGCCGTCGGCGGCGACGGTCATGCCGCAGACCGGGTCGATCAGGGAATCGTCGACCGGCGCGACATCGTCATCGGGGTTGTGGGCGTCATTCATGGCTGATCGCTCAAGGTCTTAAGGCCTGTCTTCGGCATCGAGGGATTCGATCAGGTGACATACGCTGTGACCGTCGGGCACCCCGTCGGGCATCGATTTCCACTGCTCGAGCGCCTGTTCCATGCGGCTTTGCAGGCGCTGCATTTCGTCGATCTTTGCCCGGGTCTCGGCAATGTGCTGCTGGATGATGCGGCGCACGTCGGCGCACGGCGATTCGCCGTCGTCGGCGTGGCGAACGATTTCGTCGATTTCTTTGAGGGTGAAGCCGAGGCGCTTCGCCTGACGAATGAAGCGCAGCCGCGACGCGTCCTTCGGCGCATATAGGCGGTAACCGTTATCGCGCTGCGCGGCGGGTTGCAGCAGGCCGATGCGCGTGTAGTAGCGCACGACGTGCGCCGGCGCGTCGGCGCGGATGGCAAGTTCATTGACCGTCAGCATCGGATAATCCGGGTTTTCGTCGATGTCGGCATTATACGCTACAACCTGTGCGTTACTCACAGGTCAAGCGCAACGGCGACGGACGCTGCGGGCGCGCGCCGGGGCCACCAAAAAAAAGCCCCGCCGGGGCGGGGCTAGCAACAAGAGGAAAATCGGGATCGCGCGATTCAGGATTTGACCTGATGGATATATTCCGGGATCTTGGTCGCGTCGATCAGCGTGTTCCAGCTACGCGCGCCGGAGGCGGTCGTACGGCTGCTCCACTTGTCGAGGCGCTTGCGGTAGATCTCCGGGTTGTTGCTGTCCTTGTTGAGTTTGATGATGTTCATCGCGACGATGTCGATGCCTTCGAACTCGTCCTCGGCGAACTTGCGCTTGACGCCGGCCGGCAATTCCTCGTTCATGTCGCTGAACACGAACATGACCTGGGTCCCGGAACCGGTTGCCTTGAGATAATCGGCACACAGCATCATCGCGCCACTGATGTCGGTCATTTTCGAACGCGCCTTGCCGCGGCCGAACTCATCGAGCTTTTGCGCGACAGCGAGCTTCTGGCTGTTGGCCTTGGTCGGGCGGTAGTCGAGCGTCAGCTTGGTGACGAGGTTGTCCTCGGAGTAGCTGTTGGAATCGATCATGACGAAGAACAGGCTGTCGCCGGGGATCATTTGCGGCACGATACCGGCCTTGACCGTGTTGACGACGGTGCTTTTCTCGCCCGCGTAGGTGCCGGAAATATCGATCAGCGCGCAGTACGAGGTTTCGAAGTCCTTGCTGTCGCTGCAGCCTGCCGCGCCGGCCGCCAGGGCCAGCGCGAGCATGCCGGTTTTGATTTTCTTGTTCATCTCGAATTCCTCGTTTAGCTCGCTTTGACGCTCTTGCCGCCGACCTTGCCGTTGAACAGGCTCGCGATCTGCACCGGAATGATGATGTAGATGTCGAACACGTGGATGAGGATCTTGAACAGTCCCTCGATCAGGTAGGCCAACGCGGTGGACAGGTGGCACAGCAGCGTGATCAGAATCGTGTAGAAACGCGCGAACGCATGCTGGCTGGCCTCGATGAACATCTCGAGCGGAATCGCGATGACCGCCAGGATCCACGGCAGCACGAATCCGAGTGCCGCCTGGCCGATCACGGTGATCTGCGAATTGGCGTTCTGGGCGCTCGCGGCCGACTCGCCGGCAAGGCTGATGTCGAGCGCGGTCTTGGCTTCGGCGAGATGCTCGCGCAGGATTGCCAGCGACGCCTCGACGCTCGACAGGAACAGCAGGCCGAGCAGGCAACCGAACAGGATGATTTTGCGCTTGCCGCTGGTCATGTTCGAAATCTGCGGAAAGGTATGCGTTACGCCGATGGCCTCGAACATGAAGATACCGAGCACCAGTTCCAGCGCGACGATGACGAGCGCGGAGACCTCGGAGACCTGCATGCCGGCGACGCG
>JBPEYE010000013.1:0-8411 GCA_052030825.1 Gammaproteobacteria bacterium | reverse complement strand
GATGCGCCCGCCGGCGCCCGTGACCTGCGGTCCGAAGAGCATGATTCCCGACGCGCAAAACATCGATTTACACCCGGTTGCCGATGCCGCAACCGTGCGCGAGCAGGTGCCGGTCATCGATATCGGCGGCTTGCGGCGCGACCCGAAATCGGCGGCGGCGCGAGCGGCGATCGCGCAAATCGCCGCGGCCTGCCGTGACTGGGGCTTTTTCCAGGTCGTCGATCATGGCGTCGACGCCGCGCAGATCGCCGAAGTCTGGGCCGAAACCCGGTGGTTCTTCGATCAGGCGACGTCGGACAAGCTCGCGATCGTGCGCGACAAGGCCAACCCGTGGGGCTTCTACAACAACGAGCTGACCAAGAACCAGCGCGACCGCAAGGAGGTCTTCGATTTCACCCGCGACGGCGTCGACCCGATCTACCGCCAGCAGAACCGCTGGCCGGCCGCGAGACCCGCGTTTCGCGCGACGATGCTCGCCTACCTCGACGCGTGCACGCGGCTGTCGCTCGAATTGCTCGAGGGCCTCTGTCTCGGTCTCGACCTGCCCGGCGACTTCATGCGCCGCGACTTCGCCGAACACCACACCGGCTTCGTTCGCCTGAACTATTATCCGGTCGCCGACCCGCTGAGCGGGCTCGATATCGCGCATCGGCCGGTCGCCGATCTCGGCGTCCACCACCACACCGATGCCGGCGCGCTGACCGTGTTGCTGCAGGACGGCGTCAGCGGCCTGCAGGTTTACCGGGACGGCTTCTGGTACGACATCCCGGTGGTCGACGAGGCTTTCGTGATCAATACCGGCGACATGATGCAGGTCTGGTCGAATGACATTTATCGCGCCGCAATCCACCGCGTGCTGGCGATGGATGAACGCGACCGCTACAGCATCCCGTTCTTCTTCAACCCGGCCGCCGACTGCCGCGTCGCGCCGCTGCCGAGCGTCGTCGACGAGCGGCACCCGCCGCGCTATCGCGAGATTCGCTGGGCCGAGTTCCGCGGCCGGCGCACCGACGGCGACTACGCCGACTACGGAACCGAGGTGCAAATCTCGCAGTTCCGGATCTGACCCGCCGTCGCTGCCGCCGATGAGCCGCTACCGCCCGCCCGAAGCGAAAAAGTCGCCGTACATTACGCCGTCCGGTATGCGCCGGCTCGAGACCGAGCAAAAGGAAATCTGGCAGCGCCGGCGCGAAGTCGTCAGCGCGCTGGCCGCGGCCGCGGCCGAGGGCGATCGCTCCGAGAACGCCGAGTACATCTATCGCAAGAAGGAACTGCGCGAACTCGACCGGCGCATTCGCTACCTGCAAAAACGCTTGCCCGAGCTCAGGGTCGTCGCCGACAAGCCGTCCAACCGCGAGCAGGTTTTCTTCGGTGCCGAGGTCGAACTCGAGGACGAGGCCGGCGCGCAGGTGCGCTACCGCATCGTCGGCCCGGACGAGTTCGATCGCGAGCCACACTACATCAGCGTCGATTCGCCGCTCGCGCGCTCGCTGCTCAAGCGTGAACTCGGCGACGAGGTCGAGGTCGACGTCCCGCGCGGCCGAATGACGTATTGCATCGGGGCGATCGACTACCCGGACTGAGCGACGGTTTCGGCGGCGATCGATCGCCCGGGCGCAAGCGTCCGCGGCCCGGCAGAGGCCGCGATGCCGTGATTCGGATTTGGGTACGCGGGCGGCTTGTTGCTATGATGATTTCGGGTTCGAGGGGTGATTTCGATGACACGAGACAGCTGCACCGGCAGGTGGGGGCCGATCGCGATCGGCTGGCTGCTCGCTGCCGTGGCCCTGCTGTGGACCTCGCCCGGAGCGGCCTTCATCAATCGCAGCTACAGCAGCCTCGACGAGGCGCAGGTCTTCACCGGTGATTTCGACGGCATATTGCGCCAGGGCAAGCTGCGCATTTTGCTGACGCGCGATTTCACCGCCGAATCCTACCTGCCGCGCCGGCGTTCGCCGCTGGCCGAACAGCAGCGCGTCGCCGAGGCGTTCGCGCTGTCGCACGGGCTGACCCCGGAACTCGTCATCGTCGACAACTTTGCCGACCTGATTCCGGCACTCGAATCCGGCCGCGGCGATATCATCGTCGACAACCTGACGATCACCGATTTTCGCCTGCGCCGGATCGCGTTTTCGGTGCCGGTCGATCATGTTCGCGAACAGGTCGTCGTGGCGCAGGACAACGAGGCAATTCAGCAGGTAAGCGATCTCGACGGGCGCAAGGTGATGGTCGCGCGCGACTCGACCTTCTGGCACGCGCTGGTCTGGTTGAAAGACAACAAGTACCCGAACATCGAGATCCTCGAGTCGTCCGACGGCGTTCAGATCGAGGACGTACTCGACCGGATCGCCGCCGGCGAGGTCGACGCCACCGTGCTCGACAGTAACCTGGTCGAGGTCTATCAGGCGTATCGCGACGATTTTCGGGTCGCGGTCAATTTCTCGAGCCAGCGCGATATCGCCTGGGGCGTGCGCAAGACCGCGCTGCGGCTGCTGAGCGAAATCAATACCTACCTGCAGCTCGAGCATGCGACCGCCGACCGCGAGCTGCGCTTCGACGGAGATTTCGATGCGATCAGGCAACGTCGCGTGCTGCGCGTGCTGTTGCGCAACAACGCGGCCTCGTACTTCATCTATCGCGGCGAGTTGATGGGATTCGAGTATGACCTCGCGCGCGAGTTTGCCGAATACCACGGCCTGCGGCTCGAGATCATCGTGCCGCCGAGCCACCGCGAGTTGACGTCGTGGTTGCTCGAGGGACGGGCCGACATCGCGATGGGCTTTCTCGAACCCGACGACGCCGAGCGGCGTCTCGGCATCGACTACTCGCGAGCCTATCACTACGCGCGGCAGCACATCGTGGTGCACCGCGACGATCCGGCCGATTCGCTCGAGGATCTTGCCTACCGGACGATCTTCGTGCGCCATCACAGTCGCTACTGGGAGCGGCTGGCGGCATTGCAGCAGGATGGCGCTGGCTTCGTCCTGCGCGCGACCGACGACGCGACCGAAACCGAGGAACTGATCGAACTGGTTTCACGCGGCCGGTACAAGGCGACGATGGCCGATGAGCACCTGCTCGATCTCGAGCTTGCCAAGGGCATTCCGGTCCGCTCCGCGTACGCGCTCGACGAAGCGGTACCGCACGCAATCGCGTTGCGCGCGACTAACCCCGGTCTCAGGGCGGCACTCGACGAATTCGTCGAGCGCATCTACCGTGGCGAGTACTACAACGTCACCTACCGCAAGTACTTCAAGAACGCGCGTTCGATTCAGCGACTCGCGCGCGGGCGCGTAATCGACCCGCTCAATGGCCAGATTTCGCCGTACGACAAGATCGTGCGCAAATACGCCAGCCGCTACGGTTTCGACTGGCGCCTCGTGACCGCGTTGATGTACCAGGAAAGCCGCTTCAACCCGAAGGCGCGTTCGCACCTCGGTGCGCTCGGCCTGATGCAGCTGATGCCGCGCACGGCGCGCGCGATGGGCGTCGAGGACATCACCGATCCGGCCGCGAGCATCCGCGGCGGCATCCGCTATCTCGACTGGTTGCGTGACCGTTTCGATGCCGACCTGCCGCTGTCCGAGCGGCTCTGGTTCACGCTCGCGGCCTACAACGCCGGCGCCGGCCACGTGCAGGACGCGCGCCGGCTGGCCAGGCAGCTCGGCCTCGACCCGGATCGCTGGTTCGACCAGGTCGAAAAGGCGATGCTGCTGCTGTCGAAACAAAAGTACGCGAGCCGGGCGCGCCACGGCTACGTCAACGGCAGCGAGCCGGTCAACTACGTGCGCAACATCAGGGAACGCTTCGAAGCCTATATCAACCTCAGCCACCGGCTTGCCCGACACGATAACGACATCGTAATCGCTCTCATTCCCCGTTAGCCCATTTTTCCGGCCGTTGCAGGTCATTGCGAGAAGCGCGCGGCCTGAGGCTGCGCGCGACGAAGCAACCTCTTTGGACTTGCCCGATCCCCGGAGATTGCTTCGCTGCGCCCGCAATGACGGCAGGTATCGGGAGATCCATTCGCTGCGCCCGCGGTAGTGATAATTGGCAGGTCATTGCGAGGAGGCGCAGCCGACGAAGCAACCTCCCTGGACTTGCCCGATACCGGGAATATTGCTTCGCTACGCTCGCAATGACGCAGTAAAACAGGTATCAGGACTTGGCGATGGCTTTTAGGTCGGTGGCGGGGTCGGCGATCTGCTCGGGCGGCGGGTGCTTGCCGGCCTCGATGATCATACGGCCGAAGGCGTAGGCTTTGGGGTCGTTCATCGCGTCGATCGCGAGCAGGCGATCGCCGGCGTAATACCAGATCGACACGCAGCGCGCGTCGGTGACGCGGCGCACGGTGCGATCGAAACCGTGGTTGAGGCCGACGATTTGCAGCCGGCAATCGTACTGGTCCGACCAGAACCACGGTAGCGCGTCGTAGGTTGCATCCTCGCCGGCGAGCACGCGCGCGACCAGGTCGCCCTGGTCGGCGGCGTTTTGCACCGACTCGAGGCGCAGGCGCGCGCCGTCACGCGCGAAGCTTGCGCAGTCGCCGGCGGCAAAGATGTGTTCGTCGGCGGTTCGACACTGCGCGTCGACCGCGATGCCGTTGTCGCAGGCGAGCCCGGCGGCCTCGGCGAGCGCGACGTTCGGCGCCGCACCGATGCCGATCAGCACGAGGTCGGCGTCGACCGTCTCACCCGTTTCGAGCTCGGCGCTGCTGACGCGGCCGTTCGCCGAGCGCAATTTTCCGAGCGCGGTCGCCTCGCGGATTTCGACGCCATGGTTGCCGTGCAGTTGGCAAAAGTACTCCGAGGTTTCGGCGGCGGCGACGCGCTGCATGATGCGCTCGGCCATCTCGATCACGCAGACTTCGAGTCCGAGCGTGCGCGCCGACGCGGCGGCTTCGAGGCCGATATAGCCGCCGCCGACGATCAGCAGTTTGCGGCCGGGACGAAATTCCGGCGTCATCCGGTCGATGTCGTCGATCGTGCGCAGCAGGTAGACCCCGGCGAGATCGCCGCCGATGGCGGCGGGCAGCGCGCGCGCGTGCGCCCCGGTGCACAACACGAGCTTGTCGTAGGCGATGGCTTCGTCGTCCGCGGTGACGACGGTACGCGAGTCGGGCCGAATTTCGGCGACGCGCGTCTCGAAACGGACGTCGACGCCGTTGTCGGCGTACCAGTCGCGCGGCCGTATGAACAGGCGTTCGCGCTCGAGCTGGCCGAGCAGGTACTTCTTCGACAATGGCGGGCGCTGGTAGGGTGGGTGCGGCTCTTCGCCGATCAACAACAGCGGTTGCGGGCTTTCCAGCGCGACGTGGCGCGCGACCAGCGAGGCCGCGGCCTGGCCCGCACCGACGATGACGATCGGCGCGGCCATCGGCTTACTCGGGTTCCGGCACGTGGAGCACCAGCCCGTCGAGCTCGGGTGAAGCGACGATCTGGCACGACAGGCGGCTGTTGTCCTCGCGCTCGACGTCGGTCATCTCGAGCATCGTGTCCTCGATCTCGTCGACCTCGCCGGTCCGGTCGTACCACTCGGGTTCGACGAACACGTGGCAGGTCGCGCACGACAGGCAACCGCCGCACTCGCCCTCGATGTGGGGCACGTTGTTGGCGGTGGCGGCTTCCATCAGGTTCAATCCGTCCTTGACCTCGGCGCTGATTTCGCTGCCGTCCGCCATTTTCCAGGTGATCTTCGCCATATTTCGAATTTACAGATAATGGATGTAAAAGTCGCGTAATGTATCCTTTTTCAGCTTCGCTGTCTTTTCGATTTCGTCGCGCTTGATCATCGCGAGATTGCCGACCAGGTCTTCGCCGACCGCCGCGACCAGGTCGGTATCGGCCTCGAGTTCGGCGAGCGCCGCGGCGAGATCGTCGGGCACGCCATCCTCGGCGTCGTGATTTTCGAGGCAATCGGCGGTTTCGGCCGGCGGCAGGGGGTATTGCTTTTCGAACCCGAGCCGCGCCGCCTGCAGCACCGCGGCGGCGGCGGTGTACGGATTGGCGCCGCCGTCGGCCATGCGGTGCTCGATCCGCGCGTGAGCACCGGTCTCGCTGGTGATGCGCGTGGTCACGCCGCGATGGTCGGCGCCCCAGTTGCGCCAGTACCCCGACAGGCTCGCCGGCTCGAGCCGCTGGTAGGAGTTGACCGTCGGCGCGAGCAGCGCGGCGAGACCGCGATGATGATGCATCAGGCCGGCGACGCAGGCGCGGCCGAGGTCGGACAGCCTGTCGTCGGCTCTGGCATCGCCGATCGCGTTGTCGCCGGACGCGTTCCACAGGCTGAAATTGAAGTGCACGCCGGAGCCGCTCAAATTTTCGATTGGTTTCGGCATGAAGGTCAGCAGCACGCCGTGCTCGAGCGCAACCTCGCGCGCGAGCAGGCGAAACAGGAAGGCGTCGTCGATCGCGCTTACCGCGTCGTCGAAGCGCAGCGTGAATTCGAACTGCGGCGAGTCGAATTCCGACGTGATCATTTCGACGTCGAAACCGGCACCCTCGGCGACCTGCCAGATCGCGTCGGTAAAGCCGAGCGGGTCGGTGAAGGGCCCGGTGCTGTAGACGAAGGCGCCGGGCGTGTCGTACGGCTGCCAGCCGCCCTCGTCGTCCTCGACGAAGGCGTAGGCCTCGAGCTCGACGCCGATCTTCGGCGTGTAGCCGAGCGCCTGCCACTCGGCGACGGTGCGCTTCAACAGGCCGCGGCCGCAGACCGGCAACACGGCGCCGGCGCTGTCGAACTGGTCGGCGACGACGACGCGGTCGTTGCCGTGCCAGCCGGCGCGAATGTCGTTGCCGTCAAAGCGCGCGACCATGTCGGGCAAGCCTTCGAGCAGCGTCGAGCAGGGCGCCGGCAGCAACTCCTTGTCGTAGGTCAGCGCGTAAACGCCCTGGCAAAAACGGGATTCGCCACCCTTGTCGAAGGCGCCGGGCAGGTACTTGCCGCGGGCGAGGTTCAGGTGATCGCAGAACAGCACGCGCAGTCTCTGGTTAGCCATGCCGGGTCTCCTCTCTACAGGTCCGGGTTGTTCAGCGTCACCGCGAGCGGCAGGCGCTTGATGCCGCCGACGAAATTCGAGCGCAGGTACTCGGGATCGCCGGTCATCTCGATCGATGTTACGCGCTTGACCAGTTCCTGCAACAGCAGCCGTACCTCGAGCCGCGCGAGCCACATGCCGAGGCAGATATGCGGCCCGCCCTGGCCGAAAGCGAGGTGACGGTTGGGCTGGCGGCGCAGGTCGATCTCGAAGGGGTTGTCGAAATGGGTCTCGTCGCGATTGCCCGAGACGAACCAGAACAGCACCTTGTCGCCCTCGCGCACGGTTTTTCCGTGGAGCTCGAAGTCACGCGTCGCGGTGCGGCGGAAATGCATCGTCGGCGACGCCCAGCGGATGAACTCGTCGGCGGCAGTCTCCCAGATCGAGTCGTCGCCCTGTTGCAGCTGCTTGAGCAGCTCGGGCCGGGTGGCGAGCGCGTACATCGCCGCCGATAGCGAGTAGCGGGTGGTGTCGTTACCGGCCGCGACCAGCAGACAAAAGAAGTTGCGGAACTCGATGTCGCTGATGACTTCGCCGTGCGCGTTGGGCGCGAGGATCAGGTTCAGCACGCCGCTGTCGTCGCCGCGCGCGCGCTTCTCCTGCATCAGGCGTTTCGCGTATTCGAACAGCTCGGCGCCGGCCGGCGAGCGAAACGGCATGAATCGATACTCGTCGGTATCGTCGCGGTCGAGCACGACCTGGCTGTACTCGGGATCGGTGTTGGCGATCAGCTCGTCGCCCTTGGTCACGAGCCAGTCGAGGTCGTCGGCCGGTACGCCGAGGATCTGGCCGAGCATGCGCATCGGCAGCTGGCGCGCGATCGCGCGCACCGCATCGAACTCGCCCTGCGCAAGCGCGCGGTCGAGAATGTCGTCGCAGAGTTCGCGAATGACGCCCTCGTAGCCGGCGATGACCGGCTTCGAGAACGCCTTGCCGACGAGCATGCGCGTGTGGGTGTGCTCGGGCGGGTCGGTTTCCTGGAAGGTGCGCCGCGCGAGGTACTCGTCGTAGCTCTGGTCCTCGATGCGGATGCCGCGCGCCGAGCTCAGCAGTTTCGTGTCGCGGTTGTACGCGACGATGTCGTCGTAGCGGGTCAGCGACCAGTAACCCCGGTCCTGGCCGCCGTCGCACCAGGCCAGCGGATCTTCGCGGCGCATCCGCGCGAAGGTATTGTGCGGCGGCCCGTTGACGAAGGCATCGTGGTCGGACAGTTCGGCGTAGCCGTCGTCGCTGGCTTGCCAGACGGTCATGCGGTTACCTCCTCGGCGGTTCGGCGGAGCAGCGCCCAGAGTTGCTCGACGTGCGCGCGCGTCGTCGCTTCGACGCCGATCGAGACGCGCACCATCCAGCGGCCGTCGAGTTGCGCCGGGCTCAT
>JBPEYE010000129.1:0-8602 GCA_052030825.1 Gammaproteobacteria bacterium | reverse complement strand
TACACCGAGCTGTCGTTTCCGGGCGGCCACATCGGCATCTACGTCAGCGGCACCGCGCAGAAAACCGTGCCGCCGGCCATTGCCGACTGGCTCAAGAAGCGCTCCTGATCCGCACCGCGGCGCTGACGCGCCCTCCTTGCTTCACCGCCCGGACCGTGCTTGCACGGCCCGGGCGCGCGGTGTTAAATGCGGCGCCATGAGCAAGGTCAGCACCGAACAGTTCAACGCGATCCTCGAGGCCGAGCTGCCGTCGGCGGCGACCACCGGCATGCGCCTGCGCGCGATCGAAAACGGCAAGGCCGAGGTCGTGCTGCCCTACCGCGACGAATTCCTGCGCCCCGGCGGCACGATCGCCGGTCCGTTCATGATGATGATCGCCGACGTTTGCATGTACGCGGTCGTGCTGTCGCTGCTCGGCGAAATCAAGCTTGCGGTGACGACCAACCTGAACATCAATTTCCTGCGCAAGCCGGCCAATACCGACCTCGTCGCGAAGGGTGATATCATCAAGCTCGGCAAGCGCCTTGCCGTGATCGAGGTATCGATCTTCAGCGCCGACGAAATCGTCGCTCACGCCACCGGCACCTATTCGATTCCGCCGCACTAACCAATCGCGAACCGCGGCGCTGGCTAAAGGTCGCTGCGGCCGGTCTCGAGTTCGCGCCGGACGATCGCGTCGGCCTCGGCGGCGTGCGCCGCGCGCGCCCACAGGTAAAACGCCAGCCCGAGCACCACCCAGACCAGCACGATCGCCCACTCGTACGGCCAGATCAGCGCCGCCGGGCTGCCCGGCAGATACAGCAGCACGATGCCGAGCGACAGGGCCAGCGCGGCGCCGCCGACCAGTTCACCATGTCTGACCCTGAACGGGCGGTCCATCTCCGGCTCGCGCCGGCGCAGCACCAGGAACGACACCGCGACCGTGGCGTAGGCGACGACGATGCCGAGCCCGCCCGCGTCGACCAGCCAGACCAGCGCCTTGCGGCCGAACAGCGGCGCGACCAGCGACAGTCCGCCGACCAGCAGGATCGCGTTGACCGGCGTGTTGTAGCGCGGGTGCAGACGGCCGAGAAATTCGGGCAGCATCTTCGCGTGCGCCATCGCATAGACCGCGCGGCTGCCACCGACGAGAAACGCGTTCCAGCTCGTCAGGATCCCGCCGATACCGGCGATGACCAGCAGCTTGCCGGCCCAGGCGCCGCCGAAGGCGGCGCTCATTGCGTCCGCGGTCGCCAATGTCGACGCGGCGGTCTCGGCCGGCGTCATCATCAGGCCGACGGCGAGAATCATGAGCAGATACCAGGCCACTGCCATGAACACGGACAAAACGAGGATGCGACCGATCTGGCGAAACGGCAGGTCGATCTCCTCGGCCGCCTGCGGAATCACGTCGAAGCCGACGAACATGAACGGCGTCATGATCACGACCGCGAGCAAACCCTTCATGCCGTTGTCGAACAAGGGTTCCAGGTTACCCGTATCGCCGCTGAACAACGCGCCGGTCGCGAGCATGATACCGACGACCATGATCATCAGCGTGACGATTTTCTGCAGGAACGCCGACGCCTCGATGCCACGGATGTTGACCCAGGTCATGACCACTGCGCCGGCTACGCCGACCAGCGCCCAGGTGAAGTAGACTTCCCAGCCGGCGACGGTCCAGAGGTAGCCGAGTTTGTAGTTCGGAAACAGGTGTTCGATCACGGTCGGCAGCGCGACCGCTTCGAAGGCGACCACCGAGACGTAGCCGAGAATGATGGCCCAGGTGCAGAAAAACGAACCGCCCATGCCGAGCGCGCGGTGGCTGTAGACGTGCTCGCCGCCGGTCAGCGGCATCGCCGACGCGAGTTCGGCGTAGGTCAGGCCGATCAGTACGACCGCGATGCCGCCGATGACGAAGGCGAGCATCGCGCCGAGCGAGCCGGCCGATTCGATCCAGCCGCCGGTCAGCACGACCCAGCCCCAGCCGATCATCGCGCCGAAAGCCAGCGCCAGCACTTCCCGGGCCTTGAGCACGCGTCTGAATTTTCCATCGCTCATGGGTTGGTCCTCCTGTTTTGACAGGCGACGGGGTTGATTACGCTCCGCTCACCGCGTCCCGCAGTCCAACTTTCGATCACATCCGGGAGGCCTGGGGTTGTAATTCGACACCCGGGAACCGGCAAACGGTCAGGCCTCTTTGGCGCCGACAAGCTCCCGCGCGATGTCGACGGCGAGGCGTTCGGCACGCGTGGCGGCCTCGGCTTCGCGTTGCGCATGGTCGGGATACAGCGCGGGTTCCTGGCCCTCGATCAGGAGCTCGTGATGGCGGTCGATTCCCGCATACCCGAAGGTCGCTTCGAGCAGATGGAACAGGCTCCGGTCGTAGCCCTGGTCCGAAATCAGGCCACCGGCCGATATGACGCTGACCATCGCGCGAATGCGATGCAGCGGAACCCGCCCTTCGGCACCGAATTCGAACATCTCGCCCGGGCTCAGTACCTGGTCGATCCAGGCCTTCAATACCGCCGGCAAGTAGTAATTCCAGACCGGCGCGGAGACCAGCAGCAGGTCGGCGGCCCGCAGGATTTCGGCGTGACGCCGCATGTATTGCGCCGCCGACCGTTCACTCGCCGACGGACGATAGCCTGGATCGGCGACCGGTTCCCATACGTAGCGGAAAAGCGCCCGATCGTAAAATGGCGGCGGATCCCGCTCGAGCTCGAGCACTTCGATCGACAGATCCGCAACGACCGTCGACAGGCTTTCGATAAATCGCGCGGCCACCCGTTTGTTGACCGACAGCGGTTCGGCCAGCGGATCGGACACGAGATGGACCAGTTTCATCGGCTTTGCGAGAGCGCCGCGGCATGGCGTCGGCGGATCACGCGGCCGGCGCCGCCGACGGCGGTCGCATCGCGACGGCCCGGGTCGCGTTCGACCGGAACCCTGACCCGTGCCGCCCGGCGGGCACTATAGCTCGATGCGTTCGAGGGCCCTGAGGACATCGATCCGGCTGATCACGCCGATCACGCGATTGTCTTCCATCACCGGGTAGCGCCGGAAACGTTTTTCGGTAAATCTTTGCGCCACGTCCAGGATACTGTCGTCGATGGCGACGGTTTCGACGTTGGGCGACATGAACTCGGATACCAGGCCGCGCCAGTCCGGATCGAATCCGAACTTGACCATCGCGCGAATGCAGTCGGTATCGGACAGAATGCCGGCCAGATTGCCCCTGTCGTCGACGACCGGGGCGCCGCTGAAACCTCGCTTGGCCAGTATTCTGGCCGCCTCGATGACGTCCTGCTCGGGGCGAAACGTCATGATGGATTGGGTCATGTAATCCCCGACGTTGAGTGAATGTAACATTGGCTTTACCTCTGAATGACCGGAATAACCGCGTTGCGCCGCACGCGCGCGGCAAGTCGCGCGACCCGTTTCACCGTTCGACGTCCAGTTCTCGTCGTTTTGCCGCCATCAACTTGCGCCGGCGCGCGCAGGGTTTGTCGCAATCGCAGGCCTTTTCGATGCCCAGCGACGCGAGTCCGCCGCAACTGCCCTCGATGCGGCGGTTGGACAGTATCACGCCCAGCGCCATCGCCACGACCGCGATCAGGAGTATCAGGAATGTTGCAATGAAAATCGTCATGTCAGCCTTCGTCAGAGACGCTCCGATACCTGCGTCCCGCCCGTCAACCGCGTGAATGGCGCGGTCTCCCGGGTCGCGAATCCCGGCGGTTGCGAGACAATGAAATAAGCGGCGATTTCCTGCCGCCGGGCAAGCTCGTAGCCCGCTTCCTCGCCCAGCAGCAACAGCATTGTCGCCCAGCCGTCCGCCCGCATCGCGGTGTCGGCCAGCACCGTTACCGAGGCCAGCGCGTGGGTGATCGGTTTACCGGTGCTGGCGTCGATTATATGCGAATACCGAATTCCGTTCTGCTCGAAGTAATTCCGGTAGTCGCCGGAGGTCGCGACCCCCTGCCCGTCGATTTCGATCGTCCGCTGTACCGAGCGTTCGCCGGCAACCGGTTTTTCGACCGCAATGCGCCAGCGATCGCCCCGGTGCGACAGGCCCCTGGCGCGCAATTCACCGCCGACCTCGACCAGGAAATCGTCGAGCCCGAGGGTTTCGAGATATTCCGCGAGCACGTCGACGCCGTAGCCCTTGGCGATCGACGACAGGTCGATGGTCAGCTCCGGCGCGAGTTTGCGAATTGCCGCCGGCGAATCTCGCAGCTGGAGCCGCTGGTAGCCGGTTTTCCCGAGCGCGCGGGTAATTTCGTCGGCCGCGGGCACGCGATCGTCGGCACGACCGGTGGCGCCGAAACCCCACAGCTCGACCAGCGGGGCGATAGTGATGTCGTAGACGCCACCGCTCAGGCGGCTCAACTCGATTGCCGAACGCGTCACCTCGACGAATGCCGGGGACACGTCGAGCCAGTCGGTGCTGTCGCTGCGATTGAAGCGCGAGATCGTCGAGTCGGTCTGGTAGGTGGACATCTCCCGGTTCACCCGGTCCAGCCGCTCGTCGATCGCCTGCTGCAACTGCGCCTGGCCGAGGCCCTCGGGCAGGCGCGGCAGCGTGATCGAGTAAGTGGTGCCCATCGTGGCACCCTGGATGAGATGCGGCCGCTGCTCGCCCTCGCAGGCGCCCAGCAACGCCGCCGCGAGCAACAGCGCGGGGCGTAAATCAGCCGCCAAAATCGTCGAGCAGGATGTTTTCATCCTCCACGCCCAGGTCCTTGAGCATCGTGATGACGGCCGAGTTCATCATCGGCGGTCCGCACATGTAATACTCGCAATCCTCGGGCGCGGGATGGTCCTTGAGATAATTTTCCAGCAGCACCACGTGGATGAACCCGGTATAGCCCTGCCAGTTGTCTTCTTCCAGCGGGTCCGACAGCGCCAGGTGCCACTCGAAGTTTTCGTTTTCTTCCTGCAGCTTGTCGAACTCGTCGGTGTAGAACGCCTCGCGCAGCGAACGGGCGCCGTACCAGAACGATATCTTGCGCTTGCTTTTCAGCCGGTGCAGCTGGTCGAAGATGTGCGAGCGCATCGGCGCCATGCCGGCACCGCCGCCGATGAAGACCATTTCGGCATCGGTATCCTTGGCGAAGAACTCGCCGAAGGGGCCGGAAATTTTGACCTTGTCGCCGGGCTTGAGCCCCCAGATATATGACGACATGACCCCGGGAGGCGCGTCATCGTCGCCCGGCGGCGGTGACGCGATGCGCACGTTGAGCATGATGATGTCGCTCTCGAGCGGGTAATTGGCCATCGAGTAGGCGCGGATAACCGGCTCCTTGACGCGCGACACGTAGCGCCAGACGTTGAACTTGTCCCAGTCCGGATGAAACTTCTCGTCGATCTTGAAATCCTTGTAGACCACTTCGTGCGGCGGGCACTCGATCTGGATGTAGCCGCCGGCGCGGAACGGCACTTCCTCGCCTTCCGGAATCTTCAACACCAGTTCCTTGATGAAGGTCGCGACGTTGTCGTTGGAGACAACCTCGCACTCCCATTGCTTGACGCCGAACACCTCGTCCGGCACCTCGATTTTCATGTCCTGCTTGACCGTGACCTGGCAGGACAGGCGATCGCCCTCGCGCGCCTCGCGCTTGGTGATGTGGCTTTCTTCGGTCGGCAGGATCGCGCCGCCGCCCTCGAGTACCTTGACCTTGCACTGGCCGCAGGTGCCGCCGCCGCCGCAGGCCGAAGACACGAACAGCTTGGATTCGGCCAGCGCGCCTAGCAGCTTGGCGCCGACGGGTGCTTCGAGTTTCTTTTCGTCGTTGACCAGGATGGAAACGTTGCCGCTGGCCACCAGCCGGGAGCGAGCGAACAGGATCAGCGCCACCAGCAGCAGCACGATGAAGGTGAAAAAGGTGACCCCGAGAATGATTTCGTTCATGTTTACATCCTGATCCGCATGTTATCCCGTACGGCTAGTCGACCGCGGCTACAGCTGTATCCCGGAAAAGGCCATGAAACCGAGCGACATCAGGCCGACGGTGATGAAGGTGATGCCGAGCCCTTCGAGCCCCGCCGGCACGTCGCTGTATTTCAGCTTTTCGCGGATGCCGGCCAGCGCGGTCAGCGCCAGCGCCCAGCCAACGCCGGAGCCGAGGCCGTAAACCACGCTTTCGCCGAAGTTGTAATCGCGCTCGACCATGAACAGCGAACCGCCGAGGATCGCGCAGTTAACCGTAATCAGCGGCAAGAAAACGCCAAGCGCGTTGTACAGCGCCGGCATGAAGCGGTCGAGAAACATTTCGAGGATTTGCACCAGCGCGGCGATGACGCCGATGTAGCTGATCAGGCCGACGAAGGTCAGGTCGACACCGGTAATCCCGATCCAGGCGAGCGCGTCTTCCTTGAGAAAGTAATTCAGCAGCAGGTTGTTGACCGGCACGGTGATGACCATGACGACGATGACCGCGACGCCGAGGCCGATCGCGGTCGCGATCTTCTTGGAAACCGCGATAAAAGTGCACATCCCGAGAAAAAACGCCAGCGCCATGTTCTCGACGAACACGGCACGGATGAAGAGGCTGAGCATCGCTTCCATGACTACACCGCCTGTGGGTTCACTTCTTCGTGGATTTTGTAATCGGGTTTCTCGACCTGCTTCGGCCGGTAGACGCGTATTGCCCAGATCAACAACCCGATGATGAAAAACGCGCTCGGCGGCAGCAGCATCAGGCCGTTGGAGTGGTACCAGCCGCCCTCGGTAACCAGCGGCAGTATCTCGACGCCGAACAGCGTGCCGGCGCCGAACAACTCGCGCAGGAAGGCCACGATCAGCAGAATCAGGCTATACCCGAGGCCATTGCCGAGACCGTCGAAAAAACTCGGCACCGGGCCGTGCGACATCGCGTAGGCCTCGGCCCGGCCCATTACGATGCAGTTGGTGATGATCAGGCCAACGAATACCGAGAGTTTCTTCGCCGTCTCGAAGGCATAGGCCTTCAGGAACTGGTCGACGATGATGACCAGCGACGCGATGATGATCATTTGCACGATGATCCGGATACTGCCGGGCACGTGATTGCGCACCATGCTGATCGACAGGTTCGACAGCGACACCACGGTGGTCAACGCGATGCACATCAACAATGCGGTGTTCATCGACGTGGTTACCGCGAGCGCCGAGCAGATGCCCAGGATCTGCAGCGTGATCGGGTTGTTGTCGATCAGCGGATCGGTCAGGTTGTGCTTGATTTCCGGGTTCATTGGCTTACCCCTGACGTATGCGTTGCAAATATGTTTTGAAACCCTGGTCGCCGAGCCAGAATCGCAACAGGTTGGTGACGCCGCGGCTGGTCAGCGTCGCGCCGGCGAGGCCGTCGACCTTGTACTGCGGGTTCGGCGTGGCGTCGCCGACCGCGCCCTTCAGAACCTCGATCGCGACGTCGCCGCTGTCGTCGTAAACCAGCTTGCCCGGCCACTGGGCCTTCCACTGCGGGTTGTCGATTTCACCGCCGAGGCCCGGCGTTTCGGCGTGCTCGTAGAAGCCGAACCCGCTGATCGTCCGGGCATCGCCCTCGAGCGCAATAAATCCGTACATGGTCGACCAGAGGCCGTAGCCGTGGATCGGCAGAATGATGGTTTCGAGTTTTTCCTGGTCGCGCACCAGGTAGACAGTCGCCTTGTCAGCCCGGCGTCGTATCGAGGCGATGTCCTCGTCCTTGCCGAGGGCGCGACTGGCGGCGGGATCCTTGGCCGCTTTGCGCTGGTCGTAAATCGCCGGATCGACGTCATCCAGATACTCGCCCGTTTTGAGGTCGACCACTCGCGCTTCGATCAGTTCGAATGCCTCGTCGATGCTGACGTCGTCGCGCATCATGCCGGCGATCTGCAGAATATTGCGCTTCTTGTCGAGCGCCTTGTTGGCTTCCTGCAGCGGTTTCAGGCTGACCGCCGCGGTCGAGACGACGACCGAGCAGACCAGGCACAACAGCAGCGCCACCAACACGGTCTTGGTGCGGCTGTCGTTCGGCATGTCGAGAAATTTTTTAATCACCGCTGCACCCGTTTCAGCTCGTCTCCTGTTGTCGTCTCAAGCGTCGCCTGACGTTGGCCTGGATGACGAAGTGATCGATCAACGGCGCGAAGATATTGGCGAACAGGATCGCCAGCATGATGCCCTCGGGATAGGCCGGGTTCACGACCCGAATCAATATCGTCATGACCCCGACAAGGATGCCGAAATACCAGCGACCCGCGTCGGTGTGAGCCGCGGTTACCGGGTCGGTGGCCATGAACATCATGCCGAAGGCAAACCCGCCGACGACCAGGTGCCAGTACCAGGGCATCGCGAACATCGGATTGGTATCGCTGCCGATTAAGTTGAGCAACAGGGTCATGCCGACCATGCCGACCATGACGCCGGCGACGATGCGCCAGTTCGCGATTCCGGCATAGACCAGCAAACCGCCGCCGATCAGGATCGCGAGCGTCGAGGTTTCGCCCAGCGATCCCGGGATCGTACCGAAAAAAGCGTCGAACCAGGTGACGTTGCTGGCGAGGATCTCGTCGACCCCGCCGACCGCGGCGCTCGACAGCGGCGTGGCGCCCGAGTAGCCGTCGACCGCGACCCAGACGCTGTCGCCGGACATCG
>JBPEYE010000128.1:0-12086 GCA_052030825.1 Gammaproteobacteria bacterium | reverse complement strand
CCGCTGAAGAATCTCGAATCCGAGTTCGGCGAGCGCTTTTACCGCATCCACCGCAATGCGCTCGTGAGTCTCACCCATCTCGGCGGCATGAGCTCGGCCGACGACGGCCACCGCGTGACCTTCCGCGACATCGACGACACGCTCGAAATCAGCCGTCGCCACCTGCCGGGCGTGCGCAAGATCATCAAGAGCCTTTAGCGGTGCCCGCCGAGCGCGATACCCTGCGCATTGCCACCCGCGGCAGTCCGCTCGCGCTGTGGCAGGCCGAGCACGTCGCCGCACGCCTGCGCGAGCGGCATGCCGGGCTCGAAGTCGAACTGGTGACGATGAAGACCCGCGGTGACAAGCTGCTCGACGCACCGCTCGCCAAGGTTGGCGGCAAGGGCCTGTTCGTCAAGGAACTCGAGGCCGGGCTGCTCGATGGCCGCGCCGATCTCGCGGTGCACTCGCTCAAGGACGTCCCGGTCGATTTTCCGCCCGGGCTTGCGCTCGCGATCGTCATGCAGCGCGAGGATCCGCGCGACGCATTCGTGTCGAACGATCATGCCAGCCTGGCCGACCTGCCGCCCGGCAGCGTCGTCGGCACGTCGAGCCTGCGCCGGCAAATGCAGATCCAGGCGGCGCGACCCGATGTGCGCATCGACTGGCTGCGCGGCAACGTCAACACGCGGCTGGCAAAACTCGACGCCGGCGACTACGACGCGATCATCCTCGCGGTCGCCGGTCTCGAGCGCCTCGGCATGCACGACCGCATCCGCGCCGCGATCGAACCGGAAGTCTGCCTGCCGGCGATCGGCCAGGGCGTGCTCGGCATCGAGATTCGCGCCGCCGACGACGCGCTGCGCGACAAGCTGGCACCGCTGGCGCACCTCGATACCGCCGCCTGCGTGGCTGCCGAGCGCGCGTTGAACGCGACCCTCGCCGGCGGTTGCCAGGTGCCGATCGCGGGCTACGCGCTGCTCGACGGCGACCAGATCTGGCTGCGCGGTCTCGTCGGCGAACCCGACGGCAGCCGCATCCTGCGCGCCGAGCGGCGCGGCCCGCGCGTCGATGCGTATGCGCTCGGCGTCGCCGTCGCCGGTGACTTGCTGGCGCAGGGCGCCGACGCGATTCTCGAGCGCCTGCGGGAATGAGCGCGGGCGGGCGCCTCGCCGGCCAGGTCGTCGTCAATACCCGTCCGGCGCACCAGCAGGCGGACCTGACCGCGATGCTCGAAGCCGAGGGCGCGACCGTGCTCCCGTTTCCGGCCATCGAGATCGAGCTCGTCGCCGACGCCGCGGCGCGCGAACTCGCCGATCGCATCGCCGATTTCGATATCCTGTTGTTCGTCAGTCGCAATGCGGTCGACGGCGCTTTCGCGTTGCTCGATCCCGCCGCGCTCGGCGTGGCGCAGCGATTCGGCGTGATCGGCGCGGCAACCCGCGCGGCGCTCGCCGAGCGTATCGGCAGGCGCGGCGAGCGCCTGATCGAGAGCGAGCCTTACAACAGCGAAGCGCTGCTCGAGGCCGACGCGTTGCAGCAGGTTGGCGGCCGCCGCATCGCCATCTTTCGCGGCCAGGCCGGGCGCAACCTCCTCGGCGACGAGCTAGCGCGCCGTGGCGCCACCGTCGAATACGCCGAAGTGTACCGGCGCGCGCGGCCGCGGGTGAACGACGACGCCTTCGCCGTGCTCGCCGCGGGCGCGTCGCCGACCGTCGTGGTGCTGACCAGCGGCGAGGGCATGCGCAACCTGATGGCGATCGTCGATGCCACTGCGCGCACGCGCTTGTGCGCCTTGCCGTGGCTGCTGATCAGCGAAAGAATGCGTGAATCGGCGCGAGAACTGGGACATAATGCGCCCATCATCATTGCGCACAGCGCCAGCGATCGGGGCATAGCGGAGTCGTTATGCGCCTGGGCCGAGCAGCAAAAGAACGCATGACAAAAAAAGACGACGCAACCCGAGACGAGACCGTCGGCGCGGACAATAACGGCGAGTCGGCGGAAAAAAAGGCGCGCGAGACCGGCGCCCCGGAGGAGATCACCGACGCGGTCGTGTTCGAAGCCGATCCCGGCGCCGACACCGCGCACCTGTCGACGCCGGCACCGGAAGTCGAGCCGGGCGCCGACCCGGGTGACGCAATCGCGGCGTCTCGGCTCGACGAATCCACGGAGTCGAAGCCCGACGAATCCGCGGCAGCGGCCGCGGGCGACGCCGACGCGCCCGCCGACGATGACGGCCGTGCCGCGGAGCCGCCGCCGAAGCCGCGGCGCTCGGTTTTCAGTCTGTTCAACTTTCTCCTGATCCTCGCGCTTGCGGCGGCCGGCGGCTATTACTACTGGCTCGAACTGCAGCTCAAGCGCGATTACGAACAGACCCTCGACCAACTCGAAAGCGAGCTCGCGCGCAAGGCCGACAGCGCGAGCGTCGATAGCGCGGTCAACCCGCTGCGCGACGATCTTGCCACGGTACGCACCACGCTCGACAGTATCGAGCAATCGCAGGCCGGACTGGCCGACAAGCAGGCCAGCCTCGAAACCGCGAGCGAAAAACTCTACGAGCTCTACGGTCGGGACAAGAACGACTGGCAGCTCGCCGAGGTCGAGTACCTGCTGCGCATCGCGCAGCACAAGCTGATCCTGCAGGATGATTTCGCCGGCGCCGCGGTGACGCTGCAGGCGGCGAGCGACCTGATCGCGCGTACCGGCGACCCGGGCCTGCTGCCGGTGCGGGTACGAATCAGCGAGGAAATTGCCGACCTGAAAACCCGCGTGCGCCCCGATCTCGTCGGTATCGCGCTGAAGCTGGCCGAACTGCAGCGCCAGGTGCAGGTGTTGACGCCGGGCTTTCCGCTGCGCATCGACGAGACCGCGTCGGCGCCAGCCGAGACCGCGCCGGCGGACGACGCGAGCTGGCGCGAACGCGTATCGGCGTTCTTCAACTCGCTCGTCGAGGTTCGCCAGGAAGACGTGCCGCCGACGCCGATCGAAGCCAGCGTCGTCAACGTCGGCGATGCGATTGCCGACAACCTCAAGCTCGCGCGCTGGGCCGTGCTCGAGCGCGACAATCGCCAGTACCGGCAGCTGATTGCCGACAGCGTGCTGCTGTTCCGCGAATTCTACGATCTCGACAACGCCGCCAACGCCGAGGTGCTCGGCGATCTCGAACGCCTCGCGCAAACGCCGCTGGTCGCCGAAAAGCCCGACATCTCGGGCTCGCTGCTCGAGTTGCAGCGCATTCTCGCGCAGCGCGAGGCCGAGCCGTCGCCGACCGGGGAGAGCGCGGATGGTTAAATACATCGTCGTCCTGCTGATCCTCGTCATCCTCGGGCTTGCCGCGGTCTTGTTCGTGCGCGAGGACCCCGGTTTCGTGATGCTGCGCTACCGCGACTACACGGTCGAGACCACGCTCGCGTTCATGGTCGGCGTCGTGTTCGCGTTGATGGTGGCCTTTTACATCGTCGTGCGCGTGTTGCGCGCGGTATGGCGGTTGCCGCGCAGTCTGCGCAAGAGCACGCGCAACCGCCGACTCGACCGCGCGCGTCATCACCTGAACCAGGGCCTGATCGATCTCGCCGAAGGGCGGTTCGAGCAGGCCGAGAATCAGCTGATGCGGCTCGTCGGTCACAGCGAGAGCCCGCTCGTGCACTACCTCGCGGCGGCGCGGGCGGCGCAGCTGCAGGGCAAGCACGATGCGCGTGACACCTACCTCAAGGCCGCCCACGAGGCCAATCCGGACGCCGAGCTCGCGATCGGCGTGACCCAGGCCGAACTGCAGCTCGCGCACCAGCAAACCGAGCAGGCGCTGGCGACGCTGACCCACCTGCGCAGCGTCGCGCCGAAGCACAACTACGTGCTGATGCTGCTCGCGCGCGCCTATTACGAACTCGAGGACTGGCGCGCGCTGATCGAAATCCTGCCCGACGTGCGCCGCAAGAAACTGATGAAGGAATCGCGCCTCGCCGAAATGGAGCAGGCCGGGTACCGCGGCGCGCTGAAGCTTGCCGCGACCAGCCAGCAAAGCGTCGAGCAGGCCTGGGGCAAGCTTCCCAAGGCGCTGCAGATCGACCCGGCGATGATTCGCTTTTATCTCGATTTAATGGCGAAACATCGCTGGTACAGCGCCAATGCCGAGCAGCTCGTCGTCAGGGCGCTCGAAGCCCGCTGGGACGACGCGTTGATCGAGGTTTACGGCCGTTTCGAGGCGAAAGACCCGGCGGCGCAGCTCGCGCGCGCGGAAAAATGGCTCGACGATTTCGGCCACAACGAGCAATTACTGCTCGCGCTCGGACGCATCGCGATGCGCGCCAAGCTGTGGGGCAAGGCGCAGGGTTACCTCGAGGCCAGCATCGGCGCGCGGCCGACGCCGGCCGCGTGCCTCGCGCTCGCCGAGCTCTTCGACCGCCAGCTGCAACAACCCGACCAGGCGTCGAAATACTACCGCCAGGGACTCAAGCTCAGTCTCGAATCCGCCGGTTAGGGCGCGATGGAAATCTACGACAAGCGCGCGGCCGAGTTCCTCGAACGCGCCTACCGCACGCCGGAAATCGTCAATCAGCGCCTGCGCACGCTCGCCGCGCTCGGTCTCGTCGGCGGCGAGGCGGTGCTCGACGCCGGCTGCGGTACCGGGCTGTTGCTCGAACTCGAAGCGTCGGCGGTGGGGCCCGACGGCCGCGCCGACGGTATCGATCTGAGCGCCGACATGCTCGACGTCGCGACCGCGCGTTGCGCCGAACTGCCGCAGGTCAGGCTGCAGCAGGGCAGCGTCACGGCGCTGCCGTTCGCCGACGCGAGCTTCGACGCCGCAAGCTGCACGCAAACGCTGCTCTACGTCGACGATCTCGACGCCGCGCTCGCCGAGCTGCACCGCGTCCTCAGGCCACGCGGCCGGCTGGCGGTCGTCGAGACCGACTGGAGCGGCACCATCGTCGCGAGCCATGATCAGGCGCTGACCCGCCGGATATTCGACGCCTGGGGCGACGGTGTCGCCAACCCGAACCTGCCGCCGCGAATGAAGCCGCTGCTCGAGGGCGCCGGATTCGGCGGTGTGCGCGTCGAGGCGGTGCCGATCGTCAATCTCGGCAGCGAGGCGGGCGGGTTTTCCGCCGGCATGCTGAAAAGTTTCGTCGACGGCGCGCGCCAGCGCGGCGTGATCGACGCCGCCGAGGCCGAGGCCTGGCGCGATGGCATCGCGCAACGGTCGGCGCGCGGTGAATATTTCTTTTGCGTGAACCGTTTCCTGTTCAGCGCGATCAGATGAAGCATAGAGCGAGGACCCAGCCATGACGCATCGCTACGAGGGCAGTTGCCATTGCGGCAAGATCCGTTTCGCTTACGACGGCGACGAAATCACGTCCGGAATTCGCTGCACCTGCTCGATCTGCAGGCGCAAGGGCGCGCTGATGAGCGCCGAGGCGATCGCTCCGGACCGGCTCGAAATCGCGGCCGCCCCCGAAGATATCGGGCTGTATCAATTCGATTCGAAGGTCGCGAAACACTATTTCTGCAAGACCTGCGGTATCTACACCCACAACGAGATGCTGCGCATACCGGGGCATTTTCGCGTCAACCTCGGCTGCATCGATACGGTCGATACCCTCGCGCTCGAGGTCGAGATTTTCGATGGTAAAAACCTGCTATAGATAGCCGTTCGGCAGGGAGGACAGCGATGCCAAACCTCGTCATCGTCATGGCGGATCAGCTCAGCGCGCTCGCGCTCGGCTGTTACGGCAACCCGGTCGTGAAATCGCCCGAGATCGACCGCCTCGCCGCCGAGGGCGTATTGTTCGAGGCGGCGTACAGCTCGAGCCCGCTGTGCACGCCGGCACGCTACGCGTTCATGACCGGGCAAAACGTGTCGCGTTGCAACGGCTACGACAATGCCGCCTACCTGCCGGCGACGATGCCGACCTTCGCACACTACCTGCGCCTGATGGGCTACTACACCTGCCTGTCGGGCAAGATGCACTTCGTCGGCCCGGACCAGCTGCACGGATTCGAGGATCGCGTTACCACCGACATCTACCCGGCCGACTTCGGCTGGGTGCCGGACTGGACGCGCCCGGACGAGCGCATCGACCTGTGGTATCACAACCTGTCGAGCGTCAAGCAGGCCGGCGTCGCCGCGATCACCAACCAGCTCGCCTACGACGACGAGGTGGGCAGCCAGGCGCTGCGCGTGATCTACGATCATGCGCGCAGCGCAGACGAGCGCCCGCTGTGCCTGGTCGCGAGCTTCATCCATCCCCACGATCCCTACGCGACGCGACAGCAATACTGGGATCTGTACGACGGCGTCGATATCCCGCCGCCAGCCGTACCGCGCCAGGCGAACCCCGACCCGCACACCGCGCGCCTCGAGCGCGCGATCGATCTCGACGCGGTCGAGATCAGCGACGATGACATTTATCGCGCGCGCCGCGCCTACTACGGCAACGTCAGTTACGTCGACGAATGGCTCGGCCGGTTGCGCGCCGCGCTCGACGACTGCGGTCTCGCCGACGACACCGCGATCCTGTTCCTCGCCGACCACGGCGACATGCTCGGCGAGTTCGGGCTCTGGTACAAGATGACGTTTCGGGAATGGTCGAACCGGATTCCGCTGATCCTGCACCGGCCGGGCGCGCTCGCGCCGCGCCGCGTCGCCGCGCCGGTCGCGCAGGTCGACGTGTTGCCGACCCTGCTCGATCTCGCCGCCGCCGGCGGCGCCCGCAAGCCGGCGCCGATCGATCCGCTCGACGGCCGCTCGCTGCTGCCGCTCGCGCAAGGCGATGCCGCAGCCGACTCCGATGCCGGGAAGTATTGCGTCAGCGAATACCTCGCCGAGGGCACCGGCGCGCCGATGCTGATGTTGCGCCGGGCGCAGTACAAGTACATCAGTTGCCCGACCGATCCGGAACAGCTGTTCGACCTCGAGGCCGATCCGAATGAACTCGAAAACCTGACCGACCACCCGGAGCTCGACGAATTCCGCGCCGCGGCCGCGGCGCACTGGGATGCCGAAGCGTTGGGTGAACGCGTGATCGCCGACCAGCAGCGCCGCCGCGCGGTGCACGCCGCGCTCAGGCTCGGGCGCTACCAGGGCTGGGATTTCGAGCCGCGCCGCGACGCGGCGAATGAGTACACCCGCAGCCATCTCGACCTGACCCAATTCGACATCACGTCGCGCTACCCGCGACCGCCGGCCTTCCGCGCCCGGAAAAAATGACCGCTTCGCCACAGCTTCGGCAGCGACGGTTTTTGCCGTTGCTCGCGGTCGCCGTCCCGATATCTTGCGGGTCGGCCACGGCGAGCCCTGCGATGGCGTCGACGACTCTGTCCCCGGCACCGGGATCGGTTTTGCACCGGTGCGACGGGTTCTTACGCGGCACGATGGCCGAATCGGGATCGAAACGCCGAAAAATGGACACGGCCGTTGCTTTTGCTTTACGCTTCCGGCTGCCGCAGGAGAAGAGTCATGAATGGAGATGCTCTGGGTGAGCCGTTGGTGTTGTTGTTGGTCGAGGACAACGACGCCCACGCCGAGATGGTCAAACGCAGCTTCGAGCAGCACAAGGTTTCGAACGTCATCTACCACGTCGACGATGGGCAGAAAGCGCTCGATTACGTATTCCACGAAGGCGACTACGCCGACCCGGAAGAATATCCGAATCCGCACTGCATTCTGCTCGATCTGCGCCTGCCGAAGGTTGACGGGCTCGAGGTGTTACGCCGCATCAAGGCCGACGACACGCACAAGAAGACGCCGGTCGTGATTCTGACGACGTCGTCCGCGGACAAGGACATCGCGATGTCCTACGAGTACCAGGCCAACTCCTACGTCGTCAAGCCAATGGATTTCTCCAAGTTCGAGTCGCTGATGGAGGACCTCGGCTTTTACTGGCTGGCCTGGAACCAGAATCCCTGGCGCTGAGCTTTATTTCCCCGGCTCGCGGCCGATAAGGTCGCAATTAGCGACCGACGAGTCTCCGGACCATGCAAAACGCCGCCCGCGTGGCCACGCCGCAGGCGCTGGTCGACAGCGTCCTGCATTTGATCAGCCTGCCCGAGATTTACCTGCGCCTGCAGCGCACGATCGATGACCCGGAACACACCCGCGAGCAGGTGGCCGAAATCCTCGCGCACGATCCGGCGCTCAGCGCGCGCGTGTTACGCATCGCCAATTCGAGTTACTACGGTTTTTCGCGCTCGATCGCGACCGTAAACGAAGCCGTCGGCATCATCGGCGAGCTCGATCTGCGTAACCTCGCGCTGGCGGCTTCGCTGGTCGGTTCGCTTGCGGCGCTCGATCGTAGTGGGGTCGATCTCGATCGCTTCTGGCAGCACAGCCTGCGGACCGCCATCCTCGCGCGCCTCATTGCCCGCGCCGCCGGCGGTTGCAACCCGGAGACCCTGTTCCTCGCCGGCATGCTGCACGATCTCGGCATCCTCGTGATTTACCAGCAGGATCCGGACCTCGCGCTTGCCGTCGGCCGGCAGGTCAGCGAATTGCACCAGCTCCGGGACCAGGCGGAGCGCGAGTTGCTGGGCTTCGATCATGCCGAGGTGGGCGGATTGTTGATCGAGGCGTGGGGCCTGACGCCGGAACTCGTCGAGCTGGTGCGATGCCATCACCAGTACCAACTCGCCCGCAAGCACCCGCGCGCGACGCAAATTCTGGCGCTGGCCAATCTGCTGGCGATCGATGACGACGAGGCCGAATCTCCGGACGATATCCGCCTGTGCACCCTCGGTACCGCGCTCGGAGTCGACTCCGGCCGGCTCGATTCGATCGTCGCCGAGGGCGCGACGCAGTGCGAGGAGATACGCAATTTTCTCTTAGGTTAGCGCGCCGGCGGCCGATAACAGGGGCTGTTCCTTGCTCCGGATACCCCAGGATACGCGACGCGCATGCGGCATCAACCCGAATACAAGATCCTGCTGGTCGAAGACAACCCCGGGCATGCCGAACTGATCAACCGTGCCTTCGAAGCCGAGAGCCACTGCCACCTGACGATTACCGCAACCCTCGAGCAGGCACGGCTGTTGATCGACGACGCGAACCCCGACCTGATTATCACCGACCTGAAGCTGCCCGATGGTCACGGCACCGAGCTGGTCGATCCGGCCAGCGGTTGCCCGACGATCGTCATGACCAGCTTCAGCGACGAGAAAATCGCGGTCAGCGCGATGAAGTCCGGCGCCGCGGACTACATCGTCAAATCGCAGGAGACCATGTCGTCGCTGCCGCGCACCGCGAGCCGGATCCTGCGCGAATGGCGCCTGATCCTCGACCAGAAACTCGCGCGCGAGCGCCAGCAGCGGCTGACCGCGATTCTCGAAGCCACCCCCGACCTGATCTGCATCGCCGATCTCGACGGCTTCCTGACCTACATCAACCAGTCCGGGCGCGCGCTGCTCGGCCTCGGCAAGAATGAAGACCTGAGCCGGATTCGACTGGCCGATTTCCACGCGCCGGCGGATGCGCAAAAAATTCTCAGCGAGGGTATTCCGTGCGCGATGCGCGAGGGGATCTGGAGCGGCGAAACGACCTTTCAGTCGCTCGACGGTGAAGAAATCCTGACCTCGCAGGTCCTGATTTCACATCGCAACCGGCACGACGAGATCGAGTTCTTCTCGACCATTGCGCGCGATATTCGCTACCTGCGCGCGGCCGAGGAACAGGTCGAGTATCTCGCTTACTACGACACGCTGACCGACCTGCCGAACCGCAACGAGCTCGCCAAGCGGCTCGACATGGAAGTCTCGCGCGTGCGGCGCAACCACAACCACGGGGCGTTACTGTTCATCGATCTCGACAACTTCAAATACATCAACGACTCGATGGGTCACCCGGCGGGTGACGAACTGCTCAAGCAAATGGCGCAACGGCTGCGTGCCAGCGTGCGCGGCGACGACACGGTCGCGCGCCTCGGCGGCGACGAATTTATCGTGATCCTGTCGGGACTCTCGGAAGACCCGGTCGAGGCCGTTTCGCATGCGCGTGAAATCGCCACCAAGATCGGCGACGCGATCGCGCTCGAGTGCCGTCTCGGCGATGTCGAATTGCACATCACCGCAAGCATCGGCATCTCGATGATCACCGCCGAGCACGAAGACGGCAACGACTTGCTGCGTTTTGCCGACACCGCGATGTATCAGGCCAAGCGCGAGGGACGCAACCGGCTCGAATTCTTTTCCGAGAGCATGAGCAGCAACGTGACGCGCCAGCTCGAGCTCGAAAACCAGCTGCGCCGCGCGCTCAAGGAAGATCAATTCGAGCTCTACTACCAGCCGCTGGTCGACAACGACGGTCGCGCGGTCGGCGCCGAAACCCTGATTCGCTGGAACCATCCCGAGCGCGGTCTGGTCGCGCCGGGCGAATTTCTCGACGTGCTCGAATCCTCGGGCCAGATCGTCGAGGTCGGCGACTGGGTGTTCGCGACCGCCCTCGCGCAGATGACCGAGTGGCGTTCACGCGGCTTGTGGCAAAACGATTTCATGCTGTGCGTCAACGTCAGCCCGCGGCAGTTCAACGATCGGCAGTTCACCGAAAACTTTCACAGCCAGCTCGAGCGCGCCGACATGCCGACGAAGAATATCGTCATGGAAGTGACCGAGCACAACATCATCGACAATCTCGAAGACGCGATTTTGCGCATGCGCGAACTGATCCACCGTGGCGTGAGCTTCTCGCTCGACGACTTCGGCACCGGTTATTCCTCGCTGAGCCATCTGAAGAACCTGCCGGTGGATCACATCAAGATCGATCGTGCCTTCGTCCAGGACATCTGCCATAACCCCGGCGATCAGGCGATGATCGCGTCGATCCTGACGCTGTCGAACCATCTCGGGCTCAAGGTCGTCGCCGAGGGCGTCGAGGAGCGCGACCAGTTCGAGCTGCTGCGCGAACTCGGCTGTCGTTACTACCAGGGCTACTACTTCTCGAAACCGCTATCCCGCGACGCGATGACCGATTTTCTCGTCGATCATCAATCCGCCGCCTGAATTTCTCTTGCGCGTTGCCCTGGCGAGCGCGGCGAAGCAATCCGCGAAGCAAGCGGGAGTCCATCGGGCAGCGTTCTGCGTACAATGACCGGCAACGAATAACGACCACCCATTAATATGAACCTCGAAGCAGCCCGACCCTCCGGTCGCGCACTCGTCATTGCGCTCTTCAGCGCGTTGCTGGCGGGGTGTATCGCCTATCCCGAGATCCGCCCCGACCCGGCAAAGCCGCACCACGGCGACGGTGTCTTCGTCAGCGAGAAAGAGGGTTCGTTCTTCGGTCACTTCTTCATGCGCCTGCGCGAGGGCGACCCGCCGCCGCCGACCCCAGAGCAAATCCGTTCGATTACCGGCAGCGCCGATCTCGAGCTGATCGCATCGCCGGCCGACGCGCCGCGCGTGACCTGGATCGGCCACGCGACCGCGCTGGTCCAGTATCGCGGCGTCAACTTCCTGACCGATCCGCACCTGACCCGGCACCCGTTTCGCTATGCCTTCTTCGTCGAGCCGCGCTACACCCAGCCGGCGCTGACTTTCGAGCAGTTACCGCCAATCGACTTCGTCGTCATCTCGCACAACCATTACGATTCGCTCGACCATCGCACCGTCGAACGCTTCGGTGACAGCGTCACCTGGTACGTGCCGCTCGGGCTCAGGGCCTGGTTCGTCGACGTCGGCATCGACGCGGCGCGCGTCATCGAACTCGACTGGTGGGAAAGCCATCGCTTTGCCGATGCGGTCGACGTGACCCTGGTACCGGCGCAGCACTGGTCGAAGCGGACGCCGTGGGACACCAATCGCACGCTGTGGGGCGGCTGGGTCGTCGCGATCGACGACTTCAGGACCTACTTCGCCGGCGACACCGGTTACAACGAGGCCTATTTCGACGAAATCGGCCGTCGCCTCGGGCCGTTCCGGCTCGGCCTGATCCCGATCGGGGCTTACGCACCGCGCTATTTCATGGGACCGGCCCACGTCAATCCGGCCGAGGCCGTCGCGATTCATCTCGCGGTCGGCGCCGAGCAATCGATGGCGATCCACTGGGGCACCTTCCTGCTGACGATCGAGCCGCCGCTCGAGCCGCCCGAGCGTCTGCGCGCCGAACTCGCGCGCCGCGGCCT
>JBPEYE010000127.1:0-14163 GCA_052030825.1 Gammaproteobacteria bacterium | reverse complement strand
TCACCGCGCGCAACGGCATCATCCGCGAAAACCTGACCGATCGGGAGGAGGTCCTCGCCTACCTGCCGATGGCGTGGGTCGGCGACAACCTGTTCTCCTACGCGCAATCCTACGTCGCCGGTTTTTGCGTCTCCTGCCCCGAGGACCAGACCACGGTATCGAACGACCTGCGCGAAATCGGCCCGACCTATTACTTCGCGCCGCCGCGAATCTACGAGAACATGCTGACCCAGGTCATGATCCGGATGGAAGACGCCGCCGCGATCAAGCGCCGCATGTTCCACTACTTCATGGAACACGCGCGCAAGGTCGGCGTGCGCATCCTGAACCGCGAGAGCGTCGGCTTCGTGGATCGCCTGCTTTATGCAATCGGGAACGTGCTCGTTTACGGTCCGCTGAAGGACGTGCTCGGTTTCACCCGCACGCGCCTCGCCTACACCGCCGGCGAGGCAATCGGCCCGGAGATCTTCGATTTCTTCCGCTCGCTCGGCATCAACATCAAGCAGCTTTACGGCCAGACCGAGTGCATGGTGTTCATCTGCGTGCAGCCCGACGGCGAAGTCTACGCCGACACCGTCGGCACGCCGGCGATCGACGTCGAGATCCGCATCGACGATAACGGCGAAATTCTCTACCGCAGCCCCGGGGTGTTCCACGAGTACTACAAGAACCCCGAATCAACCGCCAGCACCAAGACCGCCGACGGCTGGGTGCACACCGGCGACGCCGGCTTCTTCGACGAGCGCAACGGGCATCTGAAGATCATCGACCGCGCCAAGGACGTCGGCAAGCTCAACGACGGCACGCTGTTCGCGCCGAAATACATCGAGAACAAGCTCAAGTTCTTCTCCTACGTCAAGGAAGCCGTCGTGTTCGGCAACAACCGCGATCACAGCACCGCGTTCATCAACATCGATCTCGACGCGGTCGGTAACTGGGCCGAGCGCAACAACCTCGGCTACTCCGGCTACATCGACCTCGCCGGCCGCGAGGAGGTCTACCGCCTGGTCAAGGAATGCGTCGACCAGGTCAACGCCGACCTCGCCGAAGACCCGGCGCTCGGCAATTCGCAGCTCCACCGCTTCCTCGTGCTGCACAAGGAACTCGACGCCGACGACGGCGAATTGACGCGCACGCGCAAGGTTCGCCGCAGCTCGATCAGCGAACGCTACGGCGAACTGGTCGACGCGCTCTACTCCGACCGCGACGTCTGTCACGTCGAAACCCGCGTCACCTTCGAAGACGGCCGCAGCGGCACGCTCGCCGCCGACATCAAGATCTGGTCGGCCGAAGTCTACCCGGTTAAAACCGTGACCCAGGACGCGGCATGAGCGAGCGCAAGATCGGCGACGTCATCCTGAAGGTCGAAAACATCAGCCTGTCGTTCGGCGGCCTGAAGGCGCTCGACGACATCAGCTTCGATATCCGCGAGGGCGAGATCCGCTCGATCATCGGCCCCAACGGCGCCGGCAAGAGCTCGATGCTGAACGTCATCAACGGTTTCTATCATCCGCAGCAGGGCCAGATCACGTTCAAGGGCGAGACCCGCAAGCAGATGGCACCGCACCGCGCGGCCAGCCACGGCATCGCCCGCACCTTTCAGAACATTGCGCTGTTCAAGGGCATGACGACGCTCGACAACATCATGACCGGGCGTAATCTCAAGATGCACACCAACCTGTTCTGGCAGGCGCTCCACCTCGGCCCCGCGCGTGCCGAGGAACTCGAAAACCGGCTGAAGGCCGAGGAAATCATCGACTTTCTCGACATCCAGGCGATTCGCAAAAAACCGGTCGGCAAACTGCCCTACGGCCTGCAGAAGCGCGTCGAACTCGGCCGCGCGCTGGCCGCCGAGCCCGACCTGTTGCTGCTCGACGAGCCAATGGCCGGTATGAACACCGAGGAGAAGGAGGACATGTGCCGCTTCGTCCTCGACGTCAACTCGCAGTTCGGCACGACGATCGCGCTGATCGAGCACGACATGGGGGTGGTCATGGACCTGTCCGACCGCGTGCTCGTGCTCGACTACGGCAAACAGCTCGCCGACGGCGTACCCGACGAGGTGCGCAACAACCAGGACGTCATCGACGCTTACCTGGGAATCCCCCACGAGGAGACCGCCTGATGCTGCCCCGCACTGTCATCCGGCCATGCTCCGTCACGGGTCCCGACTCCGTCGTTTCGCAATTTCCCGTCATTCCGGCGAAAGCCGGAATCCATCCCCGGAACCGATTTGAATCCGGGCGGAAAGCCCGCAGGCCTTTCCGGCTGGCCAACGCGAAGCCCGCCGATGGGCCCCGGCTCGCAGGCCGGGGCGACGAGTGTTTGTCAGGGGGATACTGCTGATGCTGTTCTTTATCGAAGTATTCCTGAGCGGACTGATGGCCGGCGTGATGTACTCGCTGGTCGCCCTCGGCTTCGTGCTGATCTTCAAGGCCTCGGGCATCTTCAACTTTGCCCAGGGCGTGATGGCGCTGTTCGCCGCGCTGACGCTGGTCGGGCTGATGGAGAACTTCGGCTTGCCGGTACCGCTCGCGATCATCGGCACGATCGCGATCATGATCGTGCTCGCGTGGCTGATCGAGCGCCTGATGCTGCGCCACCTCGTCAACCAGGAACCGATCATCCTGTTCATGGCGACGATCGGGCTCGCCTACGTGCTCGAGGGCATGGGCGATCTGATGTGGGGTTCCGATGTCAAGCTGCTCGACGTCGGCATTCCACAGGGCGCGTCGGACTGGATGCTCGACAATTTCAACATCTATATCGAGAAGCTCGAAGTTTTCGCCGCCGCCACCGCGGCGACGCTGGTCGTGTTCCTCGCGATCTTTTTCCAGAAGACGCGTATCGGCCGCGCGTTGCGCGCGGTCGCCGACGACCACCAGGCGGCGCTGTCGGTCGGCATTTCGCTGCACACGATCTGGATCATCGTCTGGTCGGTCGCCGGTATCGTTGCGCTGGTCGCCGGAATCATGTGGGGCGCCAAGTCGGGCGTCCAGTTTTCGCTGTCGCTGATCGCACTGAAGGCCCTGCCGGTCCTGATCCTCGGCGGTTTCACGTCGGTGCCGGGCGCAATCATCGGCGGCATGATCATCGGCGTCGGCGAAAAAATCGCCGAGGTCTACCTCGGCCCGTTCGTCGGCGGCGCCATCGAAAACTGGTTCGCCTACGTGCTCGCGCTGGTGTTCCTGCTGTTCCGGCCGCAAGGCCTGTTCGGCGAAAGAATCATCGAGCGGGTGTGATCGCATGATTTACCGCGAAACCGGCCAGTTCAAGGCCAGCTACGAAGCCGACCAGGCGCTGTTCCCGATTCGCCAGGATCTCTACGCGGTGTTCGGCATCCTCGCAATCGTGTTCGCGGTGGTGCCGATTTTCCTCAACGAGTACCTGCTGAACGCGATCCTGCTGCCATTTCTGATTTACTCGCTGGCGGCGCTCGGGCTCAATATCCTGACCGGTTATTGCGGCCAGCTGTCGCTCGGTACCGGCGGCTTCATGGCGGTCGGCGCCTACTCGGTCTACAAGTTGATGGTCGCCTTTCCCGAGCTCGGTTTCGTGCCGCTGGTCATCATCTCGGGCCTGATCACCGCCGCGGTCGGCACGCTGTTCGGCCTGCCGTCACTCAGGATCAAGGGTTTCTACCTCGCGGTGGCGACGCTGGCGGCGCAGTTCTTCCTCGTCTGGATGTTCAACAAGGTGGGCTGGTTCTACAACTACAACGCATCGGGCATGATCAACGCGCCGCCGATGACGATCTTCGGCGTGATCGTGACCGGTCCCGAGGCCGACATGACCGCGCAGTACTACCTCGTCGCCGTGCTGGTCACGGTGTTCGCGCTGTTCGCGAAAAACATCGCCCGCGGCCGCATCGGCCGCAACTGGATGGCAATCCGCGACATGGACATCGCCGCCGAGCTGATCGGCGTGCGACCGCTGATCGCGAAGTTGTCGGCGTTCGCGGTTTCGTCGTTCTACGTCGGCATGGCCGGCGCGCTCTACTTCGCGGTCTGGCTGGGGTCGGCCGAGCCGACCGAAGCGTTCGCGATCAACCAGTCGTTCCTGGTTCTGTTCATGATCATCATCGGCGGGCTCGGCTCGGTGCTCGGCTCGTTCCTCGGCGCCGCGTTCCTGGTCGTGCTGCCGGTGTTGCTGAAGACCACGATGGTCGACTATTTCGGCACCGATACCGCGCTCGCCGCGCACATCGAAATCATCATCGTCGGCGTGCTGATTATCGCCTTCCTGATCCTCGAACCGCACGGGCTCGCGCGCCTGTGGCGGATCGCCAAGGAGAAGTTGCGCCTGTGGCCATTTCCCTATTGATTGCGTGGGAAAATCGCAGGCGTGTTACTTAGAATGTCTCGCACAAAAACCAAACGGAGGAAGTAAATCCCATGAAGAAACTGACCAGAGGTATCCTCGCCGCGCTGTTCGCGCTGCCGTTGCTCGCCGGGGTCGCAAGCGCCTACGAGTTGACGATCCCGTCGCTCGATTACCGCACCGGCCCCTATGCGCCGAACGGCATCCCGTTCGCCAACGGCTTCGGCGACTACATGACCCTGCTCAACGAGCGCGATGGCGGCATCAACGGCGCCAAAATCAACCTCGTGGCCTGCGAAACCGCCTACAACACCACCCGCGGTGTCGAGTGTTACGAAAACACCAAGGGCCAGGGCGAATCCGGTGCGCTGGTCTACCAGCCGCTGTCGACCGGTATCACCTACCAGCTGATCCCGAAGGCCAGCGTCGACAAGATCCCGATCTTCTCGATGGGTTACGGCCGCACGTCGGCGGCGGACGGCACGACCTTCCCGTGGGTATTCAACTTCCCGGCGACCTACTGGAGCCAGGCGACCGTATTCGTGCAGTACATCGCCGACCAGGAAGGCGGTATGGACAAGCTCAAGGGCAAGAAGATCGCGCTGGTCTACCACAACTCGGCATACGGCAAGGAACCGATCCGCACCCTCGAGAGCGCCGCGCAGAAGTACGGCTTCGAATTTCTCGCGCTACCGGTCGACCATCCGGGTCAGGAACAAAAGGCCACCTGGCTGCAAATCCGCCGCGAGCGCCCCGACTGGGTGCTGATGTGGGGCTGGGGCGTCATGAACCAGGTCGCGATCAAGGAAGCCGCGTCGATCCGCTACCCGATGGACCGCTTCATCGGCGTCTGGTGGTCGGGGTCCGAGAACGACGTGCTGCCGGCCGGTGACGGCGCGCACGGCTACCTGTCGGGCGCCTTCCACCAGCCCGGCGGCAACTTCCCGGTACACGACGACATCAGGAAATTCGTCTACGACCGCGACAAGGGCCTCGGCGAGCGCGACCGCATCGGCGAGGTACTCTACAACCGCGGCCTGGTCGCGGCGATGTGGACCACCGAGGCAATCCGCAAGGCGATGGAAATCCACGGCACCAACCGGGTCAAGGGCGTGCACGTGCGCGACGGCTTCGAGGCGCTCGAGGTCGACGAGAAACGGCTCGCCGAACTCGGCCTGCCGAATTTCACGATCCCGGTCAAGATCGACTGCGCCAATCACGAAGGGCCGGGCAAGGTTGCACTGCAGCAATGGGACGCGAAGCAGAACCAGTGGAAACTCGTCAGCAAGTTCTACGATCCGCTGCGCGACATCACCGCGCCGCTGATCAAGGACGACGCCGCGCAGTATGCCAAGGAAAACAACGTCGTGCCGCGAATCTGCGGATAAGCGCGCCAGCGACGAGGAGACGAACCGTGGGCGAGGCCGCCGTTGACACCAGCCAGACGCCGTTGTTGTCGGTCAACAACATCGAGGTCATCTACGACCACGTCATCCTGGTGCTCAAGGGGGTCTCGCTCCAGGTTCCCGAGCGGGGCATTGTCGCCCTGCTCGGCGCCAACGGCGCCGGCAAGACCACGACGCTGAAGGCGGTCTCCAACCTGCTGCGCGCCGAGCGCGGCGACATCACCAAGGGCACGATCGAGTTCCAGGGCCAGCGCATCGACCGGCTGACCTCGGCCGAGCTGGTGCAGCGCGGCGTCATCCAGGTCATGGAAGGCCGCCACTGCTTCGAGCACCTGACGGTCGAGGAAAACCTGCTGACCGGCGCCTATACCCGGCGCGACGGCCATGCCGCGATCCAGCAGGATCTCGAGCTGGTTTACAAGTATTTCCCGCGCCTGACCCAACGGCGCAACGCGCAGGCCGGCTACACCTCGGGTGGCGAACAACAAATGGTCGCGATCGGCCGCGCGTTAATGTCGAAGCCCAAGATGATCCTGCTCGACGAACCGTCGATGGGGCTCGCGCCGCAGCTGGTCGAGGAAATCTTCGAGATCGTCGCGCGGCTCAACCGGGACGAGGGCGTGACCTTCCTGCTTGCCGAGCAGAATACCAATATCGCGCTGCGCTACGCCGATCACGGCTACATCCTCGAGAACGGCCGCGTCGTGCTCGACGGCAGCGCCGCCGAGTTGCGCGAAAACACCGACGTCAAGGAGTTCTACCTCGGCATCTCCGGCGGCGAGCGCGCCAGTTTTCGTGACGTCAAGCACTACCGCCGGCGCAAACGGTGGCTGACTTAGAAGCCCGTCATCCCGGGCAAGCGAAGCGCGACCCGGGATCCATCGTCGGGTACCCGTATGACTCGATCGCAGGGCCCATCGGGCCCTGCGCCGTTTTAATTCCGTATCATTGAAATGGATGCCGGCACGGGGCCGGCATGACGGGGGCAAGATATGAGCGAATTCTACGACAGCCTCGAAACCCGCAGTGCCGACGAGCGCGCGGCGGCGCAGCTCGATGCTTTGCGCGCGCAGGTCGAACACGCCAAAAGCAATACCGACGCCTACGCCGCGGCGCTCGCCGACGTCGACCCGGCATCGATCACCGACGCCGACGCGTTCAGCCTGCTGCCGCTGACGCACAAGTCCGAACTCGTCGAGTTGCAGCGGACGCAGCGTCCCTTCGGCGGCTACACCGCCAACGACGCCGGTCTTTACAGCCACGTATTCGCCTCGCCCGGCCCGATCTATGAACCCGGTTACGCGGTGACCGATTTCTGGCGCTTCGCGCGCTCGCTGCACGCCGCCGGCTTTCGTCCCGGCGAACTCGTGCACAATTGCTACAGCTACCACTTCACGCCGGCCGGGCAAATGTTCGACAACGGCGCCAAGGCGCTCGGCTGCGCGGTGATCCCGGCCGGCACCGGCCAGACCGAGCTGCAGGTGCAAACCATCGCCGACCTGCGTCCGAGCGGCTACGTCGGCACGCCGTCGTTCCTCAAGATCATCCTCGACAAGGCCGGTGAACTCGAAGCCGACGTCGCGTCGATCGACAAGGCGCTGGTCAGCGGCGAAGCGCTGCCACCGCCGCTGCGCGAGGGTTTCGACGCACGCGGGATTCGCGTGCAGCAATGCTATGCGACCGCCGATCTCGGCCTGATCGCCTACGAGTCGAGCGCGCTCGAAGGCCTGATCCTGGACGAGGGGGTCTACGTCGAGATCGTCCGCCCCGGCAGCGGTGAGCTCGTCGCCGACGGCGAAGTCGGCGAGGTCGTGGTGACCAACCTGGGCCGCGAATACCCGCTGATTCGCTTCGCCACCGGCGACCTGTCGGCTATCCTCCCGGGGACCAGCCCCTGCGGTCGTACCAATCGCCGGATCAAGGGCTGGATGGGCCGCGCCGACCAGACCGCCAAGGTGCGCGGCATGTTCGTCCGTCCGGAACAGGTCGACCAGGTCGTCAAGCGCCATCCGCAAATCTCGAAGGCGCGCCTCGTCGTCGACTGGATCGACCAGGCCGACGCGATCACGCTGCAGTGCGAAGTCGACGACTACGAAGATTCGCTCGGTGCGGCGATCGCCGACAGCTTTCGCGCGGTCTGCAAGCTTCGCGGCGATGTCGAGCTGGTCGCGCCCGGCAGTCTGCCGAACGACGGCAAGGTCATCGACGACGTTCGCAAGTACGACTGATGGCGCGCGCGAAGTTGCTCGCCGGCGTCCGCGTCGTCGACCTGTCGCAATACATACCCGGGCCGTTTGCGACGCGCCAGCTCGCCGACCTCGGCGCCGACGTGATCAAGATCGAACCACCCGCCGGCGACCCGATGCGACGATTCATGAACGCGGGCGACGACGGCGTCTCGCCGGTCTATCGCCACGTCAATCGCGGCAAGCGCATCTGCCGGCTCGACCTCAAAACCGCGGCCGGCGCCGAGGCTTTCGCCGATCTCATCCGCGGTGCCGACATCCTGCTCGAATCGTTTCGCCCCGGCGTACTCGACCGCCTCGGCTTTGGCCGCGCGCGGATGGCGGCGCTCAACCCGGCCCTGATTCACTGCGCGCTGTCGGGTTTCGGCCAGACCGGGCCGTACGCGCAGCGCGCCGGGCACGACATCAATTACTGCGCGCTCGCCGGCCAGGCACTGGCGAACGGTACCCGCGAACGGCCGATCATCACCTACCCGCCGATTGCCGATCATGCCTCCGCGATGCAGTCCGCGGTCGCGATGCTCGCCGCGCTGCACGCGCGCGATCGCGACGGCACCGGAGCTTATCTCGATATCAGCATTACCGAGTCGATCCTCGCCTGGCAGTACCTGGCCGCGCTCGACGATGCCGGCGAACGCGCCGCTTCGCTGTTAAACGGCGGTGCTGCCTGCTACAACGTCTACCGCTGCGCCGACGGCGATTTCGTCAGCCTCGGCGCGATCGAATCCGGGTTCTGGGAAAATTTCTGCAACGCGGTCGGCCGGCCGGACTGGATTGCACGCCAGTTCGAACCCATGCCGCAAACCGCGCTGATCGGCGACGTTGCCGACCGGCTAGCCGGTGAGCCGCGCCGCCACTGGGACGCGCTGCTCGATGCCGTCGACTGCTGCTACGCGCCGTTGCTGGATATCGCGGATATCGCCCGCGATCCGCATCTGCGAGCGCGTCGATCGTGGTCGGATTCGGAACCGAATCCGGGGGTGTGGATAAACGGCGACGCAACGGTATCCGCGCGCGACTATCGCGAGATCGAAGCCCCGCAAACGCCGCGCTGGGAAAATTCCGATTAACCCGGATCCGTTTCGGCTTCGTCGAACGCAACGCCAACAACCGGCTCGCGGGCGACACACCGCGAGCACAGGTCGCTTACGGCGTCAGTTCGCCATGGCGCCGATCCATTCGCGCATATCGGCAATCGTCTTTTCGTCCCGGACCTGCACACCGATCGGCGGCATCATTCCGGCTGAAAACAACTGGTAGATGACGCTTTCCTCGGGGTGCCCGGGGGACAGCAGGTGGCCGTTGTTGCGCCGGGATAGTACGTTGAATTCGGCCAGCGGAACGTCGTGGGTAAAGTCCCACATCTCGTCGTTATTGTGACAGACGCCGCAATTGGCGTGGATGTAGCCGCGCATGCGCCGCTCCAGATCCGTATTACCATCGACCCGCGCGGCGTCCCTGGCCGAAAGCGGCTGGTCGAAGATGTTGGCCGCGGCCAGCTTCTCGAGCTGATTCGTCGATTCGCCCGCCGGCGTATGATTCAGCTGGACCTCCTCGAATCCGAGGATGAAGCTGGGCTTTCTCCCGTGACAGGCCAGGCAATTGTTGCGGCTCGGGATCGCGTGTTCGAAACTTTGCCCCGACGCATTCGTCACCGCCACGTATTCCGGGCGCGAACCGTTCAGCAACGACGCGTCGTTGCCATCGGCATCCCATCGGTAGGAAGCGTACTCCCAATCGATCGTGCCGCGTCGAATGACCCGGGTTTCGACCGGCCGCGCCGAGCCCGTGTTGCGGTCGCGATAGGCAATCGTCTTGAAGAACGTGGTTCCGGTGGGAAAAATCCAGTGGTCGGGCTTGCCGATTTCGATCCGGGCGCCGTCCGGGATCATGATATGACGCTCCTTGGCGGCGCCGTTCGTCCACAGCTCCCACTCGGGGGTGTAGGCGTGGACGTTGGCGGCGACTTGGGCGAGCGCCGGCAAATCGGGGAAAGCGCCGAAACCGGAAAGTTTCGGCGGAAAATCCAGCCGGGGTTGCGTCAGGTCGCGCGCCAGTCCCTCGCCGCGGCCGGCCACCAGACTCGGCTTCCACCGCGTTACGTAACCCAGCGTGCCGTGCGGGTCGGCGACGTAGAGATTGTAGTTCCGGTCGACCGAAATCGTTTTCGGGACTCCGAACTCCCTGACGGTGCCGAAGCTCGCCAGGTGCGCACCGTCGGTCGAAAAAACCTGGATTCGGTAATTGTAGGTATCCGACACGTAAATACGATCCCGATCGTCGATCGACAACTCGTGCGGCCAGTTGAAATCGCCGTCTCGCAATCCGGGTGTACCGTCGCCGCCGTTCCTGCCCCACTTCAGCAAGAAAGTGCCATCGGGCGCAAATTTCTGGACCCGGTTGTTGCCGCGGTCGACGATATAAACGTTGTCGGCTTTGTCGACGGCGATGTTATAGGGGCCTCGGAACTCGCCGTCACCGCTCCCCTCGCCACCGAAGCCCAGGATGAAGTTGCCGTCGGCATCGAACTTCTGAACGCGATGCGTTTTCAGGTCACCGACGTACAGGTTGTCCATCGAATCGACGGCAATCCCGAGCGGCTGCTGGAATTCGCCGTCGCCGTCGCCCTGGGAACCGAACTGACCCAGGTACTCGCCCTCGGCGGTGAAGATCTGAACGCGCTGATTGTGCTCTCCCGGCACGTAGACCTGTCCCTTGCTGTTGACGGTGATCCCGCCGGGAAAATCGAACTCGGACGGACCATCGCCGAGCGTGCCCCATTTGAACAGGAAATTGCCGGCCAGGTCGAAAACCTGGACGTTCTGGTTGTAGCAGTCGGTGACGTATAGCCAGCCCTTGTCGTCGTTGATCGCGGTGCCATAGGGCATTCGAAACTCGGCATCGCCGGTACCGTGCGAGCCCCAGGCATTGACGAGTTCGTAAGAACCGGTGCTTCCGGCCAGGGCCTTCTCGATGGCCTCCTGCACCGCCGGCATGACGTTGCTGTTGATTTCCCGTAACACCACCCGTTCCACGGTGGCCGTGATCGTATTGCGGACGAGCGCCTTGAAAGGCCGGTACAGCAGCTTGACGGACGCGGCACCGACGATAACAATGGCCAGTAAAATCACGGCGCTCAGTAACAGTTTTTTCTTAAGCGTTCTGGTCAAATTTCAATCCGTTTTTCCGGGTCGCACGAAGTTTGACCTTGGCGTGCTCGAATTGCAAGAAAACCCCCGGACGGCCTCGAATAGCATGAATCACCGCTCGCCAAAACAGTGCACGCCAGGTCCGACCCACTCGCAGGCGCGAAGCCAAATCGTCTCCGCGTCAGCGGAAAAATCCGCCGCGTGGGATACGATTATCGTCGGCAGCAGCCCGCTGCTGCTGATCGAAGCGATCTACCTCGGCCGCAACGGTCGCAGGGTTCTCATTCTCGAGGACCGCGAGCAATTGGGCGGCACCTGGGGTCACCTGAATGGCAATGCCGGATTTCCCTACCTGGATGTCGGTTGTCACTATTTCGATATCAGTAACCGAGCCTACGAATTTCTGCGCTCGGGCATTGGTTTGGACCTCGTGCCCTTCCGCCCGCAGCCTCAGTTTGCTTACCGTAACTTTTTGTGCCCCTACGATAACAAGCAGTTGATCCGCGTTTTCCGAGACCTGAAACAGGCGGTGAGGCAAAGGTCCGCGGGACCATTTTTTCGCAACATCCTGCGAAACGAATACCACCGGCCCCGGATGTATCCGTTTATGAAACAGTTCCTGTTCCCTGCGGGCGGTTCGCATGAACTGATTTCGCGGCTGACCGCGCTCGCGCAGGATGCCAATGTCACGATTCGGAACCCGCTGTGCGTCGATTCCATTGATTTCGACACGCGGCGCAAAGGCGTCCGCGTCGGTGCCGGCGACCAATCCTTCGAGGGCAAAGAGATCGTCGCCGGCGCCCAGGCCCGCATTGCCGACGCGCTGCGCATCGACCCCGAGCCTGCCGGCACGCTGCGACGCGTCTATACCCACGTGAATCTGGTATTTCGCGATCGTGGTGCGCCGACGTTTTCCTACATTCGCTGGATTCGGCATCCTGCCGTTATCCGCATGGCCGAAGTCACCCGTCAGATGCGATACTGGAGCGACGATATGGACGATCACCGGATAATTTGTATCGGTATTCGCGACAGCTACGACCAATGCATGGATGACCGAATGAAAGTTGATGAGCTCGTCGCCCTGCTCAAACAACATCGCTTCGTCGATTCCTCGGCGCAGTGCGAAATGTCGTGCTGGAGCCGCTACCCGGCAGAGTTCCTGTCCGATGAACTTCAAAACCGACTGCAGACCGACTACGCTCCGATGATTCGCCTGATTTCGACCACCAACTTCTCCGTCGGCGTCGCCGATAATCTCGACCGCTGGGAACCCGCTTTTGCGCCGCATCGGGCAGTCACCGCAGCATCCCGCTCGATGGCACCGTGATCGGCGTTGAATCGAGTTGCCGTCCCGGCCAGCCTGTCGCCACGGAAGATTGCCGCCGCAGGCGTGAAGCAATCCGCGCCGGATGAATCAGTTCGGTCCGCGTCGATTCGCGGCGACAGCAATGCACAATTATTGGCAGGTTAGTCATGGCAGCCACTGAAATCACCGAATAATCGCTCCACCTCGGTCACGGCGCGACCGCGCCGTTCGTCACCGCCGGGCTCGGCACCCGGCACCGACCCTGCTTGCGGAATTCAGCCGCAGGCGAACTGCCCGCGGCGATAGTAGGCTTCCATCTCGGCGGCCGGCACGAGACTGCCGCCGGTGGCCCAGACGACGTGGGTCGCGGCTCCCATTTTGTCCTGCAGGCCTTGTGCGCGCAGATAATCCTGACCGGCCTGCGATTGCAGCAGCATCGCCGGGCCGGTCAGGCCCGCGGTCGCCGACGGTTCGAGCGCGATGCCCTCGGCGTCGCGCGCGAGCGCCAGCAGGCGGAACAGCATGTCGTCCTGGATCGTGTAGACCCCGCTGATTTCCCGGCGGAGGAAGCGGCCGACGAAACCCGACGGCCGCGCGACCGCGAGCCCGTCGGCTTCGGTCGCGCCGGACAGGCCAAAATCGCGCACGTCAACCGCGTCGTGCAGTCCGGTCAGCAAACCGAGCAGCATGCACGGCGACGCAACCGGCTCGGCGAAGAAGCAGTGTACCGCCTCGCCGAACTCGATCTTCAGCCCGAAGGCGACGCCGCCCGGGCCCCCGCCAACTCCGCACGGCAGATAAACGAACAGCGGATGGTCGCCATCGATGGTGACGCCGAGGGCTTCGAGTTGTCCGTGCAATCGCCGCGCGGCGACCGCGTAGCCGAGGAACAGGTCGGTCGAATTTTCGTCGTCGACGAAGTGCACCGACGCATCCGCTTCGGCCTGCGCCCTGCCCTGCCTGACCGCTTCGCCGTAATCGGACGGGTACTCGATGACGTCGACGCCTTTCTCCCGCAACAAGTCCTTCTTCCAGCCGCGCGCGTCGGCCGACATATGGACCGCCGCGCGCAAGCCGAGGGCAGCGCCGATGATACCGATGCCGAGACCGAGATTGCCGGTCGAGCCGACCGCAACCGTGTATTTCGCGAACAGGCTTCTGAATTCGTCGCCGGCGAAGCACGCGTAGTCGTCGCTGGTCGCGACCAGGCCCTGTTCCAGCGCGAGCGACTCGGCGAACTTCAGGACCTCGTAAATGCCGCCCCGCGCCTTGATCGACCCGGAGATCGGGAGCTCGTTGTCACACTTGAGCAGCAGGCGGCCGGAGATCTCCCAGCCAAACGCCTCGTCGAGCCGCCGCACGAGGCCCGGCGCCGCGCGCAGCGACGATTCGATCATGCCCCCGTCGGCGCGCGTCTCGGGAAACATGCTGGCGATGTAGGGCGCGAAGCGCGCGAGGCGCGCGGCGGCGGCGTCGATATCGGCAGCGCTCAAGGTTCGCGCTTGCGTCTCGATGCCGCGATAGTCCGGATTGATCCACAGCGTCGGCAGCCCGGCCAGGATGGCTTCGAGTTCCGGGTGCAGCGCCCGCCACGCGGCCAGGCCCCTGCCGTGCACCGAGGCCGGCATCAACCGCGCCCGACGAAGGGCATCCGGTTGGCCATGATCGTCATGAACAGCACGTTGGTATCGAGCGGCAGCTGCGCCATCTGCAGCACCGCGTCGGCCACGTGG
>JBPEYE010000126.1:0-2193 GCA_052030825.1 Gammaproteobacteria bacterium | reverse complement strand
CGCCCTGTTCGATTCGTCCCCCGACAGCCTGTCTTCCCCGGACAAGTTCTTCCTGCTGATGCTGCGCAACGACGGCGCGCTGCAGTTCGCCGTCGAAGACGATACCGATACCGACTTCCTGTTCAATACCGCCGCGTTCGGCTTCGGCGCAAACGTCTGGGTGCATATCGCGGTGACCTGGGATATGTCGGGAAATCGCCAGATCTACGTGGACGGAGTGCTCGCGGCGACCGATACGCGCGCGACCTCGGGGTCGCTCGGCGAGCTCGACACGATCTACTTCGGCGACAATCGCAGTACCTACCATTTCGGCGGAACGTCGAATTCGGCCAACGGCGTGCTCGACGAGGCAAGAGTGTACGCGATCGTCCAGAGCGCCGCTGCGATCCAGGCCGATATGAACGCGACCCACGTCTGTCCCGCTTTGCTGGACCATTTTCGCATTACGCCGGCAACCACCAGCGCGAGCACCTGCCTGCCCAACGCGATCACGATCGTCGCCGAAGACGTGTCGAATAACCCGGTGCCCGGGTATACCGGCACGGTCAATATCAGTACCAGTACGAACCATGGCAACTGGAGCGTCAACACGGCGGCCAACGTGACCAACCCGAATCCGGACAACGACGACAACGGCGCGGTCGATTACACCTTCCTGGTGGCGGATAACAGCGACATCATTCTCGATCTCAGCAATACCCATGCCGAGACGTTGACGATTACGGTCAGCGATCCCGTCGAAGCCGTCACGTCGACCAGCGTTGCGATTACTTTTGCCGACAACGTCTTCGTCATCACCGAGGATCCGGTCCAGGTCGCCGGAAGGCCACAGGCGATGAACGTCGCGATGTGGACCAACGACGGCAGCAATTGCTTCATCGATACCAACTACGACTATGCCTCGGTAGCGCTCGATGCCAGCATCGATCGCGGCGGCGTGCTGCCGGCCGCGGCGGACCCGACGATCGGCGGCACGTCGATTCCCGACGCGCCGGCGAGTAATTCGGTCGCGCTCGATTTTTCGACGACGCCGGGGCAGGCCGCGTTCACGCTGGCGACCACCGACGTCGGCCAGTATCGCCTGACCCTGGTCGACAACACCAACCTGCATGCCGCCGGGCCGATCAGCGGCGTCAGCGCATTGCTGACCGTGCGCCCGTTCGGCCTCGCGGTGACGACGATCGAAGCGCTCCCTGGACCGGTCGCCAATCCCGGCGGCACCGGCCCCGCCGACCCGGTGTTTACCGCGGCCGGCGCCGATTTCTCGGCGACCGTCGCCGGGGTGCTGTGGGCCGCGGCCGACGATACCGACAACGACGGCGTGCTCGATGCCGGTGTCTACGCCGATAACGCGGTTGCGCCGAGCTACGCGTGGAGTACGCTGTTGTCGGTATCCGGCGCCGGCTTCACCCCGGTGACCGGCGCGCCCGGCACGCTCAACAACGGCAGCATCCCGCAGGCTTCGTTCGGCGGCGGCTCGGCAACCGTCACCAACCTGCAATACACCGAGGTCGGCAGCTTTACGCTGCAATCGTCGGCAACCGATTACCTCGGCGAACCGAGCGCCGACCTGGTCGGCGACGATATCGTCGTCGGTCGTTTCATTCCGGCGCGCTTCGACGTCACGATCGTCGACAACGGCAGCTTCGGCGAGGCCTGCGGCGTGTTCACCTATCTCGGCCAGGACTTCGGTTATGCGACCGCGCCGCGGGTCACCGCCATCGCGCGCAACGCGCTCGGTGCAACCACGACGCAGTATCGCGATGGGTTCAACAAGTTGAACGGCAACAGCCTCACCGTCGATGCGAGCCAGGACGATACCACGCCGGGCAGCGACGCCAACCCGCTGCTGGTGAGCTATACCGCCGTCGCGATGGCGTTTGTCGCGAATCCCGGCTCGGCCGACTACACCTTCGGTGCCGACACCTATCGCTACGGCCCGGACGCGCCGTTGACGACCTTCAGCAAGCTGGGCAACAGCCAGGTCGGGCCGTTCAGCGCCGATATCAATCCCGAGATCAGCCAGGTCTCGGACGGCGAGGTCAGCACGATTTTCGTGCCCGGAACCTATTTGCTCGACCCGGCCGGCAACAACCTGCGCTTCGGCCGTTTGCGCATGGAGAACACGCACGGCAGCGAGGTCGACCCGCTGCGGATGCCGGCCTTCGCCGAGTACTGGACCGGGACCGGCTT
>JBPEYE010000125.1:0-3177 GCA_052030825.1 Gammaproteobacteria bacterium | reverse complement strand
GCCGATTCGTGGACCTTGATCCCCATGTCGTTGATCATGCGGATGATGTCCTCGATCTGCTCCGGCTCGACGATACCCTCCGGCAGGTGATCGTTGACTTCCGTGTAGGTCAGAAAGCCCTGATCCTTGCCTTTGGCGATCAGCTCTTTCAGCCGGGATTGCTGGTCTTGATCCATGGGTGTCGGTGCTCTGAAAAGATGGGGCGTAACGGCTCAGTATATAAGACTTCTTTTTGTTTTTCCAAGTTCAACCCGGTCTCATGCCTGTTTCGTGAACAATTTTTTATGCTCGAGCTTTTCCTCGTCGGACAGCGCCTCGCCGGCCTTGAGTTTCGCGATCAGGCGTTTCTGGCGGTGGTCAATATACTGCTTTTGCAGGCGTTGTAAACAATCGGCGAACATCCGTTCGAGGCTGGCCTCGTCATCGGCCTGCGGCTCCATCGCGGCGAGCTTGTAGAGGTGGCCCTCGTGCTGGTCGCCGCGGAAGCGGTCGAGCAGCGCCGCGGTGGCAATTTCGGATTCGTCGTGGACGATGTCGAGGATCCTCAGCAACAGGTCGACGCCGGGAATCCCGCCGTCGGCAAATTCGTGCGGGATCGCGACGTCGCGCCCGAGCGCGGGATTTTTAAGCAGCAGGTTGATCGCCAGCCGGGTCGGCGTCCAGTGGTGCTCGGGCAGGCGCGGGCGGGCGGACTCGCGCTCGGGCTCGGCGCCCAGCAGGCGCAGCATGCGGCCGTCGACGCGCTGCCCGAGGCGATTCTCGACCTCGGCCAGAATCTGGTCCTTGAGGCTTTGCAGCGGGATCTGGCCGAAGTAGGGGCGCAGGCGGTCGAGCAGCTGCGAGCGGCCCTCGATCGTCTTGACGTTGCATTCGGCGGTGAGCCGCGCGAACAGGAATTCGGTCAGCGTCGTCGCGGCGTCGGCCAGCGCCTCGAACGCTTCCTTGCCGTGTTCGCCGACGTAGGAATCCGGGTCCTGGCCCTCGGGCAGGAACAGGAATCGCGCGAGGCGGCCTTCCTTGAGCGACGGCAGGCAGGCTTCGAGCGCGCGCCAGGCGGCTTTTTCGCCGGCGGCGTCACCGTCGAAACAGAACACGAGCGTCTTGCAGACGCGGAACAGGGTTTCGACCTGGCGGTTATTGATCGCGGTGCCGAGCGTCGCAACCGCGGTGCTGACGCCGTGCTCGGCGAGCGCGACCACGTCCATGTAGCCCTCGGTAACGTAGATGCGCTCGATCGTCGCGGTCGCCTGCTTCATTTCATAGAGGCCGTAGATTTCCTCGCCCTTGTGGAACAGCGGCGATTCGGGCGAATTGAGGTACTTCGGGTTGTCGTCGGGGTCGATGACGCGCCCGCCGAACGCGATCGTGCGGCCGCGGCGGTCGCGGATCGGGAATATCAGCCGGTGGCGAAAGCGGTCGTAGGGTTTGCCCGATTCCTTGGTGACCAGCATGCCGGTCTCGAGTAGCAGCTTTTCGTCGCCGGCGAGGTTATTCCAGCCTTTCGGCGCGTAACCGAGGCCGAAGGCCTGCGCGGTCCGGCCGCTGATGCCGCGGCCCTTCAGGTATTCGACCGCGAGCGCGTTTTTTTTCAGTTCGGCGCGATAATGGCCGGCGCAGCGCTCGAGCAGCTCGACCATCGCGTCGATGCCTTCCGCTCTCGGCCGCGCCGGCGCGCTGCCCTGCTCGTAGGGCACCTCGAGGCCGAGCGACTGCGCGAGGTGCTCGATCGCCTCGACGAACTCCATGTGGTCGTAATCCATCAGGAAACCGACCGCGTTGCCCGATTTCTGGCAGCCGAAACAGTGGTAGAACTGCTTGGTCGAGCTGACCGAGAACGACGGTGTCTTTTCGCCATGGAACGGGCAGCAGGCCCAGTAGTCGCGGCCTTTCTTCTTCAGCGGCACGCGGCTGTCGATGACCTCGACGATATCGACGCGGTCGAGCAGGGTGTCGATGAACGCGCGCGGAATCAAGCAGCGGGCCTCGATGCGCTACGCGGCGTCGCTCTGGAGCGTAACCAGCAAGGCGTCGAACTCGGCCGCCTTCGGTTTGACCAGCCAGAACTTGCGTTTGAAATGATTGAAGTTATCGAGGATGTAGCGACCCCATTCGCTGCCGGTCTCGCGCACGTACTCGGCGATTGCGCCCTCGAGGTAGGAGCGGTGGCTCTCCATCGACTCGTCGACGATGCGGTGGATGTCGATCAGCTCCTTGTTGATCCGATCGTAGAAGTTGCGGTCGAGGTCGAGCACGTAGGCGATACCGCCGGTCATGCCGGCGCCGAAGTTGACCCCGGTATTGCCGAGCACGGTGACGATCCCGCCGGTCATGTACTCGCAGCCGTGGTCGCCGACGCCTTCGACCATCGCGTGCGCGCCCGAGTTGCGCACCGCGAAACGCTCGCCGGCGAGCCCCGCGGCCATCAGCTTGCCGCCGGTGGCGCCGTAGAGGCAGGTGTTGCCGACGATCGCGGCCTCCTGCGAGTTGAACGCGCTGCCGGCGGGCGGATGGATCACGATCTTGCCGCCGGCCATGCCCTTGCCGACGTAGTCGTTGGCGTCGCCCTCGAGGTAGAGGTGCAGCCCGCCGGCGTTCCAGACGCCAAAGCTCTGCCCGGCGGTGCCGGTGAGCCGCAGCGTGATCGGCCGCTCGGCCATGCCCAGGTTACCATGCACGCGCGCGATCTCGCCGGACAGGCGCGCGCCGATCGAGCGCTGGGTGTTGTTGACCGCGTATTCGAACTCGCCGCCGCTGCCGGACCGGATTGCGTCGATACAGTCGGCGAACATTTTTTCCGCGAGCTCGGCCTTGTCCCAAGGCGCGTTGCGCGCTTCGGTGCAAAACTGCGGCAGCGCCGGATCGACACCGCCGTCGGACAGCAGCGGCGCGAGGTTCAGCTTTTGCTGCGCCGGCGTCAGGCCGTCGATCACCTCGAGCAGGTCGGTACGGCCGATCAGGTCCTCGAGCTTGCGCACGCCGAGCGTGGCCATGATCTCGCGGGTCTCGCGGGCAACGAAACGGAAGTAATTCTTGACCTTTTCGACGGTGCCGGTGAAGTGCAGTTCGCGCAGGGTTTCGTTCTGGGTCGCGACCCCCGTCGCGCAGTTGTTCAGGTGGCAGATGCGCAGGTATTTGCAGCCGAGCGCAACCATCGGCGCCGTGCCGAAACCGAAGCTC
>JBPEYE010000124.1:0-16736 GCA_052030825.1 Gammaproteobacteria bacterium | reverse complement strand
CGACCCTCGCGCCTGATTCGCAGCGAACCGAACTCGATTCGATGCCTTCGATTAAGGCGGTAGTGGCCGTCGATACGCGGCACATCGACGCGATCCTCGCCGCCGAGATCATCGACAAAACTGAAGCCGGTACCCAAATTCTGGTTGCTCAGTACCGTCAGGTCGGTGTCCGCCTTGAGCACGCTGTAGGAAATGAGTCGCAACATGAACTTCTCGGGAAAGGCGAGCTGCTCCGCGGCTACCGCATCGATGTTCGGCAGCCATCCGAGCGCGAATGCGATGGCGATTGCCACTCGCCGCGGCATCCGCAGAAACGCGAAACGAGAATTGGATTCAGCGCGAATCATTTCCGCTCAGTCCCCGGTTACGGCATACCATTCGCCGCCGGTCATGTGCGCGAGTTCGACTGGTGACATGCGGAAGACCGATTCGGGGGTGCCGGCCGCCGCCCAGATCTCGGCGTAGCGTTGCAGCGAGCGATCGAGCAGCGTGGTCAGGGGTTTCGCGTGCGCGACCGGGGGCACGCCGCCGATCGCGAAGCCGGTCGCGGCGCGGACGAAGTCGGCGTCCGCCTTGCCCAGGCGCCGGCCGGTGGCGGCGCGCACCCGGTCGAGATCGACGCGGCGGTCGCCGGCGCACATGATCAGCACCGCTTCGCCGGCATCGAGATCGCGAAAGATCAGCGAATTGGCGATCTGCCCGACTTCGCAACCCAGCGCGTCGGCCGCCGCGCGCGCGGTGCGCACCGCGTCGGGCAGCAGCGTAATTTCGGGCGCGAGTCCGAGCGCGTCCAACCGCTCCCTGACCCTCAGATTGGCCGCCTTCATGAATCCTCCGCCTTGACCGGGATCCATTAAATCCGCTTCCGGTTCCCGCGGTCAAGCCGCGCCGCGCCCGCTGCGCAGGCCATCGGGCTGCGACGTCCGGCGGTGGCGCAGGCAATCGAATGACGGTCGCCGGAAATCGCGACCATCGGGTTAATTTGTTGTTATCGCGCCGGGTGGTGATGCTATGATGGCGCCATTCATATGACATCTTCGACCCTGTGAAACATAGAGAGGCGGGTGCAGACCAGTTAACCGTAATCCCCAGAAGCCAGCATAACATCTCGCGGAAGTCGATCCCGGAATCCGCGCTCAAGGTGTTATACCGACTCTCGAAGGCGGGTTTTCGTGCTTGCCTGGTCGGTGGGGGTGTTCGCGATCTGCTGCTCGGAATACAACCCAAGGATTTCGACGTCGCCACCGACGCGACGCCCGAGGAAGTGCGCAAGCTGTTCAAGAACAGCCGCATCATCGGCCGGCGCTTTCGCCTCGTCCACATCCGTTTCGGCCGCGACGACATCATCGAAGTCGCAACCTTTCGCGGTCATGCCGACGACTCGCCGCGCACCGAGCTCGACGATGCCGGCCGGATATTGCGCGACAACACCTACGGCGACATCGAGGATGACGCGCTGCGCCGCGACTTTACCGTCAACGCGCTCTACTACGATATCCGCGATCACGCGGTGCTCGATTACGTCGGCGGCATCGATGCGATCGAAAAACGCGAGCTGCGCCTGATCGGCGATCCGGCGACCCGTTACCAGGAAGACCCGGTGCGCATGCTGCGCGCGGTGCGCTTCGCCGCCAAGCTCGATTTCACCATCGAGCAGAACGCCGCGGACGCGATCTACGAATACGGCCATCTGCTCGCGGTGATCCCGCCGGCACGTATGTACGACGAGACGCTCAAGCTGTTTCATTCGGGAACGGCGCTGCGCGTCTACGAACTGCTGCGTCGCTACCAGGTGCTCAAGTACGTCGTCCCCGCGCTCGACGAATGGCTGCAGGATCAACCGGCCGAAGCGATGCTCGATTTCGTCGACCAGGCGCTGGTCAACACCGACCAGCGCGTCGCCACCGGGCAGCCGGTTTCGCCCGGCTTCATCTTCGCCGCGCTGTTGTGGCCGGTAGTGCAAGCCGAGGCGAGCGCGCGCCAGCCGGATCGCCAGAAAATGATCCCGGCGCTGCTCGAGGTCGGCGAGACGGTCATGCGGCGCCAGGTTAGACATGTCTCGATTCCACGCCGGTTCAGCCAGATGGCGCGCGAAATCTGGGCCGCGCAGCCGCGCTTTCACCGCACCCAGGGCAAGCAGCCGCAACGTCTCGCCGCGTTTCCGGTATTTCGCGCGGCCTACGATTTCATGTGCATCCAGGCGATGGTCGGGCTGGTGCCGCACAAGCTCGCGCGCTGGTGGGATGAGTATCAGCGCGACCACCCGCCCGACGAATCCGCGCCGCCGCGCAAGCGCCGCCGCCCGCGCCGCCGGAGGCGTCATGCCGGCTGAGGAAGTCTTTGTCGCGCTCGGCAGCAACATCGGCGATTCGGCAGCGATCGTCGAAGGGGCCTTCGATGCGCTCGCGAAGATTCGCGACACGCGCGTCACCGGGCGCTCGTCGCTGTACCGCAGCGCGGCGATCGGCGACATCCCGCAGGACGACTTCATCAACGCGGTGGCGCGCGTCGAAACCGGGCTGGAGCCGCTGATCCTGCTACTCGAGCTGCAGGCCATCGAACACGCCTACTACCGCCGGCGCGACGCCGAATCGCACTGGGGCCCGCGCACCCTCGATCTCGACATCATCCTGTTCGGCAACCGCGAGATCGACGACAGCCACCTGCGCGTGCCGCACCCGGAATTCCAGCAACGCCGCTTCGTCCTCGAACCGATGTTCGAAATCGACGGCGACCGCTTCATTCCCGGCTACGGCAGCCTGAGTTACCTGATCGCGCAGGCGCCGGCGCACGAGCTGCATCGGCTCGGACCGCCGTGATCCCGCCGTTTCGCTATATCGTCGTCGAGGGACCGATCGGCGTCGGCAAAACCAGCCTTGCACAGCGGCTGGCGGCCGAGTTCGGCGGCGAACTGTTGCTCGAGCAACCCGGGGACAATCCGTTTCTCGCCAACTTCTACGCCAACCCGAGACAGTACGCGTTGTCGGTGCAGCTGCATTTCCTGTTGCAGCGCTCGCGCCAGGTACAGGATTTTCGCCAGGCCGACCTGTTTCGCCGCGGCTGGGTCGCCGACTTCATGATTGCCAAGGACCGGCTGTTCGCGGAATTGACGCTCGACGCCGATGAACTGGCGCTCTACGAGCAAATTTACACCCACCTCACGCTCGACGCGCCGGCGCCCGATCTCGTCATCTACCTGCAGGCGCCGGTCGAGGTGCTGCGCGAGCGGATCGTCAGGCGCGGCATCGAATACGAGCAGCAAATTCGCACCGACTACCTGCAACGCCTGTCCGAAGCCTACACGCGGTTTTTCCACGATTACGCCGACGGCGCGCTGCTGACCGTCAACACGCAATCGGTCGACCTGGTCGGCAATACCGACGACTACCGCGCCGTGATCGAGAAAATCGGCAATATCCATTCTGGACGCCATTACTTCAATCAGTCATCATTTGCGCTCTGACGAGCCGCCAGCCATGTACGTTCCGAAACCGCTCGAAGACAAGGTCACGATTCCGTATCTCAAGCAGCTCAAGCAAAACGGCGAAAAGTTTGCCTGCCTGACGGCCTACGATTTCAGTTTTGCGCGACTGCTCGAGGAAAGCGGCGTCGAGGTCGTGCTGGTCGGCGACTCGCTGGGCATGGTGATCCAGGGTCACGAGACGACGATCCCGGTGACCCTCGAAGACATCGCCTACCACGGCCGCGCGGTCGCCGCCGGGCTCGACAACGCGCTGTTGATGCTCGACATGCCGTTCGGCTCGCTCAATTCGCCGCAGCAGGCGCTCGACCACGCCAGCGATCTGATCAAGCACACCGAGGCCCAGGTGGTCAAACTCGAGGGCTGGAAGTCGCAGCTCGAAATCGTCGAGACGCTCGCGCATTTCGGTATCGCAACCTGTGCGCATCTCGGCCTGCAGCCGCAAATGGTGCACAAGATGGGCGGCTACAAGGTGCAGGGCAAGGACAAGGCCGTCGCCGAGCAGATGCTCGCGACCGCAGGCGAGCTCGAATCGGCCGGCACCGACCTGCTGTTACTCGAATGCGTGCCGGCCGCGCTCGCCGCCGAGATCAGCGCGTCGCTCGAGATCCCGGTCATCGGCATCGGCGCGGGCGTCGACGTCGACGGCCAGATCCTGGTGCTGCAGGATGTGCTCAACCTGACCGCCGGCAAGAAGCCGAAATTCTCGAAGAACTTCATCGACGGCGAAGCCAGCATTCAGGATGCGATTCGGCGTTACGTGCGCGAAGTCAAGCAGGGCGAGTTCCCCGACGCCTCGCACAGTTTCTAGGCGAGGATCACGATGTTCCAGGCGACCACCGTTACCGAGCTCCGCCAGTACCTGCAACGCTGGAAATCCCGCGGCCAGTCGATCGCCTTCATCCCGACGATGGGCAACCTCCACGCCGGTCACCTGTCGCTGATCGGAAAGGGCCAGTCGCTGTGCGACCGCAGCATCTGCAGCATTTTCGTCAACCCGATGCAGTTTGGCCCAAACGAGGACTGGGACCACTACCCGCGGACGCTCGAGCGTGATCTTGCATTGCTCGAGGGCGCCGGTTGCGATCTTGCCTACATGCCGACCGCGTCGGAGCTTTACCCCGACGGCCTCGACCGGATCAGCAAGGTCCACGTCACCGACCTGACCGACGACTACGAGGGCAAGCACCGGCCCGGGCATTTCACCGGCGTCGCGACGGTCGTGCTCAAGCTGTTCAACATCGTCAGGCCGGACATCTCGGTCTTCGGCAAGAAGGATTACCAGCAGTATCGCGTGATCAGCAAGATGGTCGAGGATTTCAACCTCGACGTGCAAATCGTCGGCCAGGAGACCACCCGCGAAGCTTCCGGGCTCGCCACGAGCTCGCGTAACCAATACCTCGACGCCGGCCAGCTCGAGCAGGCAGCGCTGATTTTCCGCACGCTGCAGGACGCCGCGCGCCAGATCGACGAGGGCGATCGCGATTACGCCGCGATCGAACGGCGCGCGATCAAGCGCCTCGACGGCGCCGGCTTCAAAACCGACTATTTTTGCGTTTGCAACGCCGAGACGCTGAAACCGGCGACGCCGGACGATCGCGACCTCGTGATTCTCGTGACCGCCGCGCTCGGCGACACGCGCCTGCTCGACAACGTCGAAATCTCGCTCTGGTAGCGGCCGCGAGGCGGTGACCGAGCCTAGGATCGCCCCGCGTAAAGATCGCGCATCGCGTTGACGCGCTCGATGACCCGGGCGCGTAGCTCCGGCGGCGCGAGCACCTCGACCTCGGCGCCGTACCTGAGAATATCCATGATCAGCTCGGTATCCTGGCTGTAGGGGACGCGCAGCACGTAGTAACCGTCGTCGTCGTATTCGCTGCGCTGGTCCGGGTGCCAGGTTTCGCGCGACACCCAGCGCGCGATCTCGGGGCCGAAACGCAGCACCGCCTCGCGCGTGTCGGCGCCGGAAAAAATGCCGTAGCCGCTTTCGAGCTCGCGATTCAGGACCGCTTCGTCGATCTCGATCGCCGCGTCCGGCGCAATCGCGAGGCGCTTGATCGCGTCGATGGAGAAACTGCGCAGACCCTCGCGCAGGTGACACCAGGCGTCGAGATACCAGTTGTCGCGATAGTAGATCAGGCGCTGCGGCGACACCTGGCGTTGGCTGGTGCTGTCGCTCGGTCGGCTGTAGTAAGACATGTCGACGCGTTTGCGCGACAACAGCGCCTGGCACAGCGCCTGGAAGTTTTCGCTGCGATAGGTCTTGGCCGCCTGCGGCATGATGCGGATGCGACGCGCGATCTCGTCGACGCTGTGATCGCCCTCGTCGAGCAGCATGCGAATACGCGAGCGCAGCGGTTCGATGTGGCTCGACAGCACGCCGGGCTGGAGGTTGGCGAGCAGCGCGTCCATGCTCAGCAGCGCCTGGATTTCGCTGGTGTTGAACCACAGTCCCGGCAACTGGAACTGCTCGCCGTCCGGGTCCTGCTCGTAGCGGTAACCGCGCCGCTCGCGGTCCCAGACAATGGGCGCGTTGAGGCGATCGCGCAGATACTCGAGGTCGCGCTTGAACGTCGCCGGTGACACCTCGAGCGCGTCGAGAAACTGCTGCCGGCTGACCACGCGCTGGCTGGTCAGCATCTGGTCGATCAGGTGAAAGCGTTCGGTCCGGTCCAGAAGGGCACCTCGTCGTCGATGTGGCTCATCGCATGAGCCACCAGGTCGGGGATAATACCACGATTGAATTTCAGGGGAAGGTCATGTCCTGGGTTAATCGATTACTGTACAAGTTGTCGGCCTACTGCCGTTGCCGCGTGATCAACGGGCCCGACCGCGAACCGTACCTCGAACGTTATCATCTGCTGCGCCTGCCGTTCGGGTACCGCGCCTACCTGCACCGGTTTGTCGCCAGCGACCCGGGGCGCGGGTTGCACAATCACCCGTGGCGCCACGCCGTGTCGTTGCTGTTATGCGGCGATTACGACGAGGTGCGGATGCGCGGCGCGCGCGACGGCAACGCGCTTGTCAGGCGACGGTTGCGGGCGGGCTGCCTGAACTATATCTCCGGCGATACCTTTCACCGCGTCGACCTGCCGGTTGGCGGCGAGTGCTGGAGCCTGTTCGTGCACGGACCGAAAGCCAAGGCCTGGGGGTTTCTGCAGCAGATGCGCTATCGCGACCACGACGAGGTCGTCAGCGAACCCAGCAATCCGCGCTGGTGGCGCGACGCGCCGCGGCCGATTCAGGATCCGAAGATGCGCCTGCCGCGCGCCGCCTGATTTTCGGGGCCCGCGATTTCGCGCTACAGCGGCCGCCACATCGCGATCAGGTCGTGGTAGCTATCGCCGAACTTGATTTGCCGCCGGTGCACGCCGGTTGCCTCGAACCCCATTTTTTCATAGAGGCGCAACGCCGCGTGCGAGTCGCTGCTGACCGACAGTTCGAGTTGCTCGAGGCCGTCGATGCGCCGGGCCTCGGCGATCAGGCGTTCGAGCAGCGCGCGGCCGATGCCCTCGCGCTGGCGATCGCCGCGCACGTACAGGAACACGACGTCGGCGCAGTGCGCCAGCTTCGGCCCGGATCGCGGGATCAGGCGCACCGTGCCGACGAGGTCGGCGGCATCGAAGGCGCCCAGGCGAAAGCCGGCGGTGCGCTCGAGTTCGCGCAGGTGATCGATCAGCATGCCGACCGGTCGATGGCGTACCTGGGTAAAGTCGGTCGTGAACGCGGTCGGGTAATCGCGGATCGCGTCGATCGTCAAACGATTGAGTTCTCGCGCGTGTTTCGGCTCGAGTATTGCGATGTTCACCACGGGCGCGCTGCCTGCTCGCTACGAATGCGTCGAAGCATACCGCAATCCGCGGGATTCGGAGCGCTCGAACTTATCGCGGTTCGAACCGGCAGCGATGACGACCCTGGCCTGGCGGCGCGCCGCAACCCGCCGGCGCGGCGCTGATCGCAACCGGATGGCTTGCCAGGGGCGGATGCCGAGAGTGCGCCGGCGCCAGAGCGAACGGTCCGCGTCGAGGCGTTGCCGCGCGGTAGTCAAGGCGCCGGAACTTAGCTACCCTGAGCGCCGTGATTTCGAGCCGAAATATCCCGCATGACCGATAATCCCGTCTGGCGCTGGGTCGACGACACGATCTTCGACCTCGGCCGCCAGTTCCGCTGGTCCTACCTGCCGCCGCTGATGGTCTACCTCGCCGCCGGGGTCTCGGGGCTGACGTCGATCGTCGGCACCTTTTTCATCAAGGATTACCTCGACCTGTCAGCGGCTTTTCTCGCCGGGCTCGCGTTCTGGGCCGGGATTCCGTGGACGCTGAAAATGCCGCTCGGCCATCTCGTCGACCTGATCTGGAGGCGCAAGGCGCTGCTGGTCTACATCGGCGCGAGCCTGATCGCGATCTCGGTGCTGATCATGTACGGCGTCATCGCGCACACCGCCGCGATGGCGGCGATCCTGCCGCCCGAGGCCTGGTTCGTGACGTCGACGATCCTCGCGCCGACCGGTTACGTCGTGCAGGACGTCGTCGCCGACGCGATGACGGTCGAGGCGGTACCGACGATCGACGAGCATGGCGAGCCCTTCTCCGACGCCGAAATCCGCACGATGCACACGACGATGCAGACGCTCGGCCGGATTTCGATCATCGGCGGGCTGGTCGCGGTCGCGCTGCTGAACGTGACGATGTTCGAAGGCGTCGAATCGATGACCGAGGCGATGAAGGTCGAGATCTACGCCGATATTTACCTGTTGGCGCTGATCATACCGGTCATCTCGATCAGCGGCGTGATTCTCGGCGGCATCCTGTTGCGCCGCCGTGCCCGCGAACTCGAGGCCCAGGGTCACGATCATTCGGCGATTGACAAACTGCTTTTCGCGCCGGCCGAGGAGACGCATCCGAACTGGTGGATTCTCGGCGGCAGCCTGGTGTTCGCGATCTTCACGGTGACGATGGGCCTGAGCGACGTGCCGCTGGCGCAGGAAATCATCTTTGCCGGCTCGATGGCCATCGTGGTCTTCCTGATGTATCGACTGCTGCTGGAACTCGACCGCGACATGCGCAACATGCTCGTCGGCACCGCGATCATCATCTTCGTCTACCGCGCGATTCCGACCGCCGGCGCCGGCTACGGCTGGTTCGAAATCGACGAGCTCGGGTTCGACCAGCAATTTCTGTCGGTGCTGTCGCTGATCGCGTCGATCCTGACGATCTTCGGCATGCTCGTGCTGCGACCGATGATGGCACGCCGCTCGATCGCGTTCATCGTCGTCGTGCTGACGATCGCCGGCAGTATCTTGCTGCTGCCGAACATCGGTTTTTACTACGGCTTCCACGAGTGGACCGCGGCGCACACCGACGGCGTCGTCGACGCACGTTTCATCGCGCTCATCGATACCGCGGTCGAATCGCCACTGGGGCAGATCTCGATGATCCCGATGCTCGCGTGGATCGCGAAGAACGCGCCGGCGCACCTGAAAGCGACGTTCTTCGCGGTGATGGCCTCGTTCACCAACCTGGCGCTGTCGGCGTCCAACCTCGGCACCAAGTACCTCAACGAAATCTATACGGTCACACGCGAGGTGCGCGACCGGGTCAGCGACGCGATCACGACCGCCGCCGACTATGGCGAGCTCGGCCATTTGTTGATTGCCGTGGCGATCATCGGCCTGGCGGCGCCGCTGCTGACCGTGTTCGCGGTGCAGCGTTCGCGCCTGCAAACGCAACAGTGAATTCGCCGCATCGAACGATGCTGCCACCGGGCGCTCATTCGCGGTCCGGCGCGAGACGCCGGGCATCGCGATCGGAAGTATAATCGGACAACCCCGTCGGTGACGTCGTCGACGGGATCGCCGAGCCACCGACACGCATTCGAGGGGACCGGAAACATGCTCAATGAAAGGCAACAGCAAATTCAGGCGCAGGCTCGCGAACTCGCGCAAGGCAGCTTCGCGCCGCGGGCCGCCGACATCGATCGAACCGAAGCATACCCCTGGGACAATGTCGAACAGCTGCGCGACGCCGGCTTCATGGGCATGACCATTCCGACCGAATACGGCGGCCGCGGACTGGGATACCTCGACGTCGTGGTCGCGATCGAGCAGATTGCCAGCGCCTGCGCGACCATGGGTCGAATCACGGTGGAGGCCAATATGGGCGCCATCGGTGCGATCATGGCCTATGGCACCGAAATACAGAAAAAACGCGTCGCGCCGTACGTACTGGCCGGCGATAAACCCGCGATTTGCATCACCGAGCCCGAGGCCGGGAGTGCGGCCACCGAAATGCAAACCCGCGCGGTCAAAACGGGGGGGCACTACGTTCTCAACGGCAGCAAGTACTGGATTACCGGCGGCGGGGTCTCGAAGGTTCACCTGATCTTCGCGCGCGTGCTGGACGACGGGGAAGACCTGGGAATCGGCGGCTTTATTTACATTCGCGACGACGACGACGACGGCTTCACCGTCGGCGCCCGCGAGCCGGCGATGGGGGTGCGCGGGATCCCGGAAACCTACCTGCATTTCGAGGACCTCGAAATCGCCGAGGATATGCTGGTGGTGCCGCCGCAAGGCCTGCGCCGCGGATTCGCCGGCCTGATGAATGCCTACAATGCGCAGCGCGTCGGCGCCGGCACGGTGGCACTCGGTATCGCCGAGGGCGCTTACGACGCCGCCGTGAAGTACGTCAAGCAGCGGCGACAGTTCGGCCGTCCGATCGCCGAGTTTCAGGGATTGCAATGGATGGTCGCCGACATGGCAATCGGGATATCGGCCGCCCAGGCGTTGCTTTACAAGGCGGCGGCCAACGCCGGCGACGGGTTCCCGAACATCAACGAGGCGGCCCAGGCGAAAATCCTGGCCGCCGAAACGGCCCTGTCGGTAACCAACCAGGCGCTGCAGCTGCACGGTTCCATGGGTTACTCGCGCAATCTTGCGCTGGAAAGAAGAGTTCGCGACGCGCGCATGTTTACCATTGCCGGCGGGACCGCCCAGATCTTGCGCACCCAGGTGGCGGCTGCCGAACTCGAGATGAAAATCCCGCAGACGCGCGATGGTTTCCTGAAGCTGGCCGAACAAGAATCGAACTGACGGTGGTCATCCCGTCCGTAAAACTACGCGGGCAAGACCGGCAGATCCGGCACCGATTAGGCGACGCGGTAACGACGATATCGCCGCGGCATAGTTCCCGGTTGGGAATTTGCCAACGCCCGTCGAAAAAAATCGCTGATCGATTCCGCTCAGTCGCGCGAATCGAGTTCGACCGGCTGGCCGTGCGGGGTCGAGCGGTAGGCCGCTTCCCAGTTTTCGCGCATTTGTCGCATCGCGGTGAAATCGATATCGCTGTGCGCGTCGATCAGGCGCTCGAGCGCGACGAGCACGGCGCGATAGTAGGTTTCCTGATTGTCGGGCTCGCCGTTCGCCTCGGCTTCGCGCAGCGCCCGACCGAGCGCTTCGGACCACGCGACGTTGCTGAACAGTCCGCCCTGGACCAGGGTGTCGGCAAGCGCCAGCGCCTCGGCCTGCCAGGCCTCGGCGAACACCGGCTCGCCGTCGACGCCGGCGAGCGGCCTGAGATCGACGTCGTCGCTGCGGGTCACGCTCACGCCTCGCTCAGGTAGGCTTCCCACAGGTCGACATAGACCTGGTCGCGGCTGCCCCTGGCTTCCGGCCAGAGTTCGGCGGCGTCGAACCGGACGCTGTAGCAGTGCTGGTGGATTTCCCGACCCTGGGCCGACAGGTCCGGAAACACGTGCGCGCCGTGGTGCTGATGAATGACGCCGACGTGATTACGCGCGTACTGGGGCAGCCGGGTGTGGCCGGCGTGACCGTGCGCCATGGTGCGCACCGCCTGGCCGACTTCGAATCGCGGAGGCGTATCGATTTCGGCATCGAAACGGTAGGCGTGCGCGCGATCCTCGTCGAGCACCTGTTCCAGCGTCAGCGCCGGTGGCGGATCGGGCGGCGTATTCCCCGAACCGATTGCGTAACCGGCGTCGACCTCGTCGAGCGTGATCCAGCCGGCCTCGATATAGGTCGCGAAATCGGTTTGCGCCCACGAATCGAAATACGGTCGGGTCAGGTAATCGGTCGGCATGATCAGCTCGCGGCAATGGCGCCACCAGTCGATCGTGATGCCGGGCGTGCGCGCGCACTGCGCGATTCCCCATTCGCGCCCTTCCCAGTCGGCGTGAAACGGCTCGCCGTCGGATGCATCGTCGGCATCGACTTCGACCGGGCCGTAACCCTGCTTGCCGCCGAGATCGTGGATGCCGTCCATCAGCCGCGCCGGCGTCGACCGAGATCGCGCTCGGTGCCGATCATCGCGTTGCGCGACACCAGCGCCGCGAGTTCGTCCTCGGTCAGCTTATCGGTGCCGCGCGGCCGCTGCGGCAACACGAGGTAACGCAGTTCGGCGGTGCTGTCCCAGACTCGAACTTCGATATCGTCACCGAGCTCGACGCCGAACTCGGCGAGCACGCCGCGCGGGTCGCGCACCGCGCGAGCGCGGTAGGCGGCCGCCTTGTACCAGGCCGGGGCGATGCCGAGGATCGAAAACGGGTAGCACGAGCACAGCGTACAGACGACGAGATTATGAATCCCGGCGGTATTTTCGACGACCTTGAGGTGCGCGGTCGCCTTGCCGAGATAGCCGAGTTCGTCGATCGCCGCCGGCGCGTCGACGAGCAGGCGCTGTTTGTATTCCGGGTCGCACCAGGCGCGCGCGACGACTCGCGCACCGCGTTTCGGCCCGATTTCCTCGCTGTAAGCCTGCACCCAGGCATCGATGGTCTGCGGGTTGACCAGGCCTTTTTCGACCAGCAGCGTTTCCAGCGCCTTGATCCGCAACGCCGGCTCCGACGGCAAGTGGCTGTGCAGCTCGCGGTGGATATGGGCTACCTGGTCGGCGTCGAAATCGGTCATGGCGCCAGTTTACTGCATCTCGTCGCTTATTTTGAGCGCCGTTCACCGCGATCGGGGATTCGCGCTCTGCGGTCGCGGCGCGGTCGACCAATACGGTGCGCCGGAACCCTGACGGCAGAGACCGACTCCTAGCCGGCGTAGCGCCGCTTCATTCGCCGGCGCAACCAGAACTCGTAGCCTCGCTCGCCGAGCTGGCGCAGCACCGGTAACCGGAATAATTCCCACAACCGGCGGAACGGCGTGTGCCGCCAGGCGCGAATATTGGCGTCGAGGCCGGTGAGCCAGACACCGTCGGCGGTACGCAGATGCAGGCGTTCGAGGAGCTTCGCCCGATCGGGCACGGCCGCGTCATCGGCCATTTCGTGAATGTTCGTGACTTCGAGCCGGTCGCCGGTAAAGCGGGTCAGCTTGTCGACCTCGGCGCGACAAATCGGGCAGGCGCCATCGTAGTACAGCGTGTCTTTGTCCATGCACGGTTTACGTCCGGTTCGCGCCGGTGGATCTTTACGGTCGCCGCCGCTGACGGCTGCCGGCGCCGCTGCCTGTCTCATTCAGACCGCAAACCGGCGCTGCCTCGCATGCAACCGCTAGCGCTCGATGATAGGTTTGCGCTGCTTCAGGGTTAAAGCCCTGATCCTCGTGCGGTTCCAATTCATCGATGACCTGATCAGGAGGACCCCGTGGGAATCTACATCACGCAAGGAAACTACACGCAATCCGCGGTCAAAGGGATGGTCGACCATCCGGAAGACCGTGAAAAGGCGGTCGCCGGCCTGGCCGAATCGGTCGGCGCAAAGCTGCTGCAATACTACGTCACCACCGGCGAATACGACTTTCTCGTCGTCTTCGAGGGCGAAAAGCTCGAGGACATGGTCGCCGCGCTGATGGTGGCCGGGGCGACCGGCGGCGTCACCAACCTCAAGACCATCCAGGCGCTCACTACCCAGGAAGCCAAGGCGGCGATGAAAAAAGCCAAATCGGCACGCGCCGCCTTCCAGCCCGCCGGCGCCGGTCACTGAGCCAAATCCGTTCGCGGGCCGGGAGACATCGATCGGCGAACCGGCCCGCGCCTTCCGGACGCGTTGCCACGCGCGCGTCGCGGCCTCGCGCAGACGCGATTCTGCGACTTATTTCATCTGGTCGATTTCCGGCCATTGGCGTTATAGTGGTACCTCTGCCGCGACGGGTCAGCGATTCGATCCCGTCGTTCTCGCGGACAAGAGGCATTAGCCCGGTCGCTCGAGTGGAGGCAGATTGAGCCTTCGGGGCATTGCGCGACCAGTTCATGGCAAGCCTCGGAAACCTCCGGAGGACTGGCTATGAGCACTTATCTGATCCTTTTTGCGATTGCGTTGTTGATCGTCGCGATGATAATGACCCTGCTCAGATATTCGGGGCGCGGCGAGCGCCGGTCGACGCCGCTACCGGCGGCCCGGCGCGGGGCAACGTCGATTCGCCAGCGTACCCGCTGGCGCGCGGTCAAGGTCGCGCCGGGACTGATCGCCTGCGATGCCGCGGAGAAGCTGTCCGGCCGCGTCTTCCTCGCCAGCGAGTCGCCGCACCTGCCGCTCGGCAATTGTGCGCAGGCCAACTGCCAGTGCAAGTACGTTCACCTCGACGACCGCCGCAGCGGCGGCGACCGGCGCATCGATCTGGGCAGTCTCGGCGCCTACCTGCCGCAGGACCAGTCCGAGCGCCGTCGCGGCGCCGACCGGCGCGCGAGTGGCGTCATGGCCTGACGCGTGCCGTTGCGCCGGCGTCAACAGGTCGAGTGGAAGAGTCCGCCGACCGGTTCACCGGCCAGCGCGAGCTCGTTGTAGATCCGCGCGGCTTCGCGGGTCTCGGCAATTCGCACATCGATGCCCGCCGCGGCAAGCCGCTCGAGCGTCGTCGGGCTCGTTTGCAAGCGTAACTGCATACCTCGGCTGAGGACGATGATCTTGCAGCCGCACTCGATCAACTCCTCGACATCGGCCGGCAGAATACCGGGCACGTGCTCGGTCCCGGTTTCGCGCCAGTCCCAGGCGCGCCCGCCGCCGGGCCAGAGCTTGAAATCCTTGCCGTCGCCGATATCGGCAACGCGAATGTGGCCCCACTCGATGCTTTCGATCAACGGCGATCGCCCACGCACGTCGCCCATTCCGGTGCCCCCGCTGTCGGTAGTCGAAGATTCCACCGGGCACCATAGCATATCCCCGGCACGCGCGATGCCGGCAGCGTCGCCGTCGAAATTGTCGCGTTGCAACGGACCGCCGGTGCGCAGGCCCGGCTACTGTCCCAGCTGGCGCTCCAGCGAGTCGCGTTGCCGAAGCGCTGCATCCTCAATCAGCCGATTGACGTCGGCCGCTTTTTGCCGCGGATCGAGCCCGCCGGCATCGCCCGCGAGACCGGATTCGGGTGCAATCGATTGTGACCGATAGCTCTGGAATACCAGTAAAGAGACCACCAGCAACGCGACGAGCGTGATGATGATTCGCATACCCGGAGTATAGTCAAAGACTTGACGCACGAGGTTCGAGATCTTTCCCGGAACATGCCGGCCGGTCGCTGTCGCGGATTTCGACGGGCTCGCTCGGCTCGAGTCGGTTCGCGCGTGGGCCAGGCCCGGTCGAGACTGACGCGACCGGCTTTCTCGCGCAGGTATCGCGGCCTGGCGACGATGCGGCACCGCAGATGTCCGCAGCCGGCATGGCCGGTCATTTCAGGTGGCGGGCGTGGAAGGCGAAGTGATCTTCGATGAAAGTCGCGATGAAATGGTAGCTGTGGTCGTAGCCCGGCTGCATGCGCAAGTTCAGCGATTGCCCGGCGGCGTCGCAGGCGGACTGGAAATGATCGGGTAACAGTTGCCCCTCGTGCAGGAATTCGTCGGCGTCGCCCTGGTCGACCAGGATGTCGCCGACGCGCGCGCCGGCGGCGACGAGGCAGGTCGCGTCCCAGGCTTCCCAGGCATTTCGGTCGTCGCCGAGGTAGGCGCCGAAGCAGCCTTCTCCCCACGGGCAGTTGACCGGGTTCGCGATCGGCGCGAAGGCCGAGACCGAGCGATACTCGGCGGGCAGCTTGAGCGCGCAGATCAGCGCGCCGTGGCCCCCCATCGAGTGACCCGTGATCGACTTGACGCCGGGTTCGAGCGGCAGCTCGGATTCAATCAGCGCCGGCAGCTCGCGGGTAACGTAGTCGAACATCATGTAATGCGGGGTCCAGGGGCTTTGCGTCGCGTTGACGTAAAAACCCGCGGCCTGGCCGAGGTCGTAGCGTTCGGGAACGTCCGCGACCGCGTCGCCGCGCGGGCTGGTGTCGGGAAACACGATCGCGATGCCGTGCTCGGCGCCGAAGCGCTGGAAACCGCCCTTGGTGCGCGCGTTGTCGTCGGTGCAGGTCAGACCCGACAGCCAGTACAGCGCCGGAACCCTGGCATTGCGCGCCTGCGGCGGCAAATAAACCGAAAAGGTCATGTCGCAGTGGCAGGACGTCGACGCGTGCGTGTAGCGGTTGAGGTAACCGCCGTGCTCCTTGATGCTTTCGATCTCGCGCATGTCAGAAATGAATGACCGACTTGATGCTCTTGCCCTCGTGCATGAGGTCGAAGGCGGTATTGATGTCCTCGAGCCCCATCGTGTGCGTCACCAGGCTGTCGAGCTCGATGTCGCCGCCGAGGTACTGGTCGACCATACCGGGCAGCTCGGTGCGACCCTTGACGCCACCGAAGGCGGTGCCGATCCAGCGCCGACCGACGACCAGGTTGAAGGGTCGCGTGCGGATCTCCTCGCCGGCGCCGGCGACGCCGATGATCGTCGACACCCCCCAGCCCATGTGGGTGCACTCGAGCGCGTCGCGCATGACGCTGACGTTGCCGATGCACTCGAACGAGTAGTCGACACCGCCGTCGGTCATTTCCTGGATGTACTCGGGCAACGAGCCGTCGACGTCTTTCGGGTTGACGAAGTCGGTCGCGCCCAGCGCTTTGGCCATGTCCCACTTGTCCGGGTTGATGTCGATCGCGAGAATGCGTTCGGCCTTCGCCATGACCGCACCCTGGATGGCCGACAGGCCGACCGTGCCGAGGCCGAACACCGCGACCGAAGAGCCCGGCCGGACCTTGGCCGTGTTGAGTACCGCGCCGATGCCGGTGGTCACGCCGCAGCCGAGCAGGCAGGCCTTGTCGAGCGGCGCCGCGGGGTTGATCTTGGCCAGCGCGATTTCGGGGACGACGGTGTACTCGCTGAAGGTCGAGCAACCCATGTAGTGGTAGATGTCCTTGCCGTTTTGCGAAAAGCGGCGCGTGCCGTCGGGCATGTAACCGGTCCAGACCGTGCCGGCGATCGACTGGCACAG
>JBPEYE010000123.1:0-3395 GCA_052030825.1 Gammaproteobacteria bacterium | reverse complement strand
GTTGCGTCGACGTCGACGCAGCCGGTCAAGGCCGATCTGCAAGACGATCTCTACAAGGCTTTCAATCCGAAGAACGACGTCGACCGGGCGACCCTCGCCGTGGTCAAGGTCAACGTCGGCGGCGGATCGGGTTCCGGGTTCTTCGTGACCGACGATGGCTATATCATCACCAATCGCCACGTGGTTCGACCCGCGACCTCGAGCCAGTGGAAAGATACGGAGGATCAGATTGCCGTACGCCAGCAGGAACTCGACAATTTCAAGGCCTCGCTCGATCACGAGAAACAGCGCCTGAAGGATATGAAAGCCAACATCGACGAGCATCGCGACTACTACCAGGGCGAGAACGTCGCCGAATCCGAGCGCGCGAAGTTCAAACGCTACGTCGATCGCTACAAGCGCGACAAGGAGCGATACGATAAAGAGCTGCGCCGGTATCGCAAGTACAACCGCGAATTCAAATCGGCCAAGTCCGATTTCGGTTTTGCCAGCAGCGTGACCAACTTTTCGCGCAAGTTCACGATTACGCTGAAGGACGGCACCGAACTCACCGCCAGGCTGGTCAAGATCAGCAAGGACTACGACCTGGCTCTCCTCAAGCTGGACAAGTACAAGACACCGTTCCTGCCACTGGCCAAAAATAAATACCCGCGTCAGGGCGCCAAGGTGTACGCCATCGGCAGCCCGCTCGGAATCAGTGACTCGCTCACCACCGGGATCGTGACCAAGGCGGGCGGCGAATTCCTGCTGACCGATACCCGCATCCTGCCCGGCAACAGCGGCGGCCCGCTGATCAACGCGGAGGGCACGGTACTCGGCGTCAACACCGCGATCGTCGCGCAGCATCAAAACGCGGCGGGCCTGGGCCTCGCGATCTACAGCCGGCACGTGCGCAGCGAATTCGCGCGCGAGCTGGGCGGCAAGATCTGACCCGGCAGGACTGCCCACCGGTCCGGTTCGTAACTGCGCCGATGCGCCCGGCATGACCCCGATTCATGCCGCAATCAACGGATTCCCGATTTCAGACCTCGCCGCGTTGCTCGATTCCGATCGCGGCCAGGCTGGCGCCGATGACCGGGAGTCACGCCGGCGCCGCGCTCAGGTGCCGGCTCCGCTTACGGCAGCGTGCGTCGCAAGGTCCCACGCGGCGATCAGCACGACCGCCAGCAACGACGCCGCCATCGCATAGTTGACCGCTCGCTGCCGTGCCGGCGCGAGTTCGAGCCGATGCAGCGTGATCCCGGCGGCGAGCCAGGCGAAATGGATCGGGATCCAGATCGCGTTGAGAATCGCCAGCTTGAGCGCGACCTCGGTCGACCACGAGGCCGGGTAGAACGCGAAGTTCGAGAACAGAAAGGTATTGACCGCGTAGGCTTTCGGGTTGATGAACTGCAGCAGCGTGCCGGCGCCAAAACCGGGCGCGCGCACCGCGCCGGCAAAGCGAATCTCGCTGCCGGCGGCGGCAATGCGCAGCGCGAGGAAGCCGAGGTATCCCAGCGATGCGAGCCCCAGGACGAGGCGCAGCCCCGGGATCGTCAGCAGCAGCGTCCACAAGCCGCTGATGACGATCAGTCCGACCATCAGGTTGCCGAACCACAGGCCGCCGATGTAGCGCACGCCGGGGCGCAGGCCGTAACCGGCACCGACGCCGGCCGCCGACAGGACGCCGGGGCCCGGCGTGATGATCAGGAAGAAGACGGCCGATGCGAATGCGAGCAAGCCGAGCTCCACGCCATCGATCCGGCGAAAGCTCCCCCGGATATATCCCGCTTCATCAGGGCGCTTCGCCGCGCGCCACGGCATCCTCGACCGCGGCGATCTCCGCCGCGTCGAGCCCGTAGACCTCCCGCGCGACCTCGGCGCTGATATAACCGCGCGCGAGATCGCGACGCACCTGCGCCGGATCACGCTCGGCCGGAGATCCGTAGCCGGCGCCGCCGGGAAACGCCAGCATCACCTTGCGTCCCGCCGGGACGAACTGTTTGCCCTTGCCGCGCATCGGCTCGCCGTCGTCACGCGCGATCGTCGTCGGCGCGCCGTCGTGGCCGCCCTGGCGGCCGCGCGCCGGGTGGTTGACGCGGTCCAGCATCGCCGAGAAGTCGAACTCGTAGCCGTCGCGGGCGCCGACTTCCATGTACTGGCCGAGCCCGCCGCGGTACTTGCCCGCGCCGCCGCTATCGGGTCGCAGTTCCTTGCGCCAGATCACGATCGGACCGGTGTGCTCGGTGGCTTCGACCGGCATCGTCATGACGCCCGACGGGAACGCGGTCGCGCTCATGCCGTCGAGTTGCGGACGCGCGCCGGAGCCGCCCGAGTTGAACGCCAGCACCTCGGCGCGCCGGGCGCCGGCCGGCTTCGGCGCGTCGCTGCGCGGGCGCAGCGATACCTGGAAATTGCACAGCGTGCCGGCGCCCTCGGCCGGCACGGTATCCGGCAGTATCTGGTCGAGCGCGGCGTAGACCGCATCGGGAATCATGTGGCCGATGACGTGCCGCAGCGCCACCGGCGCCGGGTGCACCGCGTTGACGATCGTGTCCTCGGGCGCGGTGATCTCGAACGGCGCGAGCGACGCGGCGTTGTTCGGAATCTCCGGCGCGATTGCGCACTTGAGCGCGTAGCAGGCATAAGCCTTGGTGTAGACCATCGGCACGTTGATGCCCTTCTTGTCGAGCCCCGAGGTGCCGGCGAAATCGCAGGTCACGCGGTCTTCGTGGAATTCGAGCGCGACCTTCAGCTCGACCGGGTGGCTGTAGCCGTCGATCTTCATCGACCCGGAAGCCTTCGCCCGCGGCAGCGCGGCGATGCGCTCGAGCGTGGCGCGGCGCGAATTGTCGAGGATGAACGCGGAAATCCCGGCGAGGTCGGTGAGCCCGAATTCTTCCATCATGTCGATCAGGCGGCGGTGGCCGATCTCGTTGCAGGTCGCGAGCGCGTACAGGTCGCCGACGACCTGGTCGGGTTCGCGCACGTTGCCGCGCACCAGCCGGATCAGCGTCCGATCGACCTCGCCGCGCTCGGCGAACTTCATGATCGGGATGTAGATGCCTTCCTCGTAGACCGAGTTCGCATCGGCGCCGAAGCCGCGCCCGCCGATGTCGACGACGTGCGCGGTGCAGCCGAAGAAGCCGACCAGCTCGCCGCGATAGAACGACGGCGTGAACACGGTGATGTCGTGTAAATGACCGGTGCCTTCCCACGGGTCGTTGGTGATGTAGACGTCGCCCTCGAACATGTTGTCGTAGCCGATGCGGCGAATGAAATGCGCCATCGAGTCGGCCATCGAGTTGACGTGGCCCGGGGTGCCGGTCACCGCCTGCGCGAGCATCAGGCCGTCGACGTTGTAGACCCCGGCCGACAGGTCGCCGGCCTCGCGCACCGAGGTCGAAAACGCGGTG
>JBPEYE010000122.1:0-3576 GCA_052030825.1 Gammaproteobacteria bacterium | reverse complement strand
ACGTTGTTCTGGATTGCGGCGTTCTCGGCCGGCATGCCGAACGCGTCCCAGCCCATCGGCTGCAGCACGTTGTAACCGCGCATACGCTTGTAGCGCGAGATCACGTCGCCGATCGTATAGTTGCGGACGTGACCGATGTGCAGTTTGCCGCTCGGATACGGGAACATGCACAGGCAATAGTAACTGTCGCGGTCGGGATCCTCGCCGACCTCGAAGGCGCGCGTCTCGGCCCAGAATTGCTGCGCTTCGGCTTCGAGCGACTGCGGGTCGTAGGCTTCCATGGTTAGCGGGCGGCTGAAAAAGGGGCAAGCATACTAGAGTGCATCGCCGGCGCAAAGCCCCTAGGCGACGGGCCTGCGCGCGGCGATCAGGATGCCGATCAGGAGCCCGGCGGCAAGATAGCCCTGGATCCGGGCGAAATGGTAAAACGGCGTCACCCCGCTGCGACCCTGAACCTCGGCGGCGATCGATTCGGTCGCGAACTGGGCGCTGGCGAGCGCGATCCGCCCCTTGCGGTCGATGAACGCGCTGACGCCGGTATTGGCCGCGCGCAGCAGCGGTCGTTCGCTCTCGCGCGCGCGCATGCGCGCGATCTCGAGGTGCTGGTGCGGCGCGGTCGAATCGCCGAACCAGGCGTCGTTGGTCAGGTTGACGAGCAGGTTCGCCGCCGGCAGCGCGCGCAGAATTTCGCGGCTGAACGCATCCTCGAAGCAAATCGACATGCCGATCGTCTGCCCGCGAACGCGCATCGGCGGCTGTTCGTCGGGCCCCGGCGTCAGATCGGAGTACGGGATGCTGATGAACCCCGAGAGCAGGTCGAGCAGCCAGCGCATCGGGTAATACTCGCCGAAAATGACGAGATGGCGCTTGTGGTAGAACACGCGCTCGGCACCGAGCAGCACGACGCTGTTGTAGAACTCGCCGCGCGCGGTGTCGCTGCCGACGAGCCCGGTCATCAACGCGGACTGCTGGCGTTGCGCCATCTCCTGCATCGGCGCCAGCAGCGTGGCGTCGATCTCTTCCGAGCGTCCCGGCAGCGCGGTTTCGGGCCACACGATCAGGTCGCGCTCCCAGTGGCGGCTGGTTTCGCGCCAGTAGGTATTGAAGATGTTTTGCCGCTGGTCGTAGCGCCACTTGATTTCCTGCGGAATATTGCCCTGGATTAGCGCCACCGACAGCGGCTCACCGCTGGTTTCGGTCCAGTCGATGCGCTCGAGCGCGGGGCCCGCCGCCGGCAACAGCGCGAGCGGCGCGATCAGCAGGTAGCGGCGCTCGGCGACGATAAAGTAAAGCGTGACCGCGAGCAGCATGCACAGCGCGCCGATCCCGTAGACGCCGATCAGCGGCGCGTAGCCGCCGAGCGGCGCCGCGGTCTGCGAATAGCCCAGCGCGAGCCACGGCATGCCGGTCAGGAACCAACCGCGCAGCCACTCGAACGCAAACCAGATCAGCGGCAACAACCAAAGGCTGCGAGCGCCGAATCGACGGCGCGCGACGTGCCAGACGAGCAGCGACAGCGCCGGCGCGAGCGCGAGGTAGACGACCAGCAGCGCGGTAATCGCGCTGGCAACGAGCGGCGGCGCCTGGCCGAATACGTGCAGGCTGTTGTAGACCCAGTAGACGCCGAAGCCGAAATAGCCGAGGCCGAACAGCCAGCCCTGGAGGAACAGGACGCGGGCGCTGGACTCGTCGCGCACCAGCCACAGTAACAGTGCGGGGATCAGGATTGCCAGCGGCCATAGCGAGAACGGCGCGAATGCGAGCGGCAACAGCGCGCCGAGCACGAGGGCGGCGGCGGGACGGAGCAGGCGCTGACCGCTAGCGATATTCAGCTGCGCGCCTGCCGTTGTCGACGACCTGGTAGAGGTGCACCTGGCGGCTGTCGGCGTTCATGACCTTGAAGGTCAGCTCTTCGAGTGCGATCGACTCGCCGCGCTGCGGCAAGTGGCCGATCTGGCCGAGCAGGAAGCCGCCGATGGTCTCGACGTCCTCGCTTTCGTACTCGGTGCCGAAGTAGTCGTTGAACTCGTTAAGTGGCGTCAGCGCGCGCACGCTGTAGCGATTGCCGCCGTGCGGCTGGATATCGACCTCCTCGTCGTCGTCGTGCTCGTCGTCGATCTTGCCGACGATTTGTTCGAGCACGTCCTCGATCGTGATCAGTCCGGAAACGCCGCCGTACTCGTCGACGATCATCGCCATGTGTCCCCGGTTCAATCGAAACTCCTTCAGCAGCACGTTCAGGCGCTTGCTCTCGGGGATGAACGTGGCCGGGCGGATGTATTCGTTGATCTCGAAGTTCTGGTCCTGGTCGAGCGCGATCTGCAGCAAATCCTTGGCCAAAAGAATGCCGACCACGTCGTCCTTGTCGTCGTCGATGACCGGAAAGCGCGAATGGCCGCAGGCGGTAATCTTGGCGATGATCTCGGGCAGCGAATCCTCGTGGTCGAGCACGACCATCTGTCCGCGCGGTATCATGATGTCGCGCACCTGCATGTCGGCGACCTGCAGCACGCCGGTGATCATCGTGAGCTCGTCGCCGCCGATGAGCTGGTTTTCCTGGAGATTTTTCAGCAACTCGACGAGTTGCTGCTGGTTCTGGGGTTCGCCGGTAAGGAAATTGAGGAAACGGTCCCGCCAGCCCCGTGTCGATCCGCCGTTGTCAGCGTCCGCCATGCGCGCCCTCGTCGCCGTCGATAGCGTCATTCATTATACGGATTAGTATAGCCGAGGGTATCCAGAATTTTGCCCTCGCGGGCTTCCATGCGCGCGGCCGCGGCGGCGTCGTCGTGGTCGTAGCCCTGCAGGTGGAGCATGCCGTGCACCACCAGGTGCGCCCAGTGCGCATCGACCGGCTTGCCCTGTTCGGCCGCCTCGGCGGCCACCAGCGGCGCGCAGATCACGAGGTCGCCGAGGCAGGCGTAGTCAAGCAAAGCGTCATCGCCCGGAAACGCAAGCACGTTGGTCGGCGCGGGCTTGCCGCGGTAGGCCTCGTTGAGGCGCCGGCTTTCGGCGGCATCGACGATGCGAATCGTCTGCTCGAACTCGGCGAAGTCGCGTTCGAGCGCGGCCTCGATCCAGCGTTGAAACTCGCTTTCGTCGGGAACCGGCGCGAGCGCGGCCGGATTCTGCAGCTCGACGCTAATCGCCATTCTCGAAGCGATCGTAGGCGGCGACGATCGCCTGTACCAGCGGGTGACGGACGACGTCCTCGGCGGTGAAGTGAGTAAAGCCAATCGCATCGATGTTCTCGAGGATCTTGAGGCTGTGCTGTAGCCCCGAGGTCTTCTGGTCCGGCAGGTCGGTCTGCGTGATGTCGCCGGTGACCACCGCGCGCGAGCCGAAACCGATGCGGGTCAGGAACATCTTCATTTGCGCCGGCGTCGTATTCTGCGCCTCGTCGAGGATGACGAAGGCATTGTTGAGCGTGCGCCCGCGCATGTAGGCGAGCGGCGCGACCTCGATGACGTGGCGCGTGATCAGCTTCTCGACCTTGTCGAAGCCGAGCATTTCGTAGAGCGCGTCGTAGACCGGGCGCAGGTAGGGATCGACCTTTTGCGCGAGGTCGCCCGGCAGGAA
>JBPEYE010000121.1:0-5871 GCA_052030825.1 Gammaproteobacteria bacterium | reverse complement strand
GGCATTTTGTGGGAAACCGCGGGCCTCGCGTTTACTTCTTTCGTCAGCGGTTCGACCCGGTACACCGCCATCTACTCCGGCTTCGCGGTTCTGCTGGTGTTCATGATCTGGCTCTATCTCGCCTGGCTCATTTTACTGGTCGGCTCGAGTATCGCGTTCTATCACCAGAATCCGGAGCGCCTGAGCTGGCGCCGGCAGGACGCGCATTTGAGCGCTCGAATGCGCGAGCGCCTGGCGTTGCAGGCGATGGTCGACATCGCGCTCGTCCACGATCGACAGGCGTCGCTGGCGACCGATCTCGACGGTCTCGCCGCGCGCCAGCAGGTGCCGGCCGATATCCTCGCACGCATGCTCGACGCGCTCGAGGCTGACGGCCTCGTCGTTCGCAGCGACGAGGATCCGCCGCGCTATCTGCCGGCCGCGTCGCTGGCCAAAATCCGCCTGCGCGAGATTCTGCGCAGCGCGCGTGCCGCCGAGGATGACGGGCAGGCCGACGCCCACGGCGTCGACGATGACGTCGCCGGTTTGCTGCGGGAACTCGAGCAGGGACTCGAAGCGCAGCTCGGCGACACCACGCTGGCCGATTTCGTGCGACGCGAAGGAGCCATTATCGATGCGAATCGTTACGTTCAACGTCAATAGCCTGCGCCAGCGCCTGCACCAGCTGCAAAGCGTCATCGACAAGCACGCGCCGGTCGTCATCGGCCTCCAGGAAACCAAGGTGCAGGACTCGGAGTTTCCGCTCGCCGCGATCAACGAGTTGGGCTACGAAGTCATTTACCTCGGACAGAAAACCCATTACGGCGTCGCGCTGCTGTCGCGTGTCGCCTGCAGCGAAGCCTGTCTCGGTCTGCCCGGCGACGACGCGTCGGCGCAAAAGCGCTTCATCGGCGGCCGCTTCGAGATCGAGGGCCTGGCGTTCGACATTTTCAACGCGTATTTTCCGCAAGGCGAGAGTCGCGACCACCCGGTCAAGTTTCCCGGCAAGGAGCGCTTTTATCGCGAACTGACCGATTTTCTTTCCGGTTTCGACATGGCGCGGACGCGCCTGGTATTGATGGGCGACTACAATATCGCGCCGCTCGATCTCGATATCGGCATCGGCGAAGACAATGCCAGGCGCTGGTTGCGCACCGGCAAGACCAGCTTCCTGCCGGAGGAGCGTGAATGGTTCGAGCGACTCGTCGCGCTCGGCCTGCACGACGGATTTCGGCTGTGTCACGCCGACGAGGACAACTTGTTCAGCTGGTTCGATTACCGCAGTCGCGGCTTCGAGCGCGAACCCAAGCGCGGTCTGCGCATCGATCACCTGCTGGTGTCGGAGCCGCTCAAACCGGCGGTCGTCGACGCCGGCATCGATTACGATATCCGCGGCATGGAGCGACCGTCGGATCACGCGCCGGCCTGGATCGAACTCGATCCGGGCAAAATTGTCCGAACCTGAATCCGAACTGAGCGATGCGAGGTCAATATGTTCAGCAAACCCACGACTCTACCTTCCGCCGCCGAGGCGCTCCCCGGGCGTGACGCGGCGATGCAATTCAACCCGGTGCACGCGGTGCTCGGCACGTCGATGGTCGAGCCGTTTCCCGAACATTGCGAGCGCATCGTTTTCGGTATGGGCTGCTTCTGGGGCGCCGAACGCAAGTTCTGGACCCTGCCAGGCGTCTACACCACCGCGGTCGGCTACGCCGCGGGTCATACGCCGAATCCCACTTACCAGGAGGTTTGCACCGGCATGACCGGGCATAACGAGGTCGTACTCGTGGTCTACGACCCGGCGCAGATCGAATTCAAGACGCTGCTCAAGACTTTCTGGGAAGCGCATGATCCGACGCAGGGCATGCGCCAGGGGAACGACCTCGGCACGCAGTACCGTTCCGGTATCTATTTCTACTCCGAAGTCCAGGAACAGGACGCGCGTCAAAGTCTTGACGATTACCAGCAAAAACTCCGTGCAGCCGGCTATACTCAAATTACAACCGAGATCCGGGCGGCTGGTCCGTTCTATTACGCGGAGGACTATCACCAGCAATACCTGGAAAAGAATCCAGCAGGTTACTGCGGATTGGGAGGTACCGGGATAGCTTGTCAGTGAGTCGGAAATCGTTCACCCCAGGCGGTGACGATGCCGGCGTTGCGCCGCGAGCAAGACGACGAGGCACCCGGTGAAACTGGCGTCTTGCAATGAAAACAGCGATCGCTCGCCGGACTCCGCAAGCGGAGTCCGGATTCGACCCGACCCTCGTCGCCTCCGATGCGCGGCGCAGGCGCGAATCAATTCGGCGGCCGGCCGCGACCGGCGGCCCGCACGCCGTTCCGTGGGCGGCGTTGCGGCCTGGACCGGGCCTATCGGCGATGCCGCACCGCGGCGACCTCGGTCCCGGGGTCGAGACCCGTCGCGCGGCGGACGTCTAGCCGGTGTTTGCGCGCCTCTACAGCTTCAAGTTCATCATCAGCGCGGCGCTGCTGTGGCTCGGCGCGCTGGCCTACGGGCTCGCGATTTACAGCACCCAGGTTTATCGCGGCCAGGCGATCGATCACCACCGTCAATCGATCGAATCGCTGCTCGAGATCGAGACCCGTTCGGCGATCGATGATCTCTACGCCGAGCTCGACCGGTTCGCACTCTGGCTGCGCGCCACGCCCGAATTCGAGCAGGCGCTAGCGGCGGGTGACGCGCAGCGGCTCGAAAGCTGGCTGAGCCGCAGCTTCGCGCTCTATCCCGACGCGGTCGATCAGCTGCATCTCAAGTCGATTGCGGTGCGCAACCTGGCCGGGGACGTCATCGCGCATACGTCGGACGACGGCCTTCGCAACTACTGGGGCTGCGCCTCGACACCACCGGGCGGCGGCGACGCGTTGCGCCTGATCGATCCGAGGCATTCGCTTTGCAGCCGCAGCGGCGGGCTGTTTACCGAGGTCGTGACGCCGGTCGGCAACGCCGGCCCGGGTTACACCCTGCAAGTTCTGGCCCACGCGGTCGACGGCTTGCGGCAGATCGAGCGCAGTATCGACATTCCGCTGCAGATCACCGATCGCCAGGGCCAAAGACTGTACCAGTCGGATCACTGGAACGACGCGCAGGACCGAGACCACGGGTTCCCGACCTATACGCTATACGGTGACGATTCCTTCGTCGGCGCGCGCATCACCGCCGCCTTCGATCAGCAACCGATCATCGCGAGGCTCGAGGATACCGAGACCAACTTCTTTATTATCACTACCGTCGCGACCGTCAGCGCGCTGCTGCTGGTCATCCTGATGCTGAATCGCGCGCTGCAGCCGATGAACAAGTTGCGCAATTCGGTCGGCGCGTTGTTGACCGGCAAGTACGCGTCGATCAGCGAAGACAAGTTGCCGAGCGAGTTGCGCGATCTCGTCATCGCCTACAACGAGATGGTCGAGGGCCTCGAGACCGAGACCATTTCGCGCCGCCAGATCGAGGAGAAGTTGCGCTCGGAAAAGGACTTCATCTCGACGACGCTCGATTCGATCAGCAACCCGGTCATCGTTATCGACTCGAAGGACCGCATCAAGCTGGTCAACCCGAGTGCCGAAAAACTGTTCGGCGATCGCGAAGCCGCGCTGATCGACACGCCGATTCACGAAGTGTTGATTCTCTACGCCAATCGGCAAACGACGCGCATCGTCGACCTGCGCCAGCTGCTCGATGGCAAGCTGTCGGTCAGTTCGATGTTCTTCTACGATCCGGACCGCAACATCGTCGAGCTCGAGTTCTCGGCCTCGCCGATGATCGACATGGAAGCCGAGGACGTCGGCTTCGTCATCATCCTGAAAGACGTCTCCGAGGATCGCAAGCTGCGGCGCAAGCTTTCCTACGAAGGCAGCCACGACCAGCTGACCGGATTTCTCAACCGCAGCGCTTTCGAACAGAAATTCGAGAATCTCGTCACCGAAAACAACAATGACGAACCGCAGCACGTGCTTGCCTACCTCGATCTCGACCAGTTTCGCGTCATCAACGAAACCTGCGGCAATGCCGCCGGCGACCAGCTCCTGAAGCAAACCGCCGGCATCATCCGGCGCCACGTACGCAAATCGGATTTCAGCGCACGCCTGTCCGGCGACGAGTTCGGCATCATCATGCCGTTCTTCGAGATGGAGCGCGCGCTGCAGACGATCCAGAAAATCATCATCGATATCCAGCACACCGGTTTCAACTGGAATGACCAGTTCTACAGCGTGACCGCGAGTATCGGCGTGATGGCTTTCGGCCTGATGTCGGACGATTACTCGGATTACTATTCGAAGGTGACGACCGCCTGTTTTCTTGCCAAGCAAAACGGGGGCAACCAGTATCATTTCATCGACGAGAACGACGAAAAGGTCAAGGCCCAGCAGGTCTCGATGGAGTGGGTCTCGGGGATCATGGAGGGTATCACCCAGGAGCGCTTCCGGCTTTACGTTCAACCGATCGTGTCGATCGACGAAAACAACCAGCGCGATCATTACGAGGTTCTGATTCGCTATCGCAATCCCGATGGCCGGATCTTTCCGCCGAACGATTTTCTGCCGCCGGCCGAGCGCTACAACCTGATCGAGCGCATCGACAGCTGGGTCGTCAGCAGCGTCATCGCCTGGCTCAAGCGGCACCAGCATCGACTCAACCCGGCGATGTTCTCGATCAACCTGTCCGGGCGCAGTATCGGCTCGCACACTTTTCACAAGTTTCTCCACGACAGCCTGACCGAGAGCGAGCTGGATCTCAGCTGGCTGTGTTTCGAGATCACCGAGACCGCCGCCGTCGACAACGTCGAGCGCTCGATCGAGTTCATCAACTCGATCCGGGCGCTGGGGGCCAAGTTCTCGCTCGACGATTTCGGTACCGGGCTGTCATCGTTCAGCTATCTGAAGCAGTTCCCGGTTGATTTTCTCAAGATCGACGGCGAGTTCGTGCGCGACATCACCGACGATGACAAGAGCTACGTATTCGTGCGCTCGATGACCGAGGTCGGGCACTGTCTCGACATGAAGGTCATCGCCGAGTTCGTCGAATCGGACACGATGTTCGACAAGCTGCGCGAAGCCAACGTCGACTACATTCAGGGTTACACCGTCGGCAAGCCGGTCGAAATCTCGACCTTGCTCGAATCCGAAGAAGAAATCGCGAGTTAGTCCCCGCCGCCTCGCTTGCGCCCGGAATTGAAGTCGATCGACCTGACCCGTGGCGACAGGGTGATTTCATCGATCACGATCGTCTCGCTGCTGGCGAGAATCTGCGTCACCAGCGTGGCCACGTCGCCGACCTCGATCGCGTTTTCCGCGGCTTCGCCGGGGGCGAAGTCGAGCGCATCGAAGAACGCGCTGCGCACCATCCCGGGATTGATCAGGCTGACACGAATGCCGCTGGCGGCGCAATCCTCCCGCAGCGCGCGACAAAATCCACGCAGACCGTACTTGGCGGCGCTGTAGAGCGCGCCCTTGCGACCCGCCTCGAGCGCGGCTTCCGAACCGATGAAGATCAGCTGGCCGCGTCCCGCGCGCCGCATCGCCGGGACCAGTGTCCGGCACAGGACCAGCGCGCTGGTCAAATTGAGACGCAGGGAGGCATCGATCTGCGCCACCGAAAACTGTTCGACCGAACCGAACTGGCCGGCGCCGGCGGCGTGCACCAGGCAATCGACGCTACGGTCGTCGAGGATTTCGCGCAGCGCCGGTTCGATCGCGTCGAGATCGGTGAGATCGATTGCCAGCGGCGTGAATCGCTCGCCGGCGAGCGCGGGGACGTCGCCGCGGCGGCTGACGCCGACCACGCGGTAGCCATCGGCCAGCAGGCGCTCGGCGCAGGCGAGGCCGATGCCCGAACTCGCGCCGGTGACGATGGCGACACGATCTTCAGTCATGCCA
>JBPEYE010000120.1:0-1648 GCA_052030825.1 Gammaproteobacteria bacterium | reverse complement strand
GCCAAGATGAACCGGATTCTCGAAATCGACCAGCTCGCGCGCACCGCGACGCTCGAGCCCGGGGTGCGCAACCTCGCGATTTCCGAAGCGGTCAAGCCGTTCGGGCTTTACTACGCACCCGACCCGTCGTCGCAGATTGCCTGTTCGATCGGCGGTAACGTCGCCGAAAATGCCGGCGGCGTGCACTGCCTCAAATACGGCCTGACGTTACACAACGTGCTCGCGCTCAAGATCGTCACCGCCGAAGGCGAGCTGCTCGAAATCGACCAGCGCGCGCTCGGCGTCGCCGGCTACGACCTGCTGCCGCTGCTGGTCGGCTCCGAGGGCATGCTCGGTATCGTCGTCGAAATCACGGTCAAGCTATTGCCGCTACCGCGCTGCGCGCGCGTCGTCATGGGCGTATTCGACTCGGTCGAAAAGGCCGGCGACAGCGTCGCCGCGATCATCGCCCGCGGCATCATCCCCGGCGGCATCGAGATGATGGACAACCCGGCGATTCGCGCGGCCGAAGATTTCGTCCACGCCGGTTACCCGGTGGAGGCCGAAGCGATCCTGATCTGTGAACTCGACGGTACCGAGGAAGAAGTCGTCGCTCAGATCGAGCAGGTCGAGGCGGTATTGCGCGACGGTGGCGCGGTCGAGACGCGACTGGCGAAGGACGAGGCCGAGCGCCTGCTGTTCTGGTCTGGGCGCAAGGCCGCGTTCCCGGCTGTCGGCCGAATCTCGCCGGACTACTACTGTATCGACGGCACCATCCCGCGCAAGGCGCTGGCCGCGGTGTTGCGCGCGATCCAGGAGCTGTCGGCGGAATACGACCTGCCGGTGGCCAATGTCTTTCATGCCGGCGACGGTAACCTGCATCCGCTGATCCTCTACGACGCCAATGAAGCCGGCGCGCTCGAAAAAACCGAGGAGCTCGGCAGCAAGATTTTGCAGCTGTGCATCCACCACGGTGGCACGATCACCGGCGAGCATGGCGTTGGCGTCGAGAAACTCGGCGAGATGTGCGTGCAGTTCGGCGAGGCCGAGCGCAACCTGTTTCACGCGGTGCGCGAGTGCTTCGATCCGCTCAGGCTCATGAACCCCGGCAAGGCGATCCCGACGCTGGCGCGCTGCGCCGAGTTCAACGCGATGCACGTACACGGCGGCCAGCTGCCGCATCCCGAGCTCGAGCGATTCTGATGGCGATCGCCGAGGTCGATCTCGAGCCTGAACTGACGACGCAGGTTGCCGCGGTGGCCGCGGCCGGCGGCGCGCTGCGGCTCGAGGGCGGCAACAGCAAGGCGTTTTACGGTGAGCCGGTCGAGGGGCTGGCGATCGAGGTTGGCGGCCACAGCGGCATCATCGATTACGATCCGGCCGAGCTGGTGATCACGCTGCGCGCGGGCTGTCGACTGTCCGAGGTCGAAAACCTGCTTGCGGGCGAGCGCCAGATGTTCGGTTTCGAGCCGCCGGCCTTCGGCGAAAGCGCGACGATTGGCGGCACGCTGGCGACCGCGCTGGCCGGGCCGCGGCGGGCGTTTGCCGGCGGGGTACGCGATTTCGTGCTCGGTATCAGGCTGATCGACGGTCGCGGCGAGGCGTTGTCGTTTGGCGGGCGCGTGATCAAGAACGTCGCCGGTTTCGACCTGTCGCGCCTGCTGGTCGG
>JBPEYE010000012.1:0-1610 GCA_052030825.1 Gammaproteobacteria bacterium | reverse complement strand
CAGGACGGCTCCGACCGCGAGCTGCCGGAGGTCAACTTCATCGAGAGCAACTGCCTGCAGTGCGGGGCCTGCGTGCAGACCTGTCCCGAGGACGCGGTGACGCTGAAACCGCGGCTGCTGTTCGACGCCGAGGCGCGCAACCGCCTGCGTACGCTCAACGTCGACACGCCGTTCGGCTGCATCGTCTGCGGCAAACCGTTCGCGACGACCTCGGTCATCAACCTGATGCAGGACAAGTTGAAGGGCCACTACATGTTCGAGAGCGAGCGCGCGCGCAATCGCCTGAAGATGTGCGAGGATTGCCGCGTGGCCGACGTGGTGCAGGATCCGGAGGCGATGGGCGGGCAGTTCGATCCGCTCAAGGGCTTTCGCAAGTAATTCCGGGTCCGACGGACTCGCTGCCGGGAGGAATCGATGCTCGAAGACGAACAACGCTACCGCGCGTCCGCCTACGGCCTGCTCGCGGCGCTGCTGCGCGCGCCGCCCGATCAGCGCCTGCTGGATTACGTCAGCGAGTTGTCACCCGAGGGTGACGACGCTGCCGACGACGTCGCGCAGGCGCTTGCGGCGCTCGCCGAGGCCTCCCGCAAGGCGGATCTCGAAGCGCTCGACGACGAGTATCACGCGCTGTTCATCGGCGTCGGCGGCGGCGAGTTGATGCCCTACGGGTCCTGGTATCTGACCGGCTACATGATGGAGCAGCCGTTGGCGGATCTGCGCGACGATCTGGCCCGGCTCGGCTTCGAGCGCAGCGCCGATACCCACGAGCCGGAGGATCATATTTCCGCGCTTTTCGAGGTCTTTTCTGTTATGATAGCCGACGCCGTGAGCCTCGACGAGCAGCGCGACTTCTATCAGAAACACTTGCTGCCGTGGGTGGCGCGGTTTTTCGACGACCTCGGCAAGGCCCGGTCGGCAGAATTTTTCCAGGGGGTGGCGCGATTTGGCGCGGCCTTCAACCAGTTGGAGTCAACCTACCTATCCATGCGCAGTTAAATTCAGACACAGCAGCACTCGAGAAATCCCTGTGGAGGAGAAGCAAGTGAAAACAGACAAGCAGCTTAAGGACCAGGATCGAAGAGAATTCATCAAGAAGTCCACGCTGATCGGAGCGGGCGTGGCGGCCAGCACGCTGGCGACGACCGAAGTCATTGCCGCGACCGACGATAGCGTCGAGCCGGCGAAGCAAAAAGGTTACCACGTAACCCAGCATATCCTCGACTACTACAAGTCGGCCGGCATTTAGAACCTGGGGGAAATCATGAAAAAACTGATCAAGAAATCCTGTAGCGTCGGCGCGACGGCTGCGGCGAGACCCAGCGTATCGGTGCCTGCCGCGCTGAGCCGGCGTGCATTTTTGAAGAATTCCGGCCTGATGGCGGGCGGCGCCGCGCTGGCGACGACGCTGTCGCCGGTGATGATGAAAAAGGCCAAGGCCGCGGTCGCCGAGCCGGGCGGCAAGATCACCGAGGTCAAGACGATCTGCACTCACTGCTCGGTGGGCTGCGGCATCATCGCCGAAGTGCAAAACGGCGTCTGGACCGGCCAGGAGCCGGCCTTCGACCACCCGTTCAACACCGGCGCGCACTGCGCCAAGGGCGCGTCGATTC
>JBPEYE010000119.1:0-5289 GCA_052030825.1 Gammaproteobacteria bacterium | reverse complement strand
GCCGAGGTCAGCATCGCCGCGCCGAGCAGGATGATGAACACCATCGACGTGGTCTTGGCGGTATCCATCATGACGCTGGCGAGCGTGTTGTCGATCTTGTAGGCGCGCCAGGTCGCCCAGGCGATGGCCGCGATGAGGACCAGCACCGCGATCAGCGCCAACGCGATGCCGATCGCGTCGGCGGTCGACGTGATATTCTTGATGTTGAGGTTGAAGAAATTGAGCAATATGACGATCGCGACGATCGACACGATCGCCATGATGGCCGGATAGTAGGCGTTCTTCTTGCCTTCCACCAGCCGGTAGCTGCCCATGATCATCGCGCCGATCGCGCCGATCGCACCGGCCTGGTTGACGGTTGCGACGCCGAGGATGATCGAGCCGAGGACGATGAAGATCAGCGTCAGCGGCGGCACCAGCGCGAGCAGCACGCCGCCGATGAACTTGTGATCGTACTTGCCCTCGAACGGCACCGGCGGCGCGTTGGCCGGCTTGATCAGCGCCGAGATCAGGATATAGCCCATATACAGGCCCACCAGGATCAGGCCCGGGATGAACGCGCCCATGAACATGTCGCCCGCGCTCGCGGTGACGACGTCGTAATCGCCCGGCATCGAGAATTCGCCGGTGGCCTCCTTGTAATCGGCTTTGCGCGTGGTCGCGGCCTGGTCTGCCGCGCTCGACAACTGGTCGGCGAGAATGATCAGCACGATTGACGGCGGGATGATCTGGCCGAGCGTGCCCGACGCGCAGATCGTGCCGCAGGCGAGCGATTTCGAATAGTTGTGCCTGAGCATCGCCGGCAGCGAAATCAGGCCCATCGCGATGACGGTCGCGCCGACGATGCCGGTGGTCGCGGCGAGCAGCGCGCCGACGAACACCACCGAAATGCCGAGGCCGCCCGGAATCGGGCCGAACAGCTGCGCCATCGCGACCAGCAGGTCTTCGGCGATGCGCGAGCGCTGCAGCATGATGCCCATGAAGATGAACAGCGGGATCGCGATCAGCGTGTCGCGTTCGACGTCCCAGTAGAGACTTCGGTAATTCGTAACCCCGGCGTTCAACCACTGGTTCGGTCCGCCGAGTGCGAAGTAGGCGTCCGGGTTGCCTTCGAACAGCCAGCCGCACAGCGCCGCGATCGCGATCGTCAGGATCGCCGATCCCGGCAACGCGAATGCGACGGGGTAGCCCGAGGTCAGCGCGAAGACCATGATCGCGACCAGCAGGACGAGGAAATAAAGTTCCATCGCTAGTGGGTTCCCTCGATCCGTGCGTCCTTGTCACCGGTTACCAGCTGGTAGTAGCTGAGGTGCTCGGCCTTTTCCTCGGGCTCGAGCCAGGCGGCGACGCTGTAGAGCAGGTAGCTCGTGAACTGGATCAGCATCGTCACCGCGAAGATGATCAGAAAGCCTGCCATGATGTACTTCACGTACATGCCGTAGCCGCTTTGCGACACTTCGAAGGACAGCAGCGGGCTGTTGAGGCTGTTGCCGCGACCCCCCATGCCCTGCATCAGAATGACCCAGCAACCGGGCATGCCGAGCAGCACGCAGCCGAGTGAATCGAACAGCGCCTTCTTGCGGCGGCGGAAACCGGCATAAAGCACGTCGACGCGCACGTGACCCTCCTCGACCAACGTCCAGGCGCTCGCGAACAGGAACAGCGCCGCGTACCAGAAACGCACGACGTCGCCCATGTAGGCCTGCTCGTAGGAAAACACGAAACGCGTGATGACGATCAAAAACTCCGCCAGCACGCACATCAGCGCCAGCCAGGTAAAGCTGATCGTGCGCAGCCAGGCGGCGACGAACAGCGACGCGAAGATCAGCGGGTAGTGCACGTAGGTGCCGCGAAAAATCGGCCGGCCAAGCTGTTCGGTCAACCAGTTGCCGACCAGGTGTTCGAGCAGATTCTCGACCCGCAGGAAGGAGATGATCATGTCGACGAAGCCGACCAGCAACACCGCCCAGAAGGCGAAGCGGACGACGTAGGCCGACAGCTTCGCGAAGCGGACGCTGTCGTCCTCCAGCGAGCGGTTTTGAGTCTTGATCGCATAGCCGACGCTGCCGGCGAGTACCAGCAGGTAGACGACGAGTTGCGCCCAGCCGAGACCGACACCCGATTCGAGTTCGATAGCCCTGAGCCCGAGCCAGCCGTAGTGCTGGAACAGCCCGAAGGTGCCGGGCAGATCCTGCCAGTAGACCAGGTAATTATTGATCAGGTAGAGGAACACCGCGCTGACCATCGCGTAGGCGAACGCGCGGGTGATCAGCGGCAGCTTATCCGACGGCATCGATCAGCACGGGCCCGAGCAGAAAGAAAACGGAGTCCGAAGACTCCGTTTTCGATTCCCGGTTTGACGGTTACAAGCCGAGGACGCGGTTGCGTTGGGCGACGTAGGCCTGGTCGGAAATCTTGGCCCAGGCACCGACTTCGTTGCGTGACTTCAGGAAGCTCTGGTGAATTTTCTTCGCCAGCGGGCTGTGCGCCTCGACTTCGTCGAAGACTTCCGCCGCGGCGTCGCCGAAGCTGTCGTAGATGTCGTCGCTGAAGCTTCTGAGCTTGACGCCCTGTTCGGAAATCAGCTTGGCCAGCCAGGCGCCGTTCTTGGCGTTGTACTCCGACATCATGACCGAGTTCTCGGTCTCGGCCGCAGCGGTGATGATGCGCTGGTCGGACTTGCTCAGGCCGTCCCAGAATTTCTTGTTGACGCCGAGTGACAGCTGCGCGGCCGGCTCGTGCATGCCGGGGTAGTAGTAGAACTTGGCGGCTTCGTAGAATTTCATGAAGCTGTCGTTCCACGGGCCGACCCACTCGGTCGCGTCGATCGCGCCGGAAACGAGGTTTTCATAGATCTGACCGCCGGGCAGCGATACCGGCGAAGCCCCCAGCTTGGCGATGACGTCGCCGCCGAGGCCGGGGATGCGCATCTTGAGGCCCTTGAAATCGGACGCCGAACGCATTTCCTTGCGGAACCAGCCGCCCATCTGCACGCCGGTGTTGCCGCAGGGCAGACACTTGAGGCCGTAGTCGGCGGCGAGTTCGTCCCACAGTTCCTGACCGTTGCCGAACTGGATCCACGAGTTGATTTCGGTGTAGGTCATGCCGAACGGGACCGCGGTGAAGTAGGCCCAGCCGGGGTGCTTGCCTTTCCAGTAGTAGTCGGCGGCATGGTACATCTGCGCGTTACCCGAGGCGACTTCGTCGAACGAGTCGAAGGCCCCGACGCGCTCGCCGGCGGCGAAGTAGTTGACCTTGATGCGGCCGTCGGTCATCGCGGTCAGGCGCTCGCCGAAGCGTTGCGCGCCGGTGCCGAGGCCGGGGAAATCGCGCGGCCAGGTCGACACCATGTTGATTTCGACGCGACCTTGAGCGATCGCCGGTGCCGAGACCGCGCCTGCTCCGGTTGCGAGGGCGGCGGCGACGCCGCCTTTGAGTACATCACGACGTTTCATTGCTGGTTCTCTCCGATATTGTCGATTTTGCTTTGTGAGGTTCTAATAGTGACAGGGCCCCTCGAACGGGGCCCCGCTGACAACGGGCACATTCTGTGCCTTCTATATCAACATTTCAAGCATTAACGCCGATCTCGGCGCCGCTCGAACCGTTTTGATGCAGGGCCTTGAGACGATCCCAGGCGGCCTGAACCTGGGCGTTGGGCGGCGGGCAGTGTTCGCGCAGCAGCGATGGCGGGATGTTGCCCGGATGCCAGACCTGGTCCGGGTGACCCTTCGGAAAAGACGCGCCGGCGTCGAAGAAGATGAATCCCTCCAGCTTTTCGTTGCCGGCCTGCAGGCGCAGCGAGGTCAGCTGATAGTCGAGCTCGAACAGCGGGTTTGGGAACTTGAAGCTCTTGCGGCCGACCATCTGGGTCCATTCGTCGATCTGCTCGGCGCAATAAATCTTGCCGCCGAAAGGCTTGTAGACAATCAACAGGATCGAATCGGTCGCAAGCGCGAGACGCTCGATCAGGTGATGGCCATCGAGCCCGTCGGGGCAGCGCAGGTTGCGAATCTGTTCGTGCCCGATGCCATCCAGCAGGCGCCGGATGCGCCACTCGCGCCAGGCCGAGGCGAGGCGCCGCCCGTTGAGCGCAACGAGCAGCAAAATCGCGAGCACGACGAGACCCGCAATCGCGTAATTCGGCTCGAATGGGAGCCTTTCGATGTAGCCAACGACGTCCATGCGCGCGAATAATAGTGGAACGCGGTCAAAATACCATTGTCGATTGCCAACGCGCGAGGTAAAAATTACACTGATCGACGCCATAAAATATCGCTGAATCGCCATGTCCACGCCGCGTCTGACCGTCAAGCAGCTGTTCGAGCGCGAGAGCTGCACCTATACCTACCTGCTTTACGATGCCGATACCCGCGAGGGCGCGATTATCGATCCGGTGCTCGAAACCTTCGACCGCGACCTGCAGATCATCAAAGAGCTCGGCATCGAATTGCTCTACGCGATGGAGACGCACGCCCATGCCGATCACATCACCGCCTCGGGCAAGTTCCGCGAAGTCATCGGCGCCAAGATCGTCTACGGCAAGAGTTCGGGGATCAAGGCCATCGACGTGCCGCTCGAGGACGGCGAGACGGTGCAGGTCGGGCACTACAAGATTCGTGCAATCGAGACGCCCGGGCATACCAATGGCTGCGTCAGCTATTTCAGCGACGGCATGCTTTTTTCCGGCGACGCGCTGCTGATTCGCGGCTGCGGGCGCACCGATTTCCAGGACGGCGACCCCGGCACGCTCTACGACAGCATCACGCAGAAGCTGTTCGTGCTCAGCGACGATACCGTGGTCTACCCGTGTCACGATTACAACGGCCGCACGACCTCGACGATCGGCGAGGAAAAACAATGGAACCCGCGGCTCGGTGGCGGACGCTCGCGCGACGCGTTCATCGAGCTGATGAACAATCTCAACCTCGATATGCCCAAGCGCATCAACGAAGCGGTGCCGGCCAACATGAGCGTCGGTATCGAGTTCGACCGCAACCGCTACCTGCTGCGCGACTTCACGATGGACGACCTGCACGCGATCTGGCAAGACCTGCCCGACAACAGACTCGTCATGGATAACCGCACACCCGAGGAGTACGCCCGCGGGCACGTGCCCGGTGCGCGCAACATTCCGCTCGGCACCGAGGACGAGCACGCCGACGAGCTACGCCAGTACGACCGGATCTACCTTTATTGCCGCTCCGGCCGGCGCGCGCAAATGGCGACCACCAACCTGAGTTTCCAGGGTCTGAACCAGATCGTCTGCATCAGCCACAGCGGTATGCC
>JBPEYE010000118.1:0-2380 GCA_052030825.1 Gammaproteobacteria bacterium | reverse complement strand
TTGAGTCGCGCCAGCGGATCCTGGCGATAGTAGTTGCGCAACTGCGCGTAGACCGCCGGGTAGTGCTGGTCGAGCAGGTCGGGGCGCTCGAAGAAGACTTCGGACATCACCGCGAAAAACTCGGCCGGCGCCTCGGCGGCGTAGCAATCGATCCCGAGATCGATGCCGGCATCGCACTTGCGCGCGAAATCGTCGTAACCCTTGCTGAAGATGTCGGTCCAGGTTTTCGGATCCATGTCGGCGTGCAGCGGCGGAAAGCCGTTGGCATCGCCATTTTGCATGTCGAGCTTGTGCGCGAATTCGTGGATCACGAGGTTGTAGCCGTCGCGTTCGCCGGCGCGGCCGGCCTCGTCCCAGGCGAGCAGCACCGGCCCGCGCTCCCAGGCTTCGCCGTCGAGATCGCGGCGCTCGAAATGCTCGACACCGAATTCGTCGACGTAGACCTGGTGCGTCTCGAAACCGGACGGGTAGACGATCACTGCCGACCAGCCATCGTAGGCTTCGAGGCCGAGCTCGAGAATCGGAAGGCAGGCCTGCAGCGCGATCATGAGCGCCATGTTCCGCGTCACCGCCATGCCGTGCGCGCCCTCGAAGGCCTTGCGGCTCAGAAACAGAATCGCCAGTTCGCGCAGGCGACGAACTTCGTCGTCGCCGAGACCGTCGAGCAGCGGCAGCGCGGCGAAAGCCGCGCGCCACTCATCCGGCCCGATGTCGGAACGCGCGATCGTGCGTCGATCCAGCCAGTTGCGAAGCATTGCGATCATCGCCTAACGGGACGTCACGCTTACCCGGTCAATCCGGCGTCGAGAAATGCGCCAGCTCTTTGAGCAACGCATGACTCAGCACCAGGCGGTCGCGGTACGGCAGGTCGCGCAGGAACCCGGACTTGCCGATGTGTTGCATGAACTCGTTGTAGGCGGTGACGCCGTCGACGATGATCATCTTGCGCGAGCTGTCGGTATCGAACCGGACCCAGTTCGATTTCAGGCCGGGCGGCAAGTCCTCGAGCGATATGATGATCTGCCGCGATGGATCCTCGACGGCCACCAGCACGAGGTTGGCGAGCCGGTGCGGGATGCCGTCGACGCAGCGCACGTCGTGAAGCTCGTAAAAACTCTCGTATTCGCGTCCGTCGAGGCTGTAACTCAGCGTCTTGATCGAGTAGATCGCGTTGCGCTCGGCGAGCACGAAGTCGAAGCGCAGGCCGAGGCCGGTACCGAAGATCTTCGCGCTTAGCTGCGCATCGGCGGCACTGCTGATGCGACACCGCAACGCGTTCATTTGTTTCAGGAACTCGACAATCGTCGTCGCGGATTCGCCGGCGCGCTCGCTGACGAAGGCGCCGAAATCGGCGAGGCGCTCGTCGACGAACTGCGCCGGGCTGCCGACACGGATATCGGGCAGGAAGCGATCGGAATGATTCGACAACCGGACCAGCCGGCCGCCATCGACCAGCGGTCGCGAAATACGACCCTCGATGGTTTCGGTATCGGCGCGGTCGACGCGAACGCGATAGTACTCGGCCTCCTCGCCGACGATCTCGACCGGCGTCGAGCCATTCTTGTCGGCCGCGCGCGACACCTGCGCCAACACGGCGTTGGAATCGAGCGCGCGGATATTGATGTTGTAACCAAGCGGCACCAGGATCTCGCGCGCGTCGAGTTCGGTGACCAGGTCGTCGCGGATGAATCCCTCGAAACCGATGCTCGAGCGAACCCGGATATAGTTCTCGTAGATGTCGTCGGCGTAGTTGAAGATGCGGGTCTTCGGTGCCGCGGCATCGAAGCTTACCACGGTGCCAATCGGCAGGTAGCCGACCCGGGGTCGGCGCGCGTTGCGATTGTCCGTGGTCGCCTCGCCCAGCACCACGGCGCCGAAATGCACGTAGGCCTGCGTCGTTGCGGCTTGCGCATCCTGAAACACGGCGGGAAGCAGCAACAGGGCCAGTACTGCCCCTCGCATCGTCCCGGTTGATTTCATGCGCGCCTCGCTCGTCGGATCGCTCGATATCGTAGCATCAGAGATTCTAGCGCAAACCCGCCGACCGGTGCGGCCGCGGCGTCGGTCAAACCTTGTCGCCGAGGAAGACGCGTTTGACCTCGTCGCTGTCGATCAGGTCTTCGGAGTTACCGCTAACCACCAGCTTGCCGCTTTCGAGCACGTAGCCGCGGTCGGCCATCGACAGCGCGAGGCGCACGTTCTGCTCGACGAACAGGATCGAGATGCCCTCGGCGACGACGTTTTTGAAGATGCCGATCAGGTCCCTGACGACCATCGGCGAAAGGCCGAGAAAGGGTTCGTCGACCATCAGCAGCCGCGGCAGCCCCATCAGCCCGCGCGCGATCGCGAGCATTTGCTGCTCGCCGCCCGACATCGTGTG
>JBPEYE010000117.1:0-8000 GCA_052030825.1 Gammaproteobacteria bacterium | reverse complement strand
TATTCGATAATCTTGATCAGGTTATTCAGCCTTTTGTTGAGAAACAATTTTCGCGTGTTGTGCTCGCTGTTGAAGGACGAAACGATGTCGAACTCCTGGACGCTTTCTACCGCCTCGAAAGACTCGGCCAGGGATTCGTCGAAATTTGTTTTCAGTTCGCGGCAGACGGCACTGACCCAATTTTCATCGTCGGTCTTCCATCGATTCAACTCGAGTTCCGTAGTAACGGGCCGGTTCAAAAGGTAAAGCCCATCGGCAAGCATTCGGCGCAATCGCTCTCTCGATACGTCTTCGATCCGGGGTCTTGTAAAGAAACCATCGACACGTCTAATCAGACCCGGAACCTTCCACCACATTCCCCATCCGACGATGAGCGGCAAATTAAAGGCAATCAAAAACAAATCGAATTCTACGGTCTCGGAGTACGACGGCGCATCGGCCATCGCGTAGTAAGCCAAGTACACGGCGAACATCGTTGCCAACAGGAACCAGACTCCCGAGATAATGATCCAGAATCGGAATCTTCTGTTGGTCTGAGGCATTTGGCGCAAGCCCCCCGGTTCTTGCGTTGTTTTTTCCTCGCAGTATACACAACCGGTGTCGTGACTATCGCGATCGCCCGGAAGCGAGAGGCGTGACAAGCCGACCAGCGCGCTCGGAGTCGAACCTGACCCAATGACGAAGCAACGGGGGTCGATTTATATCAGCGTCTGGCCGAGCGGCTTATCCGGGCCGCAGATCGCCGCCGCGCTAATTCGGCAACCCCGCCTTTTGCAATCCCGCAATAAAATGTTCGATGTCGTCCGGGACTTTGAGCGGAATATTGTCCCGCATTCGCTGTATCGAGAAATCCGGGTCGAGGGCAAGTATTTCCTCGACTTCGAATTCAGCGTCATCGATCTGGTCGGCCTGCCCGTAGGTTGCAGCCAGCCAGACGCGCGAACGCTCGGAGGTGGGATTGGTCTCGAGCGCCGCCTGGAATGCCGCCGCCGCATCTTCATACCGATGCAATAAAAAATAGGCCTGGCCCAGATGGAACGGATAATTGGACGGATAGTTCGGATTCAGCTGTTTCGCTTTCTGGATCAGCTTCAATCCGTCCTCCGCACCGCCCGAGTAATAGAGAAGCGACGCGAGTAACACGTACGCGTCGGCGTAGCCGGGATCGATCTCGATTGCCTTTTCGGCTTCCCGGGCTGCCTGCACATGATCTCTTTGTGTTCGAAAAATCAGGGACCGGACGAAATAGGCCTGGGCCAACCGCGCATCGAGTTCGATTGCCTTGCGTGCCGCCTCGCGGGCTTCGTCAAGCGAGCTTTCAGGCGAAGCAGTCCAGCCATTGATCACGTCCCGGATCTGCGCCCAGGCAAGCAACGAATAGGCTTGCGCAAACGCGGGATCGAGCTCGATCGCCTCGACGAACAAAGACGCGGCCAGACGATTGTCGTCTCTGTTGCGGCGAGAAAAATGGTCTCGCCCACGGAGAAAATAATCGTAGGCTTCGACGCTGTTCGTATACTGGCGCGCAATCTGGTCACGCTCACCGGTCTCGAGTTCGACCGCCAGGGCATCCACGATCTTTTCGGTGATGGCATCCTGCATGCCAAAGACGTCGCCCCAGTCACCGTCGAATCGATCCGCCCAGAGATGACCGCCGCTGGTCGCATCGATCAGCTGCGCGTTGATGCGGATTTTGTCGCCGCTGCGACGCACGCTTCCCTCGAGGACGTAACGGACCCCCAGGTCTTTCGCTACGCGGCGCACATCCACTGGCTGCCCCTTGTAGCTGAAGGTCGAGTTGCGCGCGATGACGAACAAGCCCGAGACCTTTGATAAATCGGTAATCAGGTCTTCGGTCATTCCATCCGCGAAATATTCCTGCTCCTCGCCCCCGCTCAGGTTGACGAACGGCAGTACGGCGATTTTCGGCCGCTCCGAAGCGACCTCGGAGATGCTGCCGACCGGCGCGGTGCCCGGCGGGCGTTGCTCAGGTCTGAACCAGGCAATGGCAACCAGTACGGCGACCACCATGCCGACCGTGCCGGCTGCAATCCATTTTCGGGATCCGGTCGCGAGGTTTGTCCGCGTCGAGAGCTGCGGCCCCGGAATCGCCTGGCCTTCGACCGGTTCGACCCGGAAGGCACGGATCGAATCGTCGAACCCCTTGATTTCCTGATTGCCGATGCTGGAGAACTTGAACGGGAAGCGTTCCGGAATGGTTTCGTAAGCGGCGCCCTGAATGACGACACCGCCCGGCTCCGCCATCTGTTCCAGTCGCTGGGCGATGACGACACCCGCGCCGGTAACCGTATCCCGGTCGATGACCACCTCGCCCAGCGCGATACCGACACGGACTTCGGGTCGAGTCGTGTCGGCAAATTCTGCGTTCGAACCGGACTGTTGCTGCTGAAACGCCAACGCGGCCGCAACCGCATCCGAGGCGCGATCGAATTCGGCCAGCAGGGCATCCCCGCGCAGTTCGTTGACCTGTCCATGGTAACCGGCAATGATTTGCGCGAAATTCTGAAAGGTTTGCTTGATTTGCTGGTGTGCCTGCTGCTCGTCGAGGCGAACCAGCGCAGTCGAACCGGCCACGTCGGCATGCAGAATGACGACGAGCTTGCTCGAAATCTGACTCCTTTCCATGGTATGGACTCTCTGGAATCAAGCTTGCAAGATGCTATCACATCTCGTTTATCGCGGGCCGCTGCGCAGCCGAAGCGCGTGACCGACCTCAGACCCAGCCGAGCTGCTGAAGGCTGATCGTATCGTTCCAGATCTTGGTCATGTGATTGATCCGATCGCCTTCGAATTCCATGTGATAGACGTAGTCGGCGGCCACCGTTTTGCCGGTGGGAGGGACCGGACCGCCCGGCCCGGTCTGGGTTCCGTGGAAAACGGCGAACGCCGCGACCGAATCGCCGCTTTCATCGGGAGCAATAAACTTGAGCTCGTAGTGCCCGTCCGGCAGCGGCGTCAACAGATTTTTCATCCACTCGCAGTAATCCGCGAGCGTGGCGATGTCGGATAATACGGTCGCCTGCGCAGAAAACGTCGCGTCAGGATGGCAAAAGGCACGACAAACTTCCCAGCCTTTGCCGGTTTCGCAAGCGTCGAAGAATTGCTTCGCATTTTCGAAATTGGTGGTCATTGTTCTTCCTCCGATTAGTCAACGGGGTTTTACAGGGTTGTCTTACGCTTCGCGCTTCGAATGAGCGGGTACGATCCAGAACTTCTAGCCTCAGGACTTCGAGCGCGAAATACCGGATCCGCTCCCGCCAAATCGACCCAAGCGTCCTGCGATTTTTTCGTTTGCGGGTCATGTCGATCGAATTCGCATGCACGGGTTCGGAAATTCGCTAGTCCGGGCTATCGTTACCGATTGCGCCGAGCCGGCGGTCGTGAATCTCCTGTAACTGTCGGCGGATATCCGGGTATTTTTCGACGATGCGGAGCATCGCCCTGCGCGGAACGCTGACGGTGTGGCAGACGCTGCGCGCGACGATGGTCGCGCTGCGACGATGCCGGCCTTTTTCCTCCTCCAGCAACGACGATTCGCCGATGATTTCGCCGTCGCTGAACTCGGTGACCTGTCGACGGTCACCGCTTTCGTCCTGCTTGAGCACCGCCGCTGTGCCGTGTACCAAAATGTAGAAATTGTCACCGCGTTCGGATTCGCCGACGATCGTATCTCCGGTCAAGAAGGTGATGCCAGTGGCCTCGTTTTCGAGGTCTTGCCGGTCCTCCCCGTCGAGCCCGTCGAAAAGCCCCACCCGGTCGAGCAGGCGGGTGATCGACTCGCTGTGCTCGGGCGGCCGCGCCGCGCCGACATTGGTGAGTTCCGCCAGTTCCAGCGCCACCTTGTTCTTGATGATGTTGTAGCCCTTGGCGCCGAGGTCGCCATGGCCAAACTGTTTTTCGACGTACATCCAGCCGCGATTGATCATCGATCGGTGCGCCAGTTGCTGCACGTAACGCTGGTAGAAACCCGGAAACTGTTGCTCCGCGGTTGCCAGCTCGCGACGATAATGACGGCTGCGCGCGCTGTAGTTTTCGATCAGTTCATCGCGCGCCGACGCATCGAGGTCGTCCTGATGCTTGAGCATTTCGACGATGTTGTTGCTGATGATGACCTTGGCGATATGACGCTCGATCTGCTGCACCAGCCGCAATGCCTGGTAGCGGGAAAGCAGCCGCGCGAGCCACGGGCGCTCTCTCGAGTATCGCAGCAGGTAGATTTCCAGGCGGACGAACAGGCTCTTGTGACGGCTTTGCCGCAACGCCTTGTGCTCGGTTTTGCCGATGCGCAGCGCTTCCTGCATGCTTTCGCGCGCGTCGTTCAGCCTCAGATACACGTACTGGCTGATGACCTTGGCCTCGTACAGCGCCACCAGCACCGCCTGCTCGACCTGGTAGGCGCGAAACAGCGCCATGTATTCGTCGTCTTCGTGTTTTTCGCTGCCTTCGTCGAACATGCCGATGCTGAAGGCCAGGCGGACCCGGATCAATAATTGCTCGCCGGCCGCCTTCGACAACAGGGCGTACTTGATCAGCCGGTCGAGCCAGTCGCGGGAATCCTTGCGCGCGGTGATCAGCGCGTTGCGCAATTCGAGGTCTTCGCCCTCGCTCAACCGGTTGAGCCCGAGGCGCTCCATCAACGGGCGGATCGTCGGCGCGCTGACCAGCAGCGTGAACATCACCACGCCGATGGTCAGGTCGAACAGGAACTGCTTCTCCGGCAAGCTGTCCGGAATCGACAGCACCACGGCGATCGCAAGCCCGCCCTTGAGCCCGCCCCACCACATGATGTGCCGATCGGCCATGCTCACGTGCGGCAAATTGAACACGCGGATCGTGATCGGGAGCAGGTTGTAAACCGAAATATAGCGCGCGCCGAGAATCAGGATCACGACCAGGCCGATGGCGAGCAGCATCGCCGGGACGTTCTCGAAGCGCACGCTCATGCCCACCATCAGGAACAGCATCGAGTTCAGCGACAGCACGATCATTTCCCAGGCGCTGTGTATCGCGTGCGCGTTGGCCTGGCCGAAGCGCAGGATGCTGTAGCGCTTCAGCGCGATCGCCGAGCCGACCACCGACATGACCCCGGAGACGTGCAGCACGTGCTCCGAGAGCACGAAGCTCGCATAGGCGATGACGATCGATGTCGTCAGGATGACCGGCGTGTCGGCGCGCATGCGGCAGAGAATTTCGCAGACCCCGAAACCGAGCAGGCTGCCGACGATGACGCCGCCGACGAACACGCGAATGAACTCGAGCACGATCGCGCCCGAATCGCCCCAGCCGATGCCGCCGCCCGCGACCGCGATGCCGACGAGAATCGAAAAGGCGACGATTGCGGTGGCGTCGTTCAGCAGCGACTCGCCTTCGACCAGCACGTTGAGCCGCTTGGGCGCACCCAGCTCCTTGAACAGCGCGACCACCGCGACCGGGTCGGTCGCCGAAATCAGGGCGCCGAACACCAGCGCGACGATGAGCCTGACATCGAGCACCCACCAGACGCCGAGCCCGACGATGAAGGTCGACAGCAGCATCCCGGGAATCGCGAGCGCCAGGATCGGCGGCAGATCCTTGTGCAACTGGCGCGTATCGATGCTGTAGCCGGATTCGAAGATCAGTGCCGGCAGGAATACGAACAGCATCACTTCCGGTCCCAGCCGGAAGCTGGTCAGGACTTCGAGGGGCGGCCAGGTTTCGGCGACGCGGCCGAGGATGATGCCGACGATGACGAGCAATATCGTGTGCGGCAGGCGTATCTTGTTCGAGACACCCGTCATGAACATGGCGATACCCAGGAGTACCACCAAGACGATGATGACCTGGTCGGCGGGCATTGAATAAAGCGCTACGAGCCAGCGGGCTCCAGTCTATCAGCAAAACGGCCCGCTTGCTCCGCTTCGGTGTTGATGACGATCAACTGAACGGATGATGCTGAATTCAGTTCGCCGTCGCCGTCAGCGACGTCATCCGTCGATGACTGCCGTCTTATCCGGTGCCGATCAACCAGCCCCCCCAGCCGATCAGCAGTATCCCCAATACCCGACTCAATGCCGCTCCCCGAGGCACGATTTTCTCGATCAGCACGACGAGCGTGAGCATCGCGACCCACAGCAGGTTCATGACACCGAGGACGAACAGCAGCAGCATCAATAACCAGCAGCAACCGAGACAATAGACGCCGTGATGCAGGCCCATCAGGGCGGCGCCCCGATTACCCTCGCGCCAGTGCTGCATTAAAAAGCTCATCGGGGAACGACAGTGCTCGAGGCAGGCGTTCTTCAAAGGCGTCCACTGGAATATGCCCGCCGCAACCAGAACCAGGCCGCCGGTCTGTGGCGCCAGCTTGCCCATCATCGACGACATGAGACCCGCGCTGTGCAGCGACCAGTTCGCGGCGGTCGCCAACAACGAGAATCCGACCCAGACCAGCAGATATCCGACGACGAAGGCTCCGGTAGGCGCATACGGTCGCCCCGCCGCTTCGCGCTTGCCGCGAACCCGCTCGAAGATCATGACGGTGGGCGTCACCGACGGCAGCATCATCGCGAACATCATGACCGCCCACATCAAAAACATGAAAACGAAGTCCGCGGCCGACCACGGCATCGGCGTCGGCATCGACATCGCGCCGGTCGCCATGGGTTGGCGGACACCAAGGTAAATGGTGTAGGCCCAGGCCAGCGCCGCCAGCAAGACCAGGGCGCCCAGAACCAGCCTGCGGTCCCGCTTGGGCGTTCCGGGGAAGGCCATCACGACGAATCAGGCTCGATAGCGAACCCGATCTGCGCGCCTCAGCCGCTCCAGGAAATCTGCCCAACCATTCCCGAGCGGCCCTGCCAGGCCTCGGGCATGTCGGGGTCTTTCCAGGTCGTCCCGTCGCTCGGCGCAAGGTCCCCGGTATGGCCGTCGAAGCCGAAGGCAACGCTGAACGCGCTGTTCTGCAGCGTCATCTTGTTGCCCAGGTCGTTGACCAGTCGCCGGGAATTCATACTGCCGATTCCAGCCACCTGGGCGGTGACCTTGCCGTCATCCTCGCTCACCTCGATCGCCACCCGCTGCGTCGGCAGCCAGTTCGACAGCAGGCTCGCGGGAACCTCCATGCCGCCGCCCGAGGCGCCGTGCAGGATGGTTTCGAGCGCTTGTTGTTGCGCTTCGCTGGCATTCTCGTCGATAAATACGCGACCGGTACCGTTGGCATCGAACAGCGTCGGACCCGGAAAGTGAAAATTCACGACGGCATTGAGACCGGACAAATCGGTGCCTTCGTAATTGCCTTCACGGATCCGTATCAGCAACGAGGTCGCACACCAGCCCTGGTCCATCAGCATCAGATCCGCTTGCCCGAACCAGCAAGGGCACAGCATGTTGCAACTGCAGGTTTCGATGAGTTCGCCAGACAGGTTCCAGCTCATGATCCACCCCCTCCTGTAGTTGTTATGTGGGTAACCGGTTACGGTAACGCTAAAGCGCATTGATTTCAATTTACGCTAATAACCGAAGCCTCGGTGTAGCGTGTCGATTGCTTAAATGATATAGCGTCGAAGATCCTGAATTGGATATCGCAAGCACCGGAAAGTACAGGTAACCCAAGCGGGGTAACGGCGTAGAGGTCGCAATACGGTTAACGAAATTTCCGCAGGAGAGAATGGGAGAAACTGCCGCTCAGAATTGAGTAATCAACGGCGACAAACGACCCGATTCAGCCATTTACGTTGCTCGTGATCCGAATACCTGCGTGCTTCCCGCCAGTTCAGATCTGAATTCGAAACTCGATCGAGCTTTCATCGATCTGTTTCTGACCCTGTTTCGAGCGCGGTACCCGATCGAAGCGGCTCGATCGTCAGATCACTGACAGACTTTGCTGGTCGTGTTTTTGACAGCGGTATCGAATTCGACACCATCAAATTGAACTTGCGCTTTTGCGGCCAACGAGGAGTCCCAGTTTGCCGGGTGGTAGCGATGGGAATAAACAAAGTTCA
>JBPEYE010000116.1:0-2337 GCA_052030825.1 Gammaproteobacteria bacterium | reverse complement strand
CGGGCGAAATGGCGCCATTCCTGGAAATAGCGCGTATCGCCGAAGGCGTCGTCGTCGAGCCAGGAGAGGTCGACCCGCCCGGAGTTCGACGCGAACAGGTAGCGGTTTTCGGTGTTCAGCTGCAGGCCGCGTTCGCCGTAGTAGTCGGGAGTGACGGTCATGTCGTAGTTGGGCGCGAGATTGAGATAAACCGGCAGGGCGAGCTGGGCGCCTTGTGAATCGGCGTAGCCGAAGCGCGGCGTCAGCAGCCCGGTCATGCGGCGATCGTCGATCGGAAACTGGAACCAGGGCAAATAGAAAAACGGAACGCCCTGGAAATACAGCCGCGCGTGCCTGGCCGTGCCGCGGCCGCTCGCGTCGTCGATTTCGAGCTCGCTGGCGGCGAGATGCCAGTCGCGGTCGCCGGGATCGCAGGCGGTGTAGAAAAGATCCTCGAAGCGGCTGCGCGAAGCGTCGAGCCGCTCGATGCGCGCCGCGCGGCCGCGGCCGTGGCGGTCGCGCAGCTCGAACTCGGGTGCGTCGAATCGCGCGCGCTCGCGCTCGTCGTCGATCACAATGCTCGGGCTTCGCACTCGGTAGGTCGGGCTTTCGAGCACGACGTTACCGCGGGCGTTCAGCTGTTGCGTCGCCTTGTCGATGAGCAGCTCGTCGGCGCGAATCGTTTCGTCGGCGCGCGTCACCTTGACGTCACCGAGAAAACGAATCTGCTCGCTGTTTTCGCTGGCGATGGTTTGCGCCTCGACCTGGGTCTCGGCCGGGGTCAGCGCCTCAGGCGCCGCGTAAACGAAGGACGGCACGCGGCACAGGCTCCAGTCCTCGGCCGCGAGGACGCGAGCGAGCGGGGTTGCAGACATCAGGCCTGCAAGCACGAAAAGCCGCAGTCGGAGCAAGACGAAACCGAAAATGAAAGTATTCTGTCACAATATTCGCGCGCGGTTAATCTCGGCTGAACGAATCCTGCCGGGGGTCGAGAGCGTTCCGCCTGGCGGCGCTACGCGATCGGTAGCGTTCGGCCGAGACCCCGAAGGTCGCGTCGGTCCGCGCGGCAATGCCGGGCGGACCTTGCAGGGACCTGCAGATCCCGCGCCTCGATCGCGCGGTCAGGAGCCGTCGGCCTTGAACACCCGGGTGTCGGGATGGAAGGCGAACCAGGCGAACCAGAAGCCCTGGATCCCGGCGACCGGTTCGCCGCTCGCGCTGGCGACGTGGATACTGCGGTTGGCGCTGTCCCAGTCGAAGTCGAAACGCTTGCCGTTGATGGTGTCGCTGAAGCGAGACTTGCCCTGCTTGTCGAGCTCGACGAACGGGTAAGCCTTGGTGACGCCGTCGACTTCGAGGCCGAGCACGACTTCTTTCGGATGGTAGTTGTCAGGCGCTTCGTTGTTGACCGCGAAATAGGTGAAGCGCGACTGCTCGTAGCCGGCGTAGGGATTGCGGCCGTAGTCGCGAGAGTAGCCGGTTTCGTCGGACAGCACGCGCGTGTCGGGATGTTTCGTTAACCAGTCGCGCCAGGTCGTGTGGCTGATCGGGATCATCTCGAGCTTCTTGCCGACGCGCTCGCCGGAGATCGCCTGGGCCATGATTTGCGACCACAGCGACTCGGTATCGCGGTCGTAGAGCAGCACGTCGCTGTTGTACAACAGCCCGGAAACGCCGAAGTCGGTGGGCTTACCGTCGATCGTCGCGTCGAATGCGACCGCGGTTCCGCACAGCGGGCAATAGGTGATCGCGAAGCGACGGCCGTCGATTTCGTCGTTGACGATCTCGTGCCAGTTCAGAATCGGCACCGGGTAGGCACGTGCCTGGCCGCCGAGTGCAATGCCGACGATGCGGTCGGTCGCATCGAGATAGTCGGCGTCGGCGGGGTCGATCAGTTTCGGGTCGGACAGTGCCGGGATGCCGTCGCGTGGCGGGCCGCCATGCAGTATCTGCTCGCGAGGCAGCATCGAGTTCGACAGGTCGAAGCCGTTGGTCGGGCCGGCGCTGGCGATCTTGTAGGCGATCGCGCCCACCAGAATTCCCAGGAGTACCAGGATCGTCGCTCGTTTCGATGCTTGCCTGCGCATGGCATTCCCCCTCGCTGATCGTTTGCATTTGGAGTCCGAAACCGCGAAATAATTCAATCCTTTGGCCGCCCGGGCCGCGGCTTGACTCGCTCGACCGATCTCATTTAGGCTGCCGACCGATAAGTCTTCAAACCCGCCATTGAGGAGCGTCGATGAAAGCCAGAGCCGCGGTTGCATGGGAACCGAAAAAACCCCTCGAAATAGAAGAAATCGAAGTTCAGGGCCCGCAATCGGGTGAAGTGCTGCTCAGGGTCCACGCGACCGGCGTCTG
>JBPEYE010000115.1:0-2307 GCA_052030825.1 Gammaproteobacteria bacterium | reverse complement strand
GATCCCCCGGCCCGGTTCAATAAAGATTACGCCCGCTCCGATTCAGGTATCTTCCCACTTCGCCTGGTTGGAGCAGCCGCCGTAGCCGCCGTCGGCGTCGTAGTTGCCGGCGATCGCCTGGCCGCCTGCGAGAAACAAGGCAACTGCCAGTGCAGCAATGAACTTTTTCATGGGGCCTCCTCGTTAAGACCGGATCCAACCGCTTCAACTCTCAAGATTAGCGCAAGGCGGCGGCAATAACAATCGAAAGCGGCCGGTCGCTGCGCGCTTGCACGAAGACGACGCCGGGTTGCCTGTTCTCGCCGCGCTCCGGATCGTCGCCTTGTACGCGATTTCGATAGAAAGTACACTCGTCGGCCCGCCGCAGTCGAGAGCAAAGTCATGGCAACGTTTCCGCAAAAGGCCAGGGTCGTCATCATCGGTCAGGGCGGCATCGTCGGCGCGTCGGTGCTGCACCACCTGATCGAGCGCGGCTGGGATGACATCCTCGGGATCGACATGACCTCGATTCCGACCGATTGCGGTTCGACCTCGCACGCGTCTGATTTCTGCTACGCCACCGATCACAGCAAGTTCACCTGCTACACGACGCATTACAGCATCGAGTTTTACGACCGGCTCGGCCATTACGAGCGCGTCGGCGGGCTCGAGGTCGCGCGCGTCGGTGACGACGACCGGATGATGGAACTCAAGCGCAAGGTTGCCTCCGGCAAAGCGTTCGGCACCCGGGCGCGCATGATCAGTGCGGCCGAGGCCAAGGAAAAATTTCCGCTGCTCGAAGAAGACCTGATCCAGGGCGCGCTGTGGGATCCCGACGCCGGCCTGGTCAAGCCGCGCTCGCAGACCGTCGTCGGCGTGCTGACCGACGCCGCGGCGAAATCCGGCAAAGCGCAAATTTTCGCCAATACCACCGCCACCGGGCTCGACATTCGGGACGGCCGCGTCGTCGGCGTCGACACCAGCCGCGGTTACGTCGCCGCCGAATACGTGGTCGTCTGCACCGGCCTGTGGGGCCGCAGCATCGCCGAGATGGCCGGCGAGGACCTGCCGGTCATGCCGGTCGATCACCCGTTGTCGTTTTTCGGTCCGTACACCGAGTTCGAGGGGACCGGCAAGGACATCGGCTACCCGCTGCTGCGCGACCAGGGCAACTCGGCCTACATGCGCGACACCGGCGACCCGAAGACGCCCGAGGGCGGCCAGATTGAGTGGGGTTACTACGAAGAGAAGGAGCCGCGACTGGTCCACCCGCGCGACCTGCCGGAGAAAGGCGAGACCCACTGGTCGCCGTCGCAGCGCGACCTCGAGCTCGAGCAGATCATGGAACCGCTCGAGCGGGCAATGGAACTGACGCCGATCCTCGGCGAACTCGGCTACAAGGACGATCACTCGTTCAACGGCCTGCTGCAGGTGACATCCGACGGCGGACCGTCGATCGGTGAATCGTCGCGGACGCGCGGGTTGTGGTACGCGGTCGCGGTCTGGGTGAAGGACGCCCCGGGCATCGCCAAGGTGCTCGTCGACTGGATGACCGACGGCGTTGCCGAGATGGATTACTTCGGCATCGACACCGCGCGCCACTACCCGATCCAGAAGACGCCGTCGTATATCCACGACCGCTGCTACGAATCGGCATTCAAGATTTACAACCCCGCGGTGCACAACCGCGAGCCGTATACCAAGGGCCGCAACCTGCGCCGCAGCCCGTTCTGGGCGCGCGAGCAGGAACTCGGCGGCTACTTCATGGAGCTCGCCGGCTGGGAGCGCGCCCACGGCTACGCGTCGAACGAGCACCTGCTCGAAAAGTACGCCGACAAAGTGCCGGTACGCGAGCACGAGTGGGACAACCGCCACTTCTGGCGCGTATCGAACGCCGAGCAGCTGGCGATGTCGGACGACGTCGGCATGATCAACCTGTCGCACTTCGCCGTGTTCGACGTGCTCGGCCCCGACGCCGAAGCGCTGATGGAGTACGCCTGCGTCGCGAAAGTCGGCGGCGACACGCCGGTCGGCAAAGGCATTTACACGCATTTCCTCGATAAACGCGGCGGCGTGCGCGCGGACCTCACGGTCATTCGTCACGCGCAGGACCGATTCCGCGTCATCGACGGCGCCGACGCCGGCCATCGCGACCTCGTCTGGCTGAGGCGCATGGCCATCGACAACGGCTGGAAGGTCTACATCGACGACCGCAGCGATCACGTCGCCTGCCTCGGCGTCTGGGGGCCGAACGCGCGCAAGACGATCCAGGCAATCGCCGACGACCCGGCCGCATGGGACGACGAAAGGTTTCCGTTCGCCGCGACG
>JBPEYE010000114.1:0-2053 GCA_052030825.1 Gammaproteobacteria bacterium | reverse complement strand
GCGCCCATCGAATCCCCCCGTCAGCCCTTCGCCCGCAGCGCGCGGCGCGCAAACCAGAACAGCACCGCAATCCCCGCGAAAAGCCACGCGAGCGTCCAGCCCCAGCCCGGCGTGTCGCCCGGCGCCGAGGTCTCGGATTCGATATCGAGCTGATCCATCACCCGCTCGAGCGCCGCCGCGCGCGCGGCGTCGTACCACCACAGGCCCGTATTGACGCCGGATTTCACCGGCATCGCGGGCCGGTCGTACTTGTCCCAGTAGAGCACCCGGTCGGAGCGCAGGTGCCAGTTCGGGATCACGTAGAAGCCCCACAGCAGCACCCGGTCGAGCGCGCGCGTCCAGGCGACCAGCTCCTCGCGCGTGCAGGCCGCGGTCATGCCCTCGATCAGCTCGTCGACCACCGGGTCGGCGATGCCGGCGAAGTTGCGGCTGTCGGGCTGCTCGGCGGCGGCGCTGCTCCAGTAGACGCGCTGCTCGTTGCCGGGGGTCTCCGACTGCCCCCAGACGAACACGAAGGCGTCGAAGTCGAAGCTGCGCAGGCGGTTGATGTACTGGCTCGAGTCGACCACGCGCGCGCTGGCGTCGATGCCGAGGCGTTTCAGGTTCCGGATCATCGGCAGCACGACGCGCTCGAAGTCGGGCGAGACCAGCAGGAACTGGAACGAAAACGGCCGCCCGGTCTCGGTATGGATCAGCCGGTTGTCGACCACTTCCCAGCCGGCCTCGGCGAGTAAGCCAAACGCGGTGCGCAGGTTGTCCCGCGGCCAGCCGCTGCCGTCGGTCGACGGCGGCCGGTATTCCTCGCTGAACACCCGCGGCGGCACGCGCCCGCGGTAGCGCTCGAGGATCTCGCGCTCGAGCCCCTCGGGCAGCCCGCGCGAGGCGAGGTCCGAGTTGGAGAAATAGGAGCGCGTGCGGGTGTACTCGCCGAAGAACAGGTTCTTGTTGGTCCACTCGTAGTCGAACGCGTAGGCCAGCGCCTCGCGCACCTTCGGGTCGCGGAACACCTCGCGGCGCGTGTTCAGCACGAAGGCCTGCATGCCGGTCGGCAGGCGGTGCTCGACGCGTTCCTTCTTGAGCCAGCCCTTCTTCACCGCCGGCACGTCGTAATCGAGCGCCCAGGCCTTGGCCTGGTTCTCGAGGCGCAGGTCGAGGTCGCCGGACTTGAGCGCGAGCCGGGTCGCCGTGTCGTCGCGGAAATAATCGGTGCGCAGCAGGTCGAAATTGTTCTGCCCGACGTTGACCGGCAGATCGCGCCCCCAGTAATCCGCGACCCGCTCGAGCTCGACGAAGCGCCCGGCCTCGAAGCGCTTGACCCGGTAGGGCCCGCTGCCGAGCGGCGGCTCGAGCGTGGTCTTGTCGAAATCGCGCCCCTGCCAGTAATGCTTCGGCAGAATCGGCAACTGCCCGACCAAGAGCGGCAGCTCGCGGTTGCTCGCATCGGCAAAGGTGAACCGGACCCGCCGCTCGGAGAGCTTCTCGACCGCAGACACCCCGCGGTAAATGAACCGATACTGCGGCGACCCCTTCGTCGTCAGCGTCTCGAACGAAAACACCACGTCGTCGGCCGTGATCGGCCGCCCGTCGTGCCAGCGCGCGATCTCGCGCAGGGTAAAGACGACCCAGGAGCGGTCGGCCGGCCACTCGATGCGCTCGGCGATCAGCCCGTAGAGCGAATAGGGCTCGTCCTCGTTGCCGGCGAGCAGCGTCTCGGTCGACCCGGTCGCCGCCGAATTACCCTTCGGAATGAACCGGTTGAAACTGTCGAACGTGCCGAGCGCCCCCCGGCGCAGCGAGCCGCCCTTCGGCGCCTCCGGATTGACGTAGTCGAAATGCGCAAAGCCCGCGGGATATTTCGGCTCCCCGTGCATCGCGATCGCATGCGCCTCGCGCACCCCGCCGACCCCGCACTCGGCGGCCGCGAGCGCCGGATTCGCCTGCATGAGCCCGCAAACGACCACCGCCGCGATCGACGCACATCGTGATATGCCTGGTGCCATGAGGGGGGATTATAACTGGGAGAGGGAAAAGGGGAGGAGAGTAATTTGTCGGC
>JBPEYE010000113.1:0-2780 GCA_052030825.1 Gammaproteobacteria bacterium | reverse complement strand
ATCCTGCGCCTGTGGGTCGCGGCGACCGACTACTCCGGCGAAATGTCGATCTCCGACGAGATCTTGAAGCGCACCGCCGATGCCTACCGGCGGATTCGCAACACGATTCGCTTCCTGCTCGCCAACACCAACGATTTCGACCCGGCGAAACAGCTGGTCGCGGCCGACGAGTTGCTCGCGCTCGACCGCTGGATCGTCGGCGAGACGCTCAAGCTGCAGGACGAGCTCAAGCAGATCTACGACGATTACCTGTTCCACATCGCGGTGCAGAAGATCCACAATTTCTGCTCGGAAACGCTCGGCGGCTACTACCTCGACGTGATCAAGGACCGCCAGTACACGACGCAAACCGATTCGCGCGCGCGCCGCTCGTGCCAGACCGCGCAGTACCACATCATGGAAGCGATGACGCGCTGGATCGCCCCGATCCTGAGCTTCACCGCCGACGAGATCTGGGAACACATGCCCGGTGCGCGCGAACCGCTCGGCGTGTTCACCGCCGAGTGGTACGACGGACTGTTTCCCTATGCCGACGGCGAAGTCGAGATCGGCGTCTGGGAATCGGTCGAACCGGTGCGCGACGAAGTGCTGCGCCAGCTCGAAATCTTGCGCCAGAACGGCGACATCGGCTCCGGCCTCGACGCCGAGGTCACGATTTACGCCGAACCCGAAACCCTCGCCAGGCTGAGCGCGCTCGGCGACGAGCTGCGTTTCGTCATGATCACGTCGACCGCTGAACTGGCGCCGCTGACCGACGCGCAGGGTGATGCGGTCAAGCTTGCCGACGGCAGCCGCGTGCAGGTCGACGCGCGCCCGAGTGCGCACGCCAAGTGCGTACGCTGCTGGCATCATCGCGCCGAAGTCGGGAACCACGCCGAACATCCCGAGCTTTGCGCGCGCTGCATCGACAACGTCGACGGCGACGGCGAGGCGCGCCGCTTCGCCTGACTGGCGAACCCCATGTCGACGCAGACTTCGCAACTCAGGTGGCTCTGGCTCAGCGCTGGCGTCATCGTTTGTGACCAGGCCGCCAAGCAAACCGCCGAGGCGCTGCTGGTACCGCATCAGCCGGTCGGCGTGCTGCCGTTCTTCGACTGGTACCTGACCTACAATACCGGCGCCGCGTTCAGTTTTCTCGCCGACGCCGGCGGCTGGCAGCGCTGGCTGTTCAGCCTGCTCGCGCTCGTCATCAGCGGCATCATCGTGCAGTGGCTGCGCACGCTGCCGCGTGAAGACAGGCTGACCGCACTCGCGCTGGCGCTGATTCTCGGTGGCGCGATCGGCAACCTGATCGACCGCCTCGTCCTCGGCCACGTGATCGACTACATCCAGGTCTGGCTCGGCAGCTATCCGTTCCCGGCCTTCAATATCGCCGACGCGGCGATCAGCGTCGGTGCGGTGTTGCTGATCTTCGCGAGCTTCCGCGGCGCCGGCAAGGCGCGGGCCGCCAATCCCGAATGAAACGTATCGAGCGCAACAGCATCGTCACCCTCCACTACCGTCTCGGCCTCACCGACGATCAGGTGCTCGAGGACAACTTCGACGACGATCCGATGACCGTCGAACTGGGCCGCGGCGAGATGGCCGAAGGACTCGAACTCGCGCTGCTCGGGCTGGCCGAGGGCGACGAGCAAACCATCGACATCGGCCCCGATCTCGCCTTCGGCTTCGCCGACGAAACCCTGATCCGCATGATCCCGCGCGCCGAGTTCGAACCGACGCTCGAGCTCGAGACCGGGCTGATCATCGAATTCGCGACCGACGACGGCGACACGCTGCCGGGCACGATCGTCGACGTCGGCGACGACTTCGTGCAGGTCGACCTGAACCATCCGCTGGCTGGCCAAACCGTGCGCTACAGCGTTAAAATCGTCGCCATCGACAACGATCCCGCATCGTCCGAAACCCTGCACTGATGGAAGTCCTGCTTGCCAATCCCCGCGGCTTTTGCGCCGGCGTCGACCGCGCGATCGAAATCGTCGAACGCGCGATCCAGCTGTTCGGCGCGCCGATTTACGTGCGCCACGAGGTCGTGCACAACCGTTACGTCGTCGACGATCTCGAGCAAAAGGGCGCGATCTTCGTCGACGAGCTCGACCAGGTCCCCGACGACAACTACGTGATCTTCAGCGCCCACGGCGTCTCGCGCGCGGTGCAGCAAGAGGCCGAGCGCCGTCAGCTCAAGGTGTTCGATGCCACCTGCCCGCTGGTCACCAAGGTCCACATGGAAGTCAGCCGCTACAGCCGCAAGGGCATCGAAACGATCCTGATCGGCCACCGCGGTCACCCCGAGGTCGAGGGCACCATGGGCCAGTACGACAAGCGCGCCGGCGGCGACATCTACCTCGTCGAATCGGTCGACGACGTGCGCAAGCTGGTCGTGCGCAATCCGCGGGTGCTGCGCTACGTCACGCAGACGACGCTGTCGAAGGACGATACCGCGATCGTCATCGATGCGCTCTACGAAACCTTTCCCGACATTCAGGGCCCGAAGAAGGAAGATATCTGCTACGCGACGCAAAACCGCCAGGACGCGGTCAAACGCCTCGCCGAACGCTGCGACCTGATCCTGGTCGTCGGCTCGAAGAACAGCTCGAACTCGAATCGACTGCGCGAAATCGCCGCCAACCGCCAGATCGAAGGTTACCTGATCGACAGCGAGGCCGACATCGAGGACGCCTGGCTGGAGAACAAACAGTGCATCGGCGTAACCGCCGGCGCGTCGGCGCCGGAACTGCTGGTGCAAAACGTGGTTCGCTTTCTGCGCCAACGCGGCGCCG
>JBPEYE010000112.1:0-4276 GCA_052030825.1 Gammaproteobacteria bacterium | reverse complement strand
GCACGATTCGCGACGCCGCCAAGGCGGGCTACGCGATGATGGCCGGCATCGAGCCCGAGTTCATCACGATGCAGTGGAACGATCAGGGCCAGCCGGTCAAGGCTTTCGACGACGATCCGGCGCCGGGCGAGGGCCTGCGGCCGCGGCGCCAGGCCTTCGGCTACGACGCCGAGTACTCGATCGACGCGATGGGGTTCCTCGGCGAGCTGATCGACATCTTGAACGATCTCGGCTGGGGCCTGCACGACGTCGTCGCCGAGGGCGCCTACTCGCAGTTCGAACTCGATTTCCACTACACCGACGTACTGCAGATGGCCGACCGCATGGTGTTCCTGCGCGTTTTGCTCAAGGAAATCGCGAAGAAGCACGGCATGTTCGTCACCTTCATGCCGAAGCCGACTACCGGCGACTGGCGCTCGGGCGCGCACATGAACACGTCGCTGCAGTCGGTCAAGAAGCCGGGCGTCAACCTCTACGAGGGCAAAAAAGGCGAGTGGAGCCAGACCGCCTACCACGCGATCGGCGGCATGCTCAAACACGGCGCCGCGATGACCGCAATCGCGTGCAGCACGGTCAACTCCTACAACGGCCTGGTGCCGAAAGTCGGCGGCTTCGAGGGCGGTGTGTTCACCTGGGCGCCGACGCACATCACCTACGGCTGGAACAATCGCTCCGCAATGCTGCGCATGCCGCAGAGCCGCTTCGCGATCGAAAACCGCGCCGCCGACATGTGCATGAACCCCTACCTCGGCCTCGGCATGTCGCTCGCGGCGACCGTCGACGGCGTTACCAACAAGATCGATCCCGGTCCGTCGGTCGACGAAGACCTGTACCTGATGGACGAAAAGAAACAGAAGAAACTCGAGCACCTGCCGCGCAACCTGCTCGAAGCGACCGAAAAGCTGGCGCGAAGCGCGCTCGCGAAGCAGGTGCTCGGCGAGCAAATGCTGTCGAGCTTCGTCGCCTACAAGATGGACGAGTGGGAGCGTTACCACCAGGTCACGACCGACTGGGAGTTGCAGGAGTACCTGCGCCTCTACTGATGGTAAATTCCGTCATTGCGAGGAGGCGACAGCCGACGAAGCAACCTCCCCGATTTTACCCGACCTCGGGAGATTGCTTCGCTGCGCTCGCAATGACGGGATAACCGGAGCCGGTTGGTGGACTACGAAATTTTCGAGCTCGGCGACTTCGAGCTGCAATCGGGCGCGACGCTGCCAGCGGCGAAGCTCGCTTACAAGACCTACGGCGAGTTGAATGCGGCCGGCGACAACGTCGTCGTGCTGCCGACCTTCTATACCGGCACCCACGTGCGCAACGAGGGCTACTTCGGACCCGGCCGCGCGCTCGACCCGACCCGCCATTTCATCGTCTCGATCAACCTGTTCGGCAACGGCCTGTCGTCGTCGCCGAGCAACACGCCGGCACCCGACGGCGGCGCCGACTTCCCGATGCTCACGTTCTACGACAACGTGCGCGCGCAGCACCGGCTGCTGACCGAGCACTTCGGCGTCGCGTCGATCGCGCTCGTCACCGGCTGGTCGATGGCCGGCTGCCAGTCGTTCCAGTGGGGCGCGCAGTATCCCGAGATGGTGCGCGCGATCCTGCCCTTCTGTGGCTCGGCGAAGACCTCCGAGCACAACATCGTCTTTCTCGAGGGCGTCAAGGCGGCGCTGCAAGCGGACGCAGTCTACGCCGACGGCCGCTACACCGAACCGCCGATCCGTGGCCTGAAGGCCTTCGGCCGGGTCTACGCCGGCTGGGCCTACTCGCAAACCTTTTTCCGCGAGCGCCATTATCGCGCACTCGGATTCGACAGCGCCGAGGCGTTATTGCAGGACTGGGAGCGCGACCATCTCGACTGGGACGCCAACGACCTGCTCGCCAAGCTGTGGACCTGGCAACGCGGCGACATCGGCGCGCAACCGGCCTACGGCGGCGACTTCATTGCCGCGCTAGAGGCCATCCGCGCGAAAACCATCGTCATCGCCTGCGACAACGACCTTTATTTCCGCCCCGAGGACAACGCGATCGAGATCGCACACATCGCGGGTGGCGAACTGCGCGTGTTCGAATCGCCGTGGGGTCATTGCGTCGCGTCGCCGGGCAAGGAGACCGGTTTCGCCGCGTACTTCGACCGCGCGGTCACCGACCTGCTGGGCTGAACGTTCGAATAGCGCCGGCGACAGATTCGCCGACGCCCGCGCGCGTCATCGCCAGCCGGCGCGATCCATCAGTTCGACCGCGGCGCGGTTGTTTTCGCCGAGACGCGTCAGGTTCAGGCTGTCGGCCTCGAACGTGCCGAATTCGCGCAACACCTTCGAGGTCGGCGCATCGGCGACCACCGGGTATTCGTTGTTGACCTCGGCGTACCAGGCCTGGGCCTCGGCGCTCGTCAGGAACTCGAGCAAGCGTTGCGCGGCGGCGGGATGTTTCGCGTGTCGAGTAATCCCCGCGCCGCTGACATTCACGTGCGCGCCGCGATCGCCCTGGTTCGGCCAGAAAACGCCGAGCTTGCGCGCGACGTCCTGGTCCTTGGGCTTGTTGCTCGCGACCAGCCGGCCGAAGTAATGGGTATTCGCGATCGCGATATCGCACAGGCCCGCGGCCGCGGCGCGTAGCTGGTCGGTATCGCCGCCGGCCGGCTTGCGCGCGAAATTCGCCACCAGGCCGCGCGCCCAGGCCTCGGTCTTGTCGACGCCGTGCGACTCGATCATCGACGCGACCAGCGACTGGTTGTAAATATTGCCCGATGAACGAATGCAGATCCGACCTTTCCAGCGGGGATCGGCCAGCGCTTCGTAAGTCGACAACTCGGTGGGATCGACCCGGTCCCTGGCGTAAAAGATCACCCGCGCGCGCTGCGACAGGCCAAACCAGTAACCGTCTCGGTCGCGCAGATTCTCCGGGATGCGCTCGCGCAGGACCGTGCTGTCGACCGGCTGCAACACGCCGGCGTCCTTGGCGCGTTGCAGGCGACCGGCATCGGTGGTGACGAAGACATCGGCCGGCGTCGAGCGGCCTTCGGTTTCGAGCCGCTTCAGCAGGGCATCGGCCTTGCCGGTCACCAGGTTGACGTCGATACCGGTTTCGGCTTCGAAACGTTCGAGCAGCGGCAGGATCAGGGCCTCCTGGCGCGCCGAGTAAACGTTGACTTCGGCGTCGGCGGCACGCGTCGGGCCGACCACCACGAGACCGACGGTCGCGACCACCAAAACCCGGCCGAGGCCGCGCCGAAACGGACTGCACAACATTGTCGATATCTCCCGGATTTCCGTGAATGGGCGGCAAACTTAGCAAAAACTAAATGAGAATACAAATGATAATCATTCTTATTTAGATTAAATTGATTGAGATCAAGTTGCCGCCCGCGCCGCCCGGCCCGGTGGCGCGATGCGCGGCCAACGGTCTGTTGCCCGCCGCATCGAAGCCGCCTATCATGCCGCTCTCGCGAGTTTCGGGAATTTGCCATGAGTTTCGGTATCACCAAGACGATCCCGGCCCAGGCCGGGATCGAAACCCTCGACTCACTGTACGACGGCAGCCGCCAGGAGTACGAGTTTCACATGGCCGGCAGCGAACCGAAACGGCTCGCGGTCGGGGACTACGTCTACACGATCTTCAATGACCGGCTGCACGGCCGCCTCCGGATCAAGCGCTTTGTCACCGGCGCGACCAACCCGAACTCGGGCAAGCCGCGCATCCTGATCATCGTCGAGGCGCCGGGTGAGCGTCTGGCGACGCCGGTGCCGAAAAAAGGCCACCGCGGCACGCGTTACACCGACGGCGACGACTGGCCGGCCTGACCCGAGTGCGATTCGCCGACCCTCATCTCCTCGTTGGCGCACGACCGGCGCGCCGATTACACTAGCGCGATGGACGCCGATAGCCGGATCGAGATCTCCGCCGCCATGCGCGAAAGTTTCGACGCCGACGGTTTCGTGACCCTCGAGCGCCTGGTCGATTCGTCGCGAATTCCGCGGCTGCACGCCGCCTTCGACGACCTGTTCCACGGCCGGTTCGAAACCGGCGTTCGCCCCGACGAGGTCAACTGGCAGGCCGCCGATGGCGATCCGCAGCTGACCCGGCAAATCTGCAACGGCTGGAAGGCCAGCCGCGAAGTCGCCCGGGTCGTGCTCGACGAGCAAATCGGCCGCGCGATCGGCGAGCTCGCGGGCTGGAGCGGCGTGCGCATCATGATCGACAACGTGCTGTGGAAGCCGCCCGGGGCCAAATCCCTCGGCTTCCACCAGGACAGCGCCTATCTTGCCTGGTT
>JBPEYE010000111.1:0-11150 GCA_052030825.1 Gammaproteobacteria bacterium | reverse complement strand
GCGCGCGCGCCTAGCCCGGCAATAGCGGCACGTCTTCGCGGACCGCGAGAAAGGCCCAGATCTTGCGCGTCAGCGCATTCGAACGCCGACGCAGGCGGTGCAGCCGAATCGCCAGCGCGATCGACCAGTTCGAATCGCCGGCCACGGTCAAAAGCCCGGTGTCGAGATCGGGTTGCACCACCGAGCGCGGCAGCCAGGCGATGCCGCTGCCGTCCTTGGCGCGAATGCGCAGCGCGCCGACCATCGAGTTTTCGTAAATCACTTTCAACCGCGACTCGATACCGCGCTCCTGCAGCAACGGTTGTATGTGGCGACCGATCGGCGCCTCGGCGCCGAACTGCAGATAGGGTATCGGGTCGACGCCCGGGTCGTCGAGATCGAACATCGGCCGGCCGCCAGTCCGCGGCAGGCAGACCGGAATCAGTTCGTCGCGACCGATGGTCAGCGATTGCAGCGAATCGAGCGTCGGCACGCCCGGCGAATGACGACTTCGATAGGAAATGACGAAGTCGGCGACGCCGTTTTCGAGATCGTCGACGCAATTCGGCAGGTTATCGGCACGCAGGCGCGAGATGATCGAACCATAGGCATTCTCGAAAGCCTGCAGCCATGATGGAAAAAATCGCCAGGCGATCGAGTGCTGGGCGGCGAAGGTCACGACGTACTTGTCCGGTTGCGCAATCGCCTCGCGGATATGCTCGCGCTCGCTCTCGATACGGTCGATGGCCTGCAGCCCGGCTTCGAGCAGTTGTTCGCCGTAGGTGGTCAGCTTGACGGGATGACGCGAACGGTCGACCAGCGCGGCGCCGACCCAGGATTCGAGCGCCTTGATACGCCGGCTCAGCGCTGGCTGGCTGACGTTGCCGAGGATCGCGGCCTGCGAAAAGTTACCGGTGCGGGCGAGGTTGGCGAGGTCGTTGAACCAGCGAATATCCATACCCAGGCGTCTTATGCGTCAATTGCATAATGTTAGAAAATAATAAAATTGTACCCGAAGCGCCGAATGGCGCAATATTGCAAGCCTTCTGAGGAGGGAGGACGACACCGGTGCAACCAGCCGACGCGCGAAACCAGGAAAAACCAAAAATCGATCTGGGGCGCTTCCCGCGGGTCAACCTGTGTCATCAACCGACGCCGATCGAGTCGCTGCCGCGACTCAGCGAACACCTCGGCGGCCCCAACCTGTACGTCAAGCGCGACGATTGCACCGGGCTTGCAACCGGCGGCAACAAGACGCGCAAACTCGAGTTTCTCGTCGGCGAGGCGTTGAACCAGAATGCCGACGTGCTCGTGACGCAGGGGGCGGTGCAGTCGAACCACGTGCGCCAGACCGCCGCGGCGGCCTGTCGCTTCGGCCTCGGTTGCCACGCGCTGCTCGAGCGACGGGTCGAAGGAGCGGCCCCGAGCTACGAGCGCACCGGCAACGTGTTCATCGATCGGCTGTTCGGCGCGACGCTCGAGTTCCGTCCGGGTGGCCTCGACATGAACGCCGAGGCGCGGGCCGTGGCGGAGCGGCTGCGTGATGCGGGACGGCGGCCGTACTTCATTCCGGGGGGCGGTTCGAACGAGATCGGCGCGCTGGGTTACGTCTCTTGCGCGCAGGAAATTGTCGGCCAGTGCGCGGCGACGGATACCCGTTTCGACTGGATCGTCATGGCGACCGGCAGCACCGGCACCCAGGCCGGGCTGGTCGCCGGGCTGCACGCGCTCGACGCGTCGCTGCCGGTTATGGGCATTAGTGTGCGCCAGCCGCGCGACAGGCAGGTCAAGGCGGTGCACGACCTGGCGGCGCGCACGCTGGAGAAAATCGAGGGCGGCAGCCTGCCGGTCAGTTCGGTGATCGTCGACGACGGCTATGTCGGCGCGGGCTACGGTCTGCCGGCGGATTCGACGCTCGAAGCGATCGATCTCGCCGCCAAGCTCGAGGGTCTGCTGCTCGACCCGGTTTACTCCGGCAAGGGCTTTGCCGGGCTGATCGGCCTCGCGCGGGCCGGCTTTTTCAAGCCGAGCGACAACGTGCTGTTTTTGCACACCGGTGGCTCGGCGGCGCTGTTCGCCTACGAAAGCACGCTGTTGCCGCAGGCAACGGCCGGCGAGGAGGCGATCGCGTAGCTTCCGCCAGCGGGCGGTATCTGGATAAATCAACACGATACGAATCGAAAACCGAGGAGAATGTAATGAAAAAGACACTCATCACCCTGACGCTGGCGGCGGGCATCGGCCTCGCGTCGGCGCCCGCGCTGGCCGCGGAAAAAGTGGCCATCGGCGTGCCGTCGTGGACCGGCGCGCAGGCCATTGCGCACCTGCTCGCGGCAGTCGTCGAAGAGCGTATCGGCGGCGAGGCCACCCTCGTGCCGGGCAACAACGCAACCATTTTCCAGGCGATGGACCAGGGCAAGGGCGACATCGACGTGCACCCCGACGTCTGGCTGCCGAACCAGGAAAGCTTCACCAAGAAGTACGTCGACGAAGCGGGCACCGTGGTCCTGAGCAAGAATCCCTACGAGGGTAACCAGGGTTACTGCGTCACCGAGAAGTTCGGCAAGGAAAACAAGATTACCGACATCGCCGATCTCGGCCGCCCCGACGTCGCGATGAAGATGGACAGCGACGGCGACGGCAAGGGCGAGATCTGGATCGGCGCGCCGGGCTGGGCGTCGGCCAACGTCAACGAGGTCAAGATGCGCGATTACAACCTGCTCGAGTTCATCGAGCCGGTGCGTGCCGAGGAGAGCGTCAAGACCGCGCGGATCAAGGACTCGATCGCGAAGAACGAAGGTTACGCGTTCTACTGCTACAAGCCGCACGCAGTCTGGTACATGTTCCCGGTCTACATGCTGTCCGAGCCAAAATTCGACCCGGCCAAGTACAAGATGAAACAGCCGTCGGATTCGCCCGACTGGTACAACGAGTCCTTCGTCGCAACCAAGGATGCGCTGAAGGACGTACAGATCGCGTGGTCGAAATCGCTCGCGCAGCGTTCGCCGGCAATCGTCGAGTTCTTCGAGCGTTTTTCGCTGACCGCCGACGACGTCAGCTCCTTCGCCTACGAGATTTCGGGCAAGGGACGCGAACCGGCCGAAGTTGCGCGCGAGTGGATCGCGAAAAATCCGCAGCGGGTTGACGCCTGGCTAGGTCTCTAGGGGGGGTCGTGCAAACGGGCGGCAGTATCGGCGGGGGACCGATACTGCCGCTCGTTTGTTTTTTACCACAACCCGTGACCGCCGGATGGAAGCCATGACCGACCCTGCGATTGCCGCCAGTGAAGCGCCGTTGATCGAGGTATCCGGCGTCTGGAAGATATTCGGCAAGAACGCCAACGCCGCGCTCGACGCGATTCGCAAGGAAGGCCTCGGCAAGGCCGAGGTCCTCGAGCGTTTCGATGCCGTGGTCGGCGTCGCCGACGTCAGCATGGAAGTCTTCAAGGGCGAGATTTTTTGCGTCATGGGGCTTTCGGGAAGCGGCAAGTCGACGCTGGTACGGCACTTCAACCGCCTGCTCGAGCCGACCGACGGCAAGATCGTGATCGAGGGTATCGACGTGATGGCGCTCGAGCCGACCGATTTACGGCACTTTCGCAATCGCAAGATCGGCATGGTGTTCCAGAATTTCGCGCTCTTGCCCCACCGCTCGGTGCTCGACAACGTCGCGATGCCGCTCGAAATTCGCGCGATGAACAAGAACGAGCGCATGCGCCGCGCGGCGAACATCCTCAAGATCGTCGAGCTCGAAGCCTGGGGCAACAAGTTTGCCCATGAGCTGTCCGGCGGCATGCAGCAGCGCGTCGGCCTCGCCCGCGCGCTTGCCGCCGACCCCGACGTGCTGCTGATGGACGAACCGTTCAGCGCGCTCGATCCATTGATCCGGCGCCAGCTGCAGGACGAGTTCATCAAGCTGTCGGACGTGATGAAGAAGACCACCGTGTTCATTACCCACGACCTCGACGAGGCGGTGCGCATCGGCGATCGCATCGCGATCATGCGCGACGGCAGGGTCGTGCAGACCGGTACCGCCGAGGACATCGTCATGCATCCCGCCGACAGCTACGTGGCCGATTTCGTCGCCGGCATCTCGCGGCTCAAGGTGGTGCGCGCGCACGCGGTGATGCGACCGGTGGCCGAGTACGTCGCCGAGTTCGGCGAACTGCCGGCCGACGCGGTGCGCGTCGACGAAAGCGAGTCGCTGAGCACGCTGATTCATCTCGCCATCGACAAGGACGCGCCGATCATCGTCGAGGACGACGGCGCCGAGGTCGGCGTGATTACGCGGCGCGATATCCTGCACACCGTCATCGAGGGGACCGAAGTCTCATGACCGACCATGCGATTGCAAACGCAGATACGGTATTCGCCGGTGACAATGTCGAGTTCGCCGACGAACGGCGACGCCAGGTGGCGCGTTTCGTGCGCACCAACCCCGAGTACTACGCGCGCCAGTTCGAGCGCATCGGCAGCGAGGCCAAGTTCACGCCGACCTGGAACCTGTGGGCCGGCGTTTTCGGTCCGATCTGGTTTTGCGCGCGCGGTTTGTGGAACTACGGGTTGTCGTTTCTGATCATCGAGACCTTCGGTTTCGTGCAAATCGTGCGCGGCCTGTTCGGCGATCTCGCCTCCGAGGCCTGGGAGCGCATCGCCAAGATCGAGGGCACGCTCGAACTGCGCCGGCAGCAGCTTGCCGCGGCGATCGAGAGCAATTCCGACAAGGTCGACGTCTACCGGCGCACGGTGGAGTCGCTCGAAGGCGCGATCGGCGGCATCCGCCTCGAGGCGCAGCAAATGGAGGACAGCGGGATCATGATCGCGCTCGGCGGCCTGGTCGTACTGATACTGGTCAAGATCGCGCAGGCGGTCGTCGCCAACACGCTGCTCGAGCAGCGTTTCTCCGAGTGGCTGTCGGACCCGTCGATTCGCTCCGGGCTCGAATTGCGCCAGATCGGCATCAGCGCCGGTTTCGTCCTGATCATCCTCGCGGCGACGATTACGCATTACAGTTTCCCGGGCCTGTACCCGTGGCTGATCGAGTTTCCGACCGAGCCGCCGATCCGGCTGACCAGCATCCGCGGGGTCGAGGCCTTTTTCACCGCCGCGGTGACCCACGGCGAGGCCTTTTTCGATGGCATTACCCACGGTATCCGGCTGATGCTCGACGGCCTCGAGCTGCTGTTCGTGCAGACGCCGTGGATGGTCATCGCCAGTTTCATCGTGCTGCTGACCTGGCTGTCGGCCGGGCCGCGCAATGCCGTATACTCCGGCGCCTTCCTCGCTTACATGGGCCTGCTGGGATTCTGGGAGAAGGCAATGACGACGCTCGCGCTGCTCGGCACCGCGGCCTGCCTGTCGATCGTCATCGGCATTCCGCTCGGCATGTACTGCGCGCGGCGGCCGCGGTTCTACGCCTTCATCCGCCCGATCATGGACTTCATGCAGACGATGCCGGCGTTCGTCTTCATGATCCCGGTGATCGCGTTCTTCGGCACCGGCAAACCGGCCGCGGTGGTGACGACGATGATCTTCGGCGGCACCCCGGTGGTGCGGCTGACCGTGCTCGGCCTGCGCGGCGTGCCCGAATCGGTGCGCGAGGCGGCGATCTCGTTCGGCGCGAGCAAGTGGTACCTGTTGACCCGGGTCGACCTGCCGCTGGCGGCGCCGTCGATTCGTGCCGGCATCAACCAGACGATCATGCTGAGCCTGGCGATGGTCGTGGTCGCGTCGCTGATCGGCGCCAAAGGTCTCGGCGAGGACGTGCTCGAGGCGCTGCAGTATGCCAACGTCGGCCAGGGCATTCTCGCCGGTTTCGCGATCCTGTTCTGCGCGATGATTCTCGACCGCATCGTCCAGGGCGATCGCAAGTAATTCTCCCGTGACGGCGCTGGTCTTCGTCCACGGCTACCTCGGCGGCAGCGCGCAGTGGCGCGACCAGGTCGAGCGGTTCGCGTCCGAATTCGACGTCATCACGCCGGATCTTCCCGGCTTCGGCCGCAGTCGCGAGTTGCAGGCGCCGGACGAAATCGGCGCCTTCGCCGACTACGTGCTCGAGCAGGTGAGCGCGGCCGGGGTCGAGCGCTTTCATCTCGTCGGTCACTCGATGGGCGGCATGATCGTGCAGGAAATGGTCGCGCGCGCGCCGGCGCGCGTCGACCGCCTGGTGCTCTACGGCACCGGCCCGGTCGGGCTCTTGCCGGGCCGTTTCGAAACCATCGCCGAATCGAGCCGCCGCGTGGTCGCCGACGGCGTCGAGGCCACCGGCCGGCGGATTTCGGCGACCTGGTTCGTCGACTACGACCGCGCGCCGAATTACCCGGTCTGCGCCGAGCTCGCGGTACTGGCGTCCGAGCAGGCGGCGCTGGCCGGTCTCGCGGCGATGGAAAAGTGGTCGGGCGAGGCGGCGCTGGCCGCCATCGCATCGCCGACGCTGGTGCTCTGGGGCGACTGCGACCGGACATATCTGTGGCCCCAGACCGAGCGCCTGTGGCAGGGCATCGAGAGCGCGCAACTGGCGGTTATCCCGGGCTGCGCGCACGCGGTGCACCTGGAAAAACCGGGGCTGTTCAACGCGGTGCTCGCGGATTTTCTCGAGGTCGACCGCTAACCACGGGCGCCATTATCGCGCGTGGTGGGCGGACCGCCTTTGGCTCTATAATGTGCTTTTTGGTAACGCGAGCACGATCCTGAATACCCGCCGGAAATTTCGCAAGACCAAGGTCATCGCGACCATCGGCCCGGCTTGCGACAGCGACGCGACGCTGCGCGCGATGATCGAGGCCGGAATGAACGTCGCCCGGCTCAACATGTCGCATGGCGACGAGCAGTCGCATGCGGCGACGGTTGCACGCATCCGCGCCGCGGCCGAAGACTGCGATACCTTCGTCGCAATCATGGTCGATACCCGCGGCCGCGAGATCCGCAGCGGCAAGGTGGCCAATGACGGGGTGTTGCTCGAGATTGGCCAGCCGTTCACGCTCTACGCCGACGACCGCGTCGGCGACGAGACCGGCGTCGCCATCTCGCTGAAAACCCTGGACCGGCATGCCCAACCCGGTCAGCGCGTGCTGGTCGACGACGGTCAGCTCGAACTCGAGGTCGAATCGGTCGAGCCGGGTCAGGTTCACTGCCGGATCCTCACCGGCGGCGTGCTGCGCAACAACAAGGGCGTCAATCTGCCGGATACGACCGCGGCGCTCGACGACATCGACTACGATCTCGATCGCGAACTCGAATTCGCCGCCGTGCAGGACGTCGACTTCATCGCCGCGTCGTTCATTCGCAATGGCGCCGAGGTGCAGGCGATCCGCGAACGGCTGCGCGAACTCGGCGCCGACATTCCCATCATTGCCAAGATCGAGAATCGCGAGGGCGTCGCCAATATCGAGGAAATCATCGACGCGGCCAACGGCATCATGGTCGCGCGCGGCGACCTCGGCGTCGAGCTGTCGATGGGCGAGGGGCCGACGATCCAGAAGCGCATCATTCGCGCGACGGTGGCGAACGGCAAGCCGGTGATCACGGCGACGCAGATGCTCGACTCGATGGAGCGCAACCCGCGGCCGACCCGCGCCGAGGCCAGCGACGTCGCCAACGCGATCTTCGACGGCAGCTCGGCGGTCATGCTCTCGGGCGAGACCGCCAGCGGCGCGCGCCCGGTCGAGGCGGTGAAGACGATGGTGCACCTCGCGCTCGAGGCCGAGCTCGCGCTGCGCGAATTCGGCACGCTGCAGCAGATCAAGCCGAACCCGTCGAACGACGTCACCGAGGCGGTCGCGCAGGCCTGCATCACGATGGCCAATCACCTGCACGCGGCGGCGATCCTGGTGCTGACCGAAACCGGGTTCTCGGCGCGGCTGGTGTCGAAGTACCGACCCGACTGCCCGATACTCGCGATCACGACATCGCGCAAGGTCGTTCACCGAATGGCGATGAGCTGGGGGATTTACGGCATCCTCTGCGGTGACGCGGACGCCGACGACGAGCGCCTCGAGTTTGCCATCGAGGCTGCCAAGCGTGTCGGCCTGCTCGCACCCGGCGACCTCGTGATCCTGACCGCGGGCAGCTCGCGCCAGGCCGGCAGCACCAACCTGATCCGCGTCGTCGCAATCGACTGATCCGGTCGCCGGCATCGGCGCCGGGCATTGATTCCCAGCGCCGCGGATCGGGCGATTACGGTCCGCGCAGTCGACAGATTTTCTTTCCAACCCGAATTGGGGCGAGTAGTATTTCAGCGTCACGGGCAGCCCAAGATGAACGCGAGTCGAAACGATGGTTAGCGATAAGCATCTGGCCGATTACCGGCGTGACGGCGTCGTGCTGATCCGAAACCTGCTCGCCACGAACTGGCTCGAACTGCTGGCCGAGGGGCTCGAGCGAAACCGGCAAAACCCGACCTCCCGCACGACCGAGTACGTTCGCGATCCCGCCGCCGGAAACTTCTTTTTTGACGCGGTGACGCTGGGCCAGTTCGAAGCCTACGATCGCTACCTGCTCGAATCACCGATGGCGCCGGCGGTTGCGCGCCTGATGGGTTCGAGCCGCGCAATCCTGTTCTATATGACGATTTTCGTGCGCAGCCCGGGAACTCGCACGCGCACGCCCTGGCACCAGGACCAGCCGTCATGGTCGGCCGCCGGCGACCAGGCTTGCAGCCTGTGGACGTCGCTCGACCCGGTGCCGGCAGGTACCGCGCTCGAGTTCGTTCGCGGCTCGCATCGCTGGCCGCAACGATACCGGCGGCCGCCGTTTTTTCAGACGCGCTACGAAAGCGACGAGCGGTCGTCGCTGCCGCCATTTCCCGAGATCGAGGCGAACCGGGACGACTACGATATCGTCAGCTGGGAAATGGCGCCCGGCGATTGTCTCGTATTTCATGGGATGACGATCCACGGGGGTTCCGGCGATTTACCGTCCGGTCTCGGCCGGCGCGCGTTTTCGGTACAGTGGCTCGGCGACGATGCGCGTTTCCGCGATCTCGCCGGGCGGGAAGACGATCCTCACATCAGCCGCGACCTGTTGCGTTACGGCGTCAGGTCGGGCGATTCGCCGGTTTGCGACATTTGCCCGGTGGTCTGGCCGTGACCGAGTGATCAAAGGAGTGATCAAAGGGGTCAGCGTCGTTTGAAATTGAGATCAAAGGGGTCAGCATCGATTGAAATTGACGCACGGATAACTGCATGTGGAATCGCCGCGAGAGGTTTTTGCGGTCGAAAAAGGCCGTTTAAGGCCATTTTCGACCGCTTACAGGGAGCAAAAGTCAATAAAATCAGCTGGATACCGAGGTCCGACCCCGAAGCGGCCGAAGCGGCAGGGGCGGACGGTTTACGCAGACACGGCCCAGGCGAAGTAACCGGCGAAGCCGAGCAGTAACACCGTCGCTTCGCGGCGCTTGAGACAGAGATCGCCCGTGTTGATCAGGATCCACAGCAACAGCGACGCGCCGAGCGCGATCGACAGCGACGCCGGGCCGCGCTCCGGTACCTCGATCGGGTTCAGCGTGGAGGCCACGCCGAGCACGAACAGCATGTTGAATATGTTCGAGCCGACGATGTTGCCGACCGCGAGGTCGGCCTCGTTGCGCCGCGCGGCCAATAGCGACGTCGTGAGTTCGGGAACCGTCGTGCCGATCGCGACGATGGTCATCCCGATCATGGCCTGGCTCATGCCGAAGGCCGCGGCGATATCGACCGCGGCGCCGACCACCAGGTTGCCGCCGATGCCGAGACCGACGAGACCGATCAGCACCAGACCGACCGGCAATGCGATCGTTCGGGCCCGCGAACGCCGCCCGACGGTCCGCGCCTCCGCGACGAAGACGTCGTCGCGGCTCTTGCGCAGTTCCATTGCCGTGTAATACAGGAACACGCCGAACAGCAGGCACAGGACCAGGCCGTCGCCGCGCGAAATCCGGTTGACGCCGCCGTCGAGCGCCTGGTCCATCGACAGGATCCACGCGGCGCTGACCGCGAGCACCAGCATCGGGATTTCGCGGGTCACGAGCGTCGGATGAACCGTGAGCGGAATGATTGCCGCGGTGACGCCGAGAATCATCGCGATATTGACGATCGACGCGCCGACCAGGTTGCCGAAAGCGACGCCGCCGGCGCCGGTGGCGGTGCCGGTCACCGCGATGACGAATTCCGGGGCGCTGGTGCCGAACGCGACCACGGTCAGGCCGACGACGACCGACGGGACACCGAGGTTGCGCGCGATGATGGCCGCGCCGCGCACCAGCGCGTCGCCGCCGGCGAGCAACAGCAGCAGACCGCCAAGAAACTGTACCGTCAACCAGAACAGCATTCGATCACATCCGAAAGTCGAGCGAACCTGGCGTGCCGGGACCGCGCGCGGCGGTCCAGCACGTATTGGCGCAAAATGATATCAGCGATGCCGCGTTTACACCGAGCGATTATTGTCGCCCGGAGACGCAGCATCGAGCGTCGACTCCTATTCGGCAAACGCGTCCGCTTCGTCGATTTCGATCACGCTCGGGCGGTTGGTGCCGGCGGCGCGTTGCAGCGCGGCGGTCAGTTCGGCGAACGTCCGGACGACTTCCGCATGGCAGCCGAATCCCTTCGCGATCGCCTGGAAATCGGGCGTATAGATATCGACGCCGATCCTCGGAATGTCGCGTTCGAGCATGTATTGCTTGATTTCGCCGTAGCCGCGGTTGTTCCACAACAGTATCGGCAGCGGCAGGCCGAGCTCGACCGCGGTCGCGAGTTCGCCGATCGTGAATTGCAGCGCACCGTCGCCGATCAGCGCGACCACCGGTCGGTCGGGTTGCGCGAGCTTGGCGCCGAGCGCCGCCGGCAGCGCATAGCCGAGCGTGCCGTAGCCGGTCGACGACGTGAAGTAGCGGCGCGGTTCGTCGGGTTCCCAGGTCAGGTTGCCGCCGTAGACCGGTTGGGTCGAATCGCCGGCGACGACGACCCCCGGCAAAGCCGCGGCGATCGTTTCGAGAAACCGGTGGTGCATTTGATAATCGGGGCGCAGCCCGGCGTACGCGGCTTCGCGCAGCTCGGCGACGCGTGCCTGCGCGCGCTCGGTGTCGGGCGAATAATCGCCGAGCGCGTCGGTCAGGGCCCGCATCGCGAGCCCGGCATCGCTGCAAATGCCGATTTCGGGCAGCGCATTGCGGGTCAGCTGCTCGGCCTCGATGTCGAT
>JBPEYE010000110.1:0-14992 GCA_052030825.1 Gammaproteobacteria bacterium | reverse complement strand
TCCAAGCTCGACGCCGCCAGGACGCTGGTCGACTGGTCGATCACGCGCAAGGCCAACGAGATGTACAACACCGGTTACGCGGTGGTCGCGATGCCGGGCGTCGCCAAGCCGGTCGAGCATTTTCCGCCCAACCTGCTCGAGAAAATGATCGACAACGACTTCGAGTGGGCCGCCAATAATCGCAAGGCCATCCTGGCCGAGTGGCTGCGGCGCTACGACTCCAAGTCCGAAGCCCAGTAAGCGCCGCACGCGGTCAGATTTCGACCCGGTCCTCGCGACCGGGTCGAATCCCGGCCGACGGGTCGGCGTTACGGGACCGCAGCGGCAAGCGATCATGACGCAACCGGCCACGGCGCAATCGGGTACGGCGCAGGTCTATCTACAGATCGACCGCCTGACCAAGCAGTTCGGCAGCTTCACCGCGCTCGACGAAGTCTCGCTCGAAGTCTTCGACGGCGAGTTCGTCTGTTTTCTCGGACCCTCGGGCTGCGGCAAGACGACGTTTTTACGGGCGATCGCCGGGCTCGATATCCAGACCGCGGGCCGGGTCTTCCAGGACGGCGTCGACATTTCCGCGCTGCCACCGGCGGAACGCGACTTCGGCATCGTGTTCCAGTCCTATGCCCTGTTCCCGAACCTGACCGCATCGAAAAACATCGCCTTCGGGCTCGAGAACCAGAAACTCGACAAGGCGAAGATTCGCGAGCGCGTGGCCGAGCTGCTCGATCTGGTCGGCCTGCCCGACCAGGGTAACAAGTACCCGGCGCAATTATCCGGTGGCCAGCAACAGCGGATCGCGCTGGCGCGCGCGCTGGCAACCTCCCCCGGCCTGCTGCTGCTCGACGAGCCGCTGTCGGCGCTCGACGCCAAGGTGCGCGGTCACCTGCGCCACGAAATGAAGCTGCTGCAACGACGCCTCGGCGTCACCACGGTGATGGTGACCCACGACCAGGAAGAGGCGCTGACGATGGCCGACCGCATCGTCGTCATGAATCACGGCGTCATCGAGCAGGTCGGCACGCCGACCGAGATTTACCGCGAGCCGGACACGCTGTTCGTCGCCGACTTCATCGGCGCGATGAACCAGGTCGAGGCGGTCGTCGCCGGCGGGCAAATCCGGATCGGCGCGGCGCGCTTCACCCCGCACCGTCACGCGCTCGCCGACGGCGCGCCGGTGGTCGCGGCGATCCGGCCCGAAGATATCGTGCCGCGGGGCGCCGAGGGTGAAACCGGGGCCGCCGACGCGAGTGACAACCGGATCGCGGTCGAAATCGAGGACATGGAGTTTCTCGGTTCGTTCTGGCGGGTGTCGCTGCAAGGCGCCACGCTCGGCGACGCGCACCTGCTCGCCGACATGTCGATCAACGCGGTGCGCCAGCTGGGCATCGAAATCGGCTCGACGATCGAGGTGGAACTGCCGGCCGACCGCCTGCGGGTGTTTCCGGCCAACGCCAATCGATGAACACCGACGCCACAGCCCGGCCCGAAGCGTCACCGGCGCCACGGATCAAGGCGCGGACGAGCAAGGACGACCGGATCATGCTCGGCTTCATCCTCGTGATCTGCCTGTACCTGCTGATCACGCTCGCGCTGCCGCTCTACGCGATGCTGTCGAAGTCGTTCTCGACCTTCGCTTTCGAGCTCGACAATTTCGAGTTCCAGGTCGATGCCGGCGACGGCTGGAGCGAGCCGGTCAGCGCCGCGACGCTGAACCGCGAACTGAACGTGTTCGGCCCCGCCGATCTCGCGACCAGCTCCGACGGCCGGCTGTCGGTGGTCGACCTGTTCCCGGACTTCAGCTTTCGCAGCCCGACGCGCTACCGGATTCGTCAGGTCGAGTTGCGCAGTTCGTTCCTGTTCGGCAGCGAGCGCATCGCCGACACCGACTGGCACGAATACGCGTCGAACGATTTTCGCCGCATCGTGCTGCGCCCGGCGGCGTCGACCGGGCTCGAAAACTACCGCACCTATTTTTCGACGCCGGCGCTGTTCCGCTCGATCGAAAACTCGCTGTGGATCGCGACCATCAGCACGATCATCACGGTCAGCCTCGCGTTCGGTTTCGCCTACGCGCTGAACCGCAGCATGATGCGCTTCAAGGGATTCTTCAAGCTCGTGGCGATGATCCCGATCCTGGTGCCGTCGCTGCTGCCCGGCATCGCGCTGGTGTATCTCTTCGGCAACCAGGGCATGATCAAGGGCCTGCTGTTCGGCGAGTCGATCTACGGGCCGATCGGCATCGTCATGGGCTCGGTGTTCTTCACCTTTCCGCACGCGCTGATCATCATCGCCACGGCGCTGGCGATCTCCGACGCGCGCCTCTACGAGGCCGCGATCGCGCTGCGCGCGAGCCGCTGGAAAACCTTCTGGACCGTGACCCTGCCGGGCGCGCGCTACGGCCTGATCTCGGCCGCGTTCGTCGTGTTCAACCTCGTCATCACCGATTTCGGCCTGCCCAAGGTCATCGGCGGACAGTACAACATGCTCGCGGTGGATATCTACAAGCAGGTCATCGGCCAGCAGAACTTCGAAATGGGCGCGGTGGTCTCGGTGGTGCTGCTGATCCCGGCGCTGCTCGCGTTCACGATCGACCGCATCGTGCAGAAAAAACAGGTGGCGCAGTTGTCGGCGCGCTCGGTGCCCTACGCGCCAAAGCCGAATCGCCGCTTCGACTGGATCTGTTTCGGCTATTGCTCGCTGGTCGCGATCTTCATCGTCGGCCTGATCGCGGTCTGCCAGTACGCCGCGCTGATCAAGTTCTGGCCCTACAACCTGTCATTGAGCCTCGCCAATTACAACTTCGAGGTCATGGACGGCGGCGGCTGGGACTCGTATTACAATTCGATCCGGCTCGCGCTGCTGACCGCGCTGGCCGGCACCGTCGTGGTGTTCGTCGGCGCCTACATGGTCGAGAAGATCAACGGCTTCGCGCTGACGCGCTCGGCCTTCCAGTTCCTCGCGATGATGCCGATGGCAATCCCGGGCATGGTGCTCGGGCTCGCCTACATCTTTTTCTTCAACGACCCGGCGAATCCGCTGAACGCGATCTACGGCACGATGATCATCCTCGTGATCTGCACGGTCACGCACTTCTATACCGTCTCGCACCTGACCGCGGTGACCGCGCTCAAGCAGATGGACCGCGAGTTCGAGGCGGTCGCGGCGTCATTGAAACAGCCGTTTTACCGATTGTTCGCGCGCGTCACCGTGCCGGTCTGCCTGCCGGCGATTCTCGATATCTCGATCTACCTGTTCGTCAACGCGATGACGACGGTATCCGCGGTCATCTTCCTGTATTCGCCCGACACGACGCTGGCGTCGGTCGCGGTGCTGAACATGGACGACGCCGGCGACATCGCGCCGGCCGCGGCGATGGGCATGATGATCTTCTACACCAACGTCGGCGCGCGCCTGATCCACGCCTTCGTTACGCGTAAGGTCGTGCGCAAAACGCAGGCCTGGCGCAGCCTCTGACCCGCCAGGGCGCAACCGCCCGGTTACGGCCGTCTAGCTTCGCATGCGTTCGGCCCGGGGGTCGTAGAGCGCGCGCAGGCTCGCCTTCGCCGCGACGTGGTCGCCGGCGACGTCGATTGCGAACTGGCCGGCGTCGAGCCATTCCTGGGTAATCTCGTCGTCGACCTCGACGTAGCCAAGGCCGACCGCGCCGCCGAGCGTGTGGCCGTAGTCGCCGGACGTGAGATGTCCGACAATTTTCCCGTCGCGCAGGATCGGCTCGTGGTGATAAAGCGTTGCATCGGGGTCCTGCAGCAGGAACTGCACCAGGCGCTTGCGCATGAAGTCGCGATTTTCCTGTTGCTTCAGGATCGCGTCGCGGCCGATGAACGGCACCGCCTTGTCGAGCGCGCAGACGAAGCCCATGCCGCACTCGAGCGGCGTGTCGACCTCGGCGACGTCATGGCCGTAGTGGACGAATTTCTTTTCCAGCCGGCACGAGTTGAGCGCGTGCATGCCGGCGAGCTTCAGGCCGTGGCGCTCGCCCTTCTCCGATAAGTAGTCGAACGCATGGCGCGCCTGGTCGACCGGCACGTAGAGTTCCCAGCCGAGTTCGCCGACGTAGGACACGCGCGCGGCGAAACCGCGCGCCATGCCGACCTCGACCGGCTGGAAGTCGCCGAACGGGAAATTGTCGGTAGCGAAATCGTGATCGATCGCGTCAGTGAGCAGCGCGCGGCTGTCCGGCCCCATGACGCCGAGCATCGCCCAGGCGTTGGTAATGTCGCTGACGCAGACGAACTCGTCGTCGCCGATATGCTTGCGCAGCCAGTGCAGGTCCTTGATCGTCTGCGCGGCGCCGCTGATGACCCAGAACTCGTCGTCGGCGAGCCGCGTCACGGTCAGGTCGGCCTCGATGCCGCCGCGCGCGTTGAGCCAGTGGGTGTAGACCATGCGCCCGGGTTCGACGTCGACGTCGGCGCTCGAGATCCGCTGCAGCAGGTTGACCGCGTCGCGCCCCTGCACGAGGTACTTCGAGAACGAGCTCTGGTCGAACAGCGCGACCGCTTCGCGCGCGGCGCGGTGCTCGGCGGCGCTGTACTCGAACCAGTTCTGCTTGCCGAAGCTGTACTCGTACTTCGGCTCGACGCCGTCGGGCGCGAACCAGTTGGGCCGCTCCCAGCCGGCGGCCTCGCCGAAACACGCGTTGTGTTGCTGCAGGCGCTCGTGTAGCGGCGAGTGACGCAGGTCGCGCGAGGTCTGCATTTGCTTGTACGGGTAGTGGTTGTCGTAGAGCAGGCCGAGGGTTTCGGTTACGCGTCGTTCGATGTAGCGCTGGGTCGACTGGAACGGGAACATGCGACGGATGTCGTTGCCCCACAGGTCCATCGGCGCGTGGCCCTTGTCCATCCAGTCGGCGAGCGCGCGGCCGAGCCCGCCGGATGTCTGGATGCCGACCGAGTTGAGCCCGCAGGCGACGTAGAAGTTCGCGAGCTCGGGCGCCTCGCCGATATGGAACTGGTCGTCCGGGGTGAACGACTCGGGTCCGCAAAAGAAACTGCGCCAGCCGCACTCGGCGAGCAGCGGCACGCGTTCCATCGCCTTTTCCAGCACCGGCATGAATTGCTCGTCCATGTGGCCTTCGAGTTCCTCGAAGGCGAAGTCGAGCGGGATGCCGTGCTGCCCCCAGGGCACCGCGTTGGGTTCGAACGCGCCGATCAGCAGGCTGCCGGCATCCTCGCGGTAATAGGCGCAGTTGTCGTGGTCGCGCAAGACCGGCAGGTCGCTCGGCAGGTCCGGCAGTTTCTCGGTATGCGCGTAGTAATGTTCGCAGGCGTGCAGCGGCACGTTGACGCCGGCCATGCGGCCGACCTCGCGGCCCCACAGCCCGGCGCAGTTGACGACGAAATCGGCGGCAATCGCGCCGGCGGTCGACTCGACGCCGGTGACGCGGCCGTCATGTTGATTGATCGCGGTGACGCGCACGCCTTCGAGACACAGCGCGCCGCGGCCGCGCGCGCCCTTGATGAATGCCTGGGTCACGTCGACCGGGCTGGCGCTGCCGTCCTGCGCGACCCAGCTGCCGCCGAGCAGGTCGGCGGTTTCGACCAACGGGTAGAGGTCCCTGATCTCGGCCGGCGTGACGATGTCGACGCGGGTCACGCCGAAGGCGTTGTTCATCGCCGCGACCCGCTTCAGTTCCTCGAAGCGCGCGTCACTGTGGGCGACGGTCAGCGAGCCGACCTGCTTGAAGCCGGTCGACTGACCGGTTTCCTGCTCGATCTCGGCGAGCAGCGACATCGAGTATTCGCACAGTTTCGCGTGCGGTTCGTTGGCGCGCATCGTGCCGATCAGGCCCGCCGCGTGCCAGGTCGTGCCGCAGCTGAACTGGTTGCGCTCGAGCAGGACGACGTCGTTCCAGCCGAGCCTGGCGAGGTGATAGGCGACGCTCGCGCCGATGACGCCACCGCCGATGACGACCGCGCTCGCGCGTTCGGGGATTTGCACGGGCATTTTACCGACCTCTGGGTTGTGTCGAACTTATTCTGCATTAACCGGTTTGCGCATGGCAAACGGAATCGGTCGGACCGGGGAAGCAGGCGAATTCGGCGAGATTGCTTCGTCGCCCCGGCCTGCGCCGAGGCTCCTCGCAATGACGCCCTTTAACGCGTCATTGCGAGCGACAGCGAAGCAATCTCCCGGGAAAGGGCAAGACCGCGGAGATAGCTTCGTCAGGCGCGGCCTTTGGCCGCGCGCTCCTTAAGGCCCTGTGGGTCTCGCAATGACCTGCTTATGCCGATTACCGTGGCGCGTTTTCGATTCGGTCGATGCCGAAACGTTTCAGCATGCGCGCGACCGCGTCGAGCGCGCCCTGCATCTGTTCGCGGTCGAGGCGGCCGATGCAGCCCATGCGGAAACTGTCGGCCACGGTCAGTTTACCCGGATAGATGACGTAACCCTGGTCCTTGAGCCCGTCATAGAACGCGGCGAAATCGAACTCCGGATTGGTCGGCATGCGGAAGGTGATAATGATCGGCGCCTGCAAGGCGTCCGGCAGCAGGGTTTCGAATCCCATCGCGCGCATGCCGCCGACGAGGCGCTCGCAATTGTCGCGGTAGCGCGCGCCGCGGCCGGCGACGCCGCCCTCTTCGTCGAATTCGGTGAGCGCCTGGTCGAACGCGAGCAGCACGTGGGTCGGCGGCGTGAAACGCCACTGCCGGTTCTTTTGCATCGCCCGCCACTGGTCGTAGAGGTCGAGCACCAAAGACGGCGAATTGCCCTCGGTCATCGCCAGCGCGGCTTCGCGCGCGACGCAAAAGCCCATCCCGGGCGCGCCCTCGAGGCACTTGTTGCTCGACGCAACGACGGCGTCGAACTCGATCGCATCGGCATCGAGCGGCAGCGCGCCGAACGCGCTCATCGAGTCGATCAGCAGTTTGCGCCGGTGGCGGGCGACGATGTCGGCGACCGCCTCGACCGGGTTGAGAATCCCCGACGTGGTTTCGCAATGGACGACGGCGACGTGGGTGATGTCGGCGTCGGCGTCGAGCGCGACGTCGAGCGCGGCGGTATCGACCGGCACGTCCTCGGGGGTTTCCTGGACCGCGTAGGCGCGGCCGTAGTAATCGCAGATCTTCGCGATGCGCTGACCGTAGGCGCCGTTGATCAGGATCAGCAGCTTGCCGTCGGCGGGTACGAAATTGCCGATCATCGCCTCGACCGCAAAGGTGCCGCTGCCCTGCAACGGCACGCAGACGTGACTGCCGCCGCCGTTGACGATCGCGACCAGTCGCTTCAGTACGCGCGCATTGAGCTCGATGAAATCGGCGTCGCGCGAACCGTAGTCGTGCAGCATCGCCTGCTTGACCGACAGCGACGTGGTCAATGGCCCCGGGGTCAGCAGCAGCGGGTCGCCGCTCTCTGAGCGGGCGGGTTCGGGTTTATCGGTCATGGTCGGCCCTGGGTCGTCGAGCGAAAGTTTGCCATTTATACCGCCGCTCCATACTATCCGTCGAATCGATATATCAAATGCTTCGGATAGATTATGCCGATATCTCACGCGCATTTGCGCTCGTTTCACGCGGTCGCGCTGCACGGCAGCTTCACCCGCGCGGCCGAGGCGCTCAACATCACGCAGCCGACGTTGTCGGGGCAGGTGCGCGAACTCGAGGAACGCTACGGCACCAAGCTGTTCGTGCGCCACGGGCGCCGCGTCGAGCTGACCGACATCGGCCAGTCGGCGTTCGAGATCACCCGCCAATTGTTCCGTTACGAAGACGAAGTCGAGCAACTGCTGCAATCGGCGCGCGCACTGACCTCCGGGCAGTTGCGGGTCGGCGCCGACTCGCCGTACATCGCGACGCCGCTGCTGGCGCAATTCCAGCGACTCTATCCGGGCATCCAGATCTCGATCCAGTACGGCAATTCGCAACAGCTGATGCGCTGGCTCGACGCGCGCCGCTGCGACGTCGCGTTCCTGCCCAACATCCCCGAGGACGACGCGCGCCTCGATGCGATCCGGCTCGCGCCCGGGCGGCTGGTCGTGTTCGTCAGCCGCGATCACGCCTGGGCCGAGCGGCGCTCGGTGACGATCGGCGAACTCGTCGCGCAGCGCGTCGTACTGCGCGAGCGCGGCTCGCGCACGCGCTCGATCTTCGAAGAAGCGGTCGCGGCGGCCGGGCACGCGCTCGGCGAGGTGATGGAGATTAGCGGTCGCGAAGGCGTGCGCGAGGCGGTCGCTGCCGGCTTCGGTGTCGGTATCGTCGCCGAGAACGAGCTGCACGCGGACCAGCGCCTGCGCGCGTTGCCGGTCAGCGACGCCGACCTCGAGCATGCCGAGTTCGTCGTCTGCCTCAAGGAGATGAGCAGCCTGCGCGTCAACGCCGCGTTTCTCGACATGATTCGCAACCGCCAGGATTAGACCGGGACATCGCAGAATTTCGCTGGCGAATGACGCGACTCACCGTCCGAAGCGGGTCCGACCCCTGCCCGCGGCGAGATTCGTCAACGGCTGGCATAGCCGGGACCGATAGTAGTTATCCGTAATATCGATTTAACCCGCGTATCGTAATCGGTATAGTGAGGCTCCCTTGGGAGCCGTTCAGGATCAGTACTCATGGCATCGGATAACACCGTCATCAGCGTCAACGGCCGCGACTACCGCTGGCCCGACCGGCCGCGGGTCGTCGTCTGCATCGACGGCTCGGAACCGGACTACATCGACACCGCGATTGCCGCCGGCGCGATGCCGTGGATGGCGTCGGTGCTCGCCGGACGCGGCCGTGACCTGCACGCGCGCTGCGTGGTGCCGAGCTTCACCAACCCGAACAACATCTCGATCGTGACCGGGGTGCCGCCTGCGGTGCACGGCATTTGCGGTAATTTTTTCTACGATGTGGCCAACGACCGCGAAGTCATGATGAACGAGCCCGAGCTGATGCGCGCGCCGACGATCTTCAAGGCGTTCCAGGACGCCGGCGCGAAGATCGCGATCGTCACCGCCAAGGACAAGCTGCGGCGGCTGCTCGGCAACGGGCTGCGTTTCGGCAAAGAAGGCGCGATTTGCTTCTCGTCGGAGAAATCCGCCGAGGCGACGCTCGAGGCCAACGGCATCGACGACGTGCTCGACAGGGTCGGCATGGATGTACCGTCGGTCTACAGCGCCGAACTGTCCGAGTTCATCTTCGCCGCCGGCGTCGAGCTGATGCAGCGCGAACGCCCGGACCTGATGTACCTGTCGACGACCGACTACATCCAGCACAAGTTCGCCCCCGGCAGCGATGGTGCCAACGCGTTTTACGCGATGATGGACAACTACTTCGCGCAACTCGACGAGCTCGGCGCGGTGCTCGCGCTGACCGCCGATCACGGCATGAACGCGAAGCACGACGCCGACGGTAAGCCCAACATCATTTACCTGCAGGACGAGATGGACCGCTTTCTCGGTGCCGGCCGCGCGCGCGTAATCCTGCCGATCACCGATCCCTACGTCGTCCATCACGGCGCGCTCGGCTCCTTTGCAACCGTCTACCTGCCCGACGGCGCCGACGTCGACGGGCTCAAGGCGCAGCTCGCCGAGCTCGACGGCATCGATGCGGTCTACGCCAATGCCGAGGGTTGCGCGCATTTCGAACTCGCGCCCGACCGCATGGGCGACCTGATCCTGGTGTCGGGCCGGCACGTCGTCATCGGCACGACCGCCGCGCGTCACGATCTGTCGGGGCTCGACGTGCCGCTGCGCTCGCACGGCGGCGTCACCGAGCAGGACGTGCCGCTGATCGTCAGCCAGCCGCTCGGCGGGCTCGACGAAGACCGCCGCTGGCGCAATTTCGACGCCTTCGACGTCGCGCTGAATTACGTCAACTAACCCAGACCAGATGGTAAAAATGAATACCGGACACCAGAAGATGCGCATCGCCGGCGAACTCGTCGACGGCGATACCGGCAAAACGATCGAGGTACTGAACCCGTACAACGGTGAGGTCGTCGGCACCGTACCGCGCGCGAGCCGCGCGCAGGTTGCCGGCGCGTTCGAAATTGCGGCCGGCTACCGCGCCGACCTGACCCGTTACGAGCGCCAGCAAATTCTGACCCGGATCGCCGAGATCATCGTCGCGCGCAAGGCAGAAATTTCCGACCTGATCACCGCCGAATGCGGGCTCAGCAAGAAGGATTCGCTGTACGAATGCGGCCGCGCCTTCGACGTCTACCACCTCGCCGGTCAGCTGGTCATCAACGACGACAGCGAGGTGTTTTCTTGCGATCTGACGCCGCACGGCAAGCGGCGCAAGATCTTTACCCAGCGCGAACCGCTGCTCGGCGTTATTTCGGCGATCACGCCGTTCAATCACCCGCTCAACATGATCTCGCACAAGATCGCGCCGGCGATCGCAACCAACAACCGCCTCGTCGCCAAGCCGACCGAACAGACGCCGCTGACCGCGCTGCTGCTCGCGGATATCTGCTACGAAGCCGGGCTGCCGCCGCAAATGCTGTCGGTCGTCACCGGGCTGCCCGAGGACATGGGCGACGAGATGCTCGTCAACGAACACATCGACCTGGTCACCTTTACCGGCAGCGTGCCGGTCGGCAAGTACATCGCCGAGACCGCCGGTTACCGCCGCACCGTACTCGAGCTCGGCGGCAACTCCGAGCTGATCGTGATGGACGACGCCGACCTCGACCGCGCCGCCGAGCTCGCGGTCGCCGGCGGCACCAAGAACTCGGGCCAGCGCTGCACCGCGGTCAAGCGCGTGCTCGTGATCGACTCGGTCGGCGACGAATTCGCCGCGCGCGTTGCCGAGAAGGCGGCGAAGCTGAAATACGGCGACCCGATGGATCCGGAAACCGACGTCGGCACGGTGATCAACGAGGACGCCGCGATCCTGTTCGAGTCGCGCGTCAACGATGCGATCGCGCAGGGCGCGAAACTGCTCTACGGCAACGACCGTCAGGGCGCGGTCTACTCGCCGACCGTGGTCGATCACGTCCCGGCCGACTGCGAGCTGGTGATGGAGGAAACCTTTGGCCCGCCGATCCCGATCATCCGCGTGCGCGATCTCGACCACGCGCTCGAGGTCGCCAACTCGACTGCCTTCGGCTTGTCGTCGGGCGTCTGCACCAATCGCATGGACGACATCATTCGCTGCATCAACGAGCTCGAGACCGGTACCGTCAACATCTGGGAAGTGCCCGGCTACCGCATCGAAATGTCGCCGTTCGGCGGGATCAAGGATTCGGGCCTCGGCTACAAGGAAGGCGTGATCGAAGCGATGAAGTCCTACACCAACGTCAAAACGTTTTCCCTTCCCTGGACCTAGGAGCCGCGCATCATTGCGAGGAGTGCGCGGCCGCAGGCCGCGCGCGACGAAGCAACCTCTTCGATCTGGCCGGATCCTGGAAGATTGCTTCGCTTCGCTCGCAATGACGCTACTTACAAAGACATAAATTGAAACGGCCCCGAAGGATCGGGGCCGTGTCATCAATCGCAGTGCGCGTTGCTCGGATCAGCGCTTGTCGATCGGGACATACTCGCGGTCGATCGCGCCGGTGTAGAGCTGCCGCGGGCGGCCGATCTTGGCTTCCTTGTCGGCCATCATTTCGTTCCATTGCGAGATCCAGCCAATCGTGCGCGCCATCGCGAACAGGACGGTGAACATGTTCATCGGGATGCCCATCGCGAGGAAGATGATCCCCGAGTAGAAATCGACGTTCGGATACAGATTGCGCTCGACGAAGTACTCGTCCTCGAGCGCGACCTTTTCGAGCGCCATCGCGGTTTCGAGCAATTTCTGCTGCTCGCCGCTCGACTCCATGTCGTTCAACAACTGGTGACAGACCTCGCGAATCAGCTTGGCGCGCGGATCGTAATTCTTGTAGACCCGGTGACCGAAACCCATCAGCCGGAACGGGTCTTTCTTGTCCTTGGCGCGGTCGACGAAATGCTGCAGCGGCTTGCCCGACTCGTTGATGTCGATCAGCATGCGAATGACCGCCTCGTTGGCGCCGCCGTGGGCTGGTCCCCACAGCGCGGCGATGCCGGAGGCGACCGCCGCGAACGGGTTGGCGTCGGACGAGCCGGCGAGGCGCACGGTCGACGTCGACGCGTTCTGTTCGTGATCGGCGTGCAGGATCATGATCAGGTCGAGCGCTTTCGCCAGCAGCGGATCCGGCGTGTAGTCGTCGGTCGGCATCGAGAACATCATGTAGAGAAAATTCTCGGTGTAGTTCAGCTTGTTGCGCGGGTAGACGAACGGCTTGCCGTTGGCGAAGCGATAGGACAGCGCGGCGATCGTCGGCATCTTTGCGACCAGCCGGTAGGCCGTGATCATGCGGTGTTCTTCGTCGTGTATATCCATGTGATCGTGATAGAACGCCGACAGCGCGCCGACCACGCCGACCATGATCGCCATCGGATGCGCGTCGCGGCGAAATCCCGAGAAGAAGCGGATCATTGCCTCGTGCAGCATCGTGTGCATCGTGATCGTGTGGGTGAATTCGTCGAGCTCGGTCTTGTTCGGCAGTTTGTCGTTGAGCAACAGGTAGCAAACCTCGAGGTAGGAACTGTGCTCGGCGAGTTGCTCGATCGGATAGCCGCGATATTGCAGCACGCCCTCGGCGCCGTCGAGGTAGGTGATTGCGCTCGAACAACTGGCCGTCGCCATGAAACCCGGGTCGTAGGTGAAATATCCGAGCTCCTTGTAGAGCTTGCCGATATCGATGACCTTCGGGCCGGCGGTGGGTGTCAACAACGGTAGCGTGACTTCGTTGCCGGTCGTGTTGTCCTTGATCGTGACAGTTTCTTCGTTGCTCATCGGGACTCCTCAAGTGTCAGCGTTGGCCCTGTCCGGAGGTTGTTTGTGGTTTTTTCGGCAGGTGCCGATTCGCCCCCCTGATGGCGGAATCGGCGGGATCGCGTCACGACAATATACCGGTTGTCGGCGCATGCCGCTAACACTCTACAATACCATTGAATAAATTTATCCTGAAAATTAAATCTGCCGGCCCGCTTTAATACTGGTCCTGGCGCCGACGCCGGGCGAAGCGGCCGCCGTTTCGGCGAACTTATTGTTGACAATAACGGCGTGGAAATGCATATTTTTACCGTTCCAGGCCGCCTGAACCTAAAAATTGTCGACAATTTATGGTCAATAACATCGCACGTGCCAATCTCGAGGAATCGCTCGAAGCGCCGACCCTGGCGTCACGAACCTTCGACAGCATCAAGGCCGACATCATCAGCGGCCAGCTCCCCCAGGGCGCGAAAATCGTCGAATCCGATCTCGCCAAGCAGTACGGCATCAGCCGCGGACCGCTGCGCGAGGCGATTCACCGCCTCGAGCGCATGCGCCTGATCGTCCGCATTCCACACGCCGGCTCGCGCGTCGTGACGCTCGGCGTCAAGATGATGGAAGACATCTATCGCGCCCGCGAGGCGCTCGAAGGCATGGCCGCGCGGCTCGCCGCGCGGTTGATGCCCGAACTCGAAATCGCCGCATTGGGGGATTTACTCGACCGCCACGAGGCCGCGATCGCCGAAGTCGACGGCAAGACCTATTTCCAGCGCGAGGGCGACATCGATTTTCACTATCGCATCGCCATCGCCAGCGGCAACCAGTGGATCCTGGAAAATCTGAACGGCGAACTCTACCAGCTGATCCGCATGTGTCGCCACCAGTCGGGACAGATCCCGACACGCGCGCCGGTCGCGCTCGAAGAGCACCGCCGAATCGTCGCCGCGATCGCAGCGCGCGACGAAGAGCTCGCCGAAATGTTGATGCGCCGCCATATCAGCGGCGCCTGGCGCATCGTCAAACCCATACTCGAGGAGCAGCATGTCCAGCACTGAATCTCCCGGCCGTCGCCTGCGCGCGGCGGTCGACGCCAACAACCCGCTGCAGGTCGTCGGCGCGGTCAACGCCTATTTCGCGATGATGGCCGAAAAGAGCGGCCACCAGGCCCTGTACCTGTCGGGCGGCGGCGTCGCCGCGTGTTCGCTCGGTACGCCCGACCTCGGCATCAGCACGCTCGCCGACGTGCTCGAAGACGCGCGCCGGATTACCGCGGTCACCGCCGCGCCGCTGCTGGTCGACGTCGACGTCGGCTGGGGCGGCGCCTTCAATATCGCCCGCTGCATCCGCGAGATGACCCGCGCCGGCGTCGCCGGCGTGCACATCGAAGACCAGGTGCTGCAAAAGCGCTGCGGCCACCGACCGAACAAGGCGATCGTGCCGGCGGCGGAAATGGTCGACCGGGTCAAGGCCGCGGTCGACGCGCGCAGCGACGCCGATTTCGTCATCATGGCGCGCACCGATGCGCTCGCGGTCGAGGGCATGGAAGCCGCGATCGAGCGCGCCCGGGCCTGCGTCGACGCCGGCGCCGACATGATTTTCCCCGAGGCGATGACCGAGCTCGATCAATATCGGCAATTCGTCGACGCGGTCGGCGTGCCGGTGCTCGCCAACATCACCGAGTTCGGCGCGACGCCGCTGTTCACGACCGCCGAGCTCGCATCGGTCGGCGTCAAGCTCGCGCTCTATCCGTTGTCCGCGTTTCGCGCCGCGAGCAAGGCGGCACTCGAGGTTTACCGGCGGCTGCTCGCCGACGGCACCCAGCAGGGCGTCGTCGACACGATGCAGACGCGCATGGAGCTTTACGAATTCCTGGAGTATCACCAATACGAACAAACCCTGGATCAGCTTTTCAGCGAGGAGACATCATGAGCGACACGCCCGGCTTCAAGCCCAAGAAATCGGTCGCGCTGTCCGGCACCGCCGCCGGCAACACCGCGATCTGCACCGTCGGCCGCACCGGCAACGACCTGCACTATCGCGGCTACGACATCCTCGACGTCGCCGAGACCTGCGAGTTCGAGGAAATCGCTTACCTGATCGTGCATGAAAAACTGCCGACCCGTGCCGAGCTCGACACCTATAAGACCAAGTTGAAGGGCATGCGCGACCTGCCGGCCGAGGTCAAGACCGTGCTCGAGCAATTACCGAAGAGCGCCCACCCGATGGACGTCATGCGCACCGGCTGC
>JBPEYE010000011.1:0-2826 GCA_052030825.1 Gammaproteobacteria bacterium | reverse complement strand
ACGATCGCCGCCGTCGCCAACGACCTGGCGACGCTGAAGCTCGGCCTCGAGCTCGGCTGCAAACCGACCAACGTCACCAGTCGCTACGACGGTACCGCGCTGATCGCGGCCGCCCACCTCGGTCACGTCGAGGTCGTCGAAACGCTGATTGCGGCCGGCGCGCCGCTCGACCACGTCAACAATCTGCAATGGACCGCGCTGATCGAGTCGATCGTGCTCGGCGACGGCGGGCCGCGTCACACCGCGACGCTGCGCGCCCTGGTCGACGCCGGCGCCGACGTCAACCGCGCCGACGGCAGCGGCCGGACGCCGCTCGCACTCGCCGAGCGCAGCGGTTATCGCGACATGGCGCGCATCCTGCGCGCCGCCGGCGCGGAGTAAACCGCGACCGGGTGCCCACCGCCTATTCCGGCAGCGACGGCGACTCGAGCCGCGCGCGCCGCGCGGCAGCCGCCTCGCGATGGGTCAGGTAGCTGATCGCGGCGACGATGATGCCGGCGCCGCCGATGACCCACCAGTCCGGCACTTCGTCGAACAGCCAGAAGCCGAACAGTACCGCCCAGACCAGCTGCAGAAAGGTCAGCGGCTGGGTCACGGTCAGTGGCGCATGCGCGATCGCGCGCGTCAACGCGTAATGCCCCGCGGTCGCGAACACCGCGGTCAGCGCGAGCCAGCCGACTTCGATCCAGGTCGGATCACGCCAGTAGTAGATCGCCCCCGGCGCGAGCGCGAGCGTGCAGAACAGCGTCAGCATCACGAGAATGTCGCCGGTCGATTCGAAGCGCGTCATCTGCTTGGCGAGTAAAAACGAGCCGGCGAAGCACAGCGCCGCGGCGAGCTGTGCCAGCGAGCCCGGCGACAAAACCTGGAAGCCCGGCCGCAGGATCACCAGCGTGCCGACGAAACCCGCGGCGATCGCGGCGAGTCGCCGCGCACGCACCGGCTCGCGGAATATCAGGATTGCGCCGAGCGCGGTGAACACCGGCGTCGAAAAGCCGATCGCGGTGACCTCGGCCAGCGGAATACGCGCCATCGCATAAAACCACAGCATCACCGCGGCGCCATGGACCACGCCGCGCGCACCGTACAGACCGATCGTCGCGCGACCGAGCGCACGCCAGCGCACCCGCCAGATCAGCGGCAGCAGGATACCGACGCCGATCAGGTAGCGGATGAACGCCGCCTCGATCGCCGGCAGATCGGAGCCGAGGTAGCGGACGGTCACGGTCACGGCGACGAACAGCAGCCCCGCGGCGACCATCCACAGGCTGCCGAGCAGATTCGATTGTTGCGGCATGCGCGCGATTGGAACATCATCCGGCAATCCGACGCAATGTTCGAGCCGAAACCGGCATGATCGACGCCCTGCCCGACACCAGTTACCACGACCCCGCGCTGTTCGCGCGCGAAGCCGAGCGTATTTTTCGCCGCGCCTGGTGGCTGGTCGGCATCGAGGCGGCGTTCGACGACGCCGGCCGGTACCAGGCGCTCGATCTGCTGCGCTGGCCCGTCGTCGTGGTCCGCGATCACGACGGCGATCTGCGCGCCTTCTACAACATTTGCCGGCACCGCGCAGGCCCGCTGGTCTACCCCGGCGAGGGTCGCTGTCGCGACTTCGTCTGTCGCTATCATGCCTGGCGTTACGCGCTCGACGGCAAACTGCTGCGAACCCCGGGGCTCGAAGCCGGCGAAGTCGGCGACCTCGCCGGGCTCGGCCTCGTGCCGCTGCGCGTCGATTGCTGGAACGGGCTGGTATTCGTCTGCCTCGACGACGCGGCGCCGGCGCTGATCGACTGGCTCGGCGCAATCCCCGCGATCGCCGCGCGCTTCGATCCGGTCGCGGCGCTCGAATTTGATGGCGCGACGCAAAAAGAGGCCGGCGCCAACTGGAAGGCCTACGCCGACAATTCCTGCGAGGGCTACCACGTCGGCATGGTGCACCGCACGCTGGGTTCGTCGCTCGAACGCGAAACGGTCACGCTCGAGACCCACGAGCGCGGCCGCTTCGTCGGCTTCGACGTCACCTACACCGCGGGCGCCGACGCCAGCCGCGCCGGCAAGGGCTACTGGATCTACAAGTATCCCGGACTGCTGCTGCACTTCGCCGATTACGCATTCAACGCCGAGAGCGTGATGCCGCTCGCGCCGGCAAGGATTCGCCTGCGGCGCTGGTTTTTCTCGCACCCCGGCAAGACCCGCGCGCACGGCATCGAGCGGGCGACGATCCAGCCGAATTCGGAGCGGGTCATGGACGAGGACATCGCCATTTGCGAGGCGGTGCAGCGCAACCTCGAGAGTGGCGCCTATCCGGGCGGTCGGCTGTCACCGCGGCAAGAGCCGGGCACGGTCTTTTTCCAGGGGCTAGTCCGTGCCGACCTCGGCGATGCGCTCGAGGCGCCAGCCGAGGACGAGTAACGCCGATCCCGCCGAAATCGCGGCCGCGACCGCGAGCGCGGCGGCATAACTCGAAGCCAAATCGTAGATTGCACCGGCAGCCCAGGGCGCGGCGAGTCCGGCAAAGCCCCAGGCCGTGAAAACCCGTCCGTAAACCCGCGGTCCGTCGGCGCCGAACCGATTCGCGATCGCGACCGGGTAGACCGCGATGATCGCGCCGTAGCCGAAACCGGCTAACGCAAGCAGACCCGTGGTCGCGACCGGGCCGGTGCCGGCCGCAAGCAACAACAATACCGCCGCCGACAGCACCGGCAGGCCCGCCAGCAACCGCAGCAACGGCCAGCGGTCGACGAGCACCGCGGCGGCAAACCCGCCGACGGCGCTGCCGACGCCGGTCAGCATCGCGCCGAGGGTCCCGTAGGCGTCGCCCCC
>JBPEYE010000109.1:0-2538 GCA_052030825.1 Gammaproteobacteria bacterium | reverse complement strand
CACGAGCGAAATCGGTTGCGATCGCCGGGCATATCGACCCGTCGCGCCAACCACGCTTGCCGGTATCAACCCCCCTGCAAGAACGCCTTCGCCCGCGCGAGCTCGCCGCGCACGGTGTCGTGCCTGGCCGACTGATTCCATAACCGGGTGTAATAGTCGTGGGCCACCAGCCGCTTGCCGACGGCTTCCGCGGCCAGCGCGGCGCCGTAGACACTGCGGAAGCGCCTCGGATCGCGCTGCAGCGAGCGTTCGAACTCGGCGAGCGCCTGCGCCGGCGCGTCGAGCTGCAGCAGCATCTCCGCCAGCAATTCGCGCGACGGCGCCACGTTGCCGGGCGTTACCGGATGCTTGTCGCTGGCGTCCTCCGCGGCCGCGGCCGCCCGCATCAGCCGCAGCGCCTCGTCGTTGCGCTGCTCGGCAAGCGCGATCCACGCGTTGACGGTGGTGATCTGAAAGTCCGTCTGGCCCGCCCAGTAGGTCAGCTTGGCCTCGGTCATCGCCGCTTTCAGCGCTTGCAGGCGTTCGGCGTCCCGGCGCGCCGCGGCGACATCGCCGGCGCGCGCGGCACCCAGGCCGCGAGCGAAAACGAGGATCGCTTCCGCCTGGGGAAACTTGTTCCAGGCCAGATCCGCGGGTTTCAGCTCGAGCGCGGCCGCCTGCTGCCAGTCGCCGCGCTCGAGCGCGAAACGGGCGGGAATTGCCGCGAATGCGTACGCGGCCACGAAGTTTTCCACGTTGACCTTGCGGATCGCCGCGATCTCGTCGAGGTAGGCCTTCGCGGCCTGGTCCTGGGCTTGCTGGAGATGGCCGAAAACCAGGTAGTCCATCGCGTGCAGCGCATCGTAGGTGCCGACGCCGAGCGTCGTTTCCTTGAGCTCGGCTTTCGCCGCCCGGTAGGAGGCACGGTTGCTCTCGACCATATCCGGCCAGGCGCCGACGCGGCTGAAAATGTGCGACGGCATGTGCAAGGCATGCGGTACGGCCGGCGCGATTTTGGCATAGTCGCGCGCCGCGGGCAGGCCTTGCGCCGCCAGCGCCGAATAGTCGTAGTTATGGATCAGGTAATGGGCGACCCCGGGATGGCGGGGGTATTTCCTGAACAACGGCTCGAGAATGGCCGCCGCCTCGCGCTGGTTGGCGAAGGTCTTGTCACTCGGCAGCGCGGTGACGACGAGCGCGAGCGCATGCAGCATCCTGGCTTCGTCGTCCCCGGGATGCTTCGCCGCCAGATCTCGCATCGCGCGCTCGTAAGCCACTGCACGGGGGCGATAGTCGGTGTTCGCCCAGTCCGCGAACAAGACCGCGAGCGCGGCGATATAGTCGCGTTCGCGCTCGCTCCTCGCGCCCACGCGCTGGGCGTCGAGCAGGGCCGCTTCCGCGGTCTTCATCGCGTTGGGATTCGGCGGCCAGGTAAACGGGTTGCCCATCGACATGATCGCGATGCCCCAGTGCGCGATGCCGCAGCCCGGATCGTGCTCGAGAACCTTGGCGAAGGATTGTTTCGCCGGATCGAACCAGAACGAATGAAACAGGGCCATTGCCCGGTTGAATTCCGCCTGCGCGGCGGCGTTGCACGACACCGGAAAGCTGACTTGCCCGAGCTGGTCGGGCGAACCGGCATGCATCGCGTCGTGTGCTTCCTGGTGCGCCCAGGCGCCCGTCGCGGCGCAACTCACCAGCATCGCCGACAGCCACGCGCGGAGATTTTTGTTCGCCATTGTTGCCTCCGTTGATCGGGTCCCGCGAATAGCGGAATCGATAAAATCTTACGCTCAACCGGGCTTATGGCTAATAGAATTTTTTTTGGATCGACGATCGAACCGTAAAAATAATAAATCCCTCGGCAAGCCTCCGGTTCGCCATCGCCGTTCCGGCGCCGGCGAGTGGTGACCCGCCGACCGCGCGGTGATACGACCGCAGGTTTCGCCCGTCGGAACCGGCCGCATGGCGCGGTCAGTCGCCGGATCGGCTGACGGATCAGGGGTGGGCGTCCGCGGCCGAAACCCTTTCCAGGAGATCCACCCGCCGCACGTAGAGCGCCGCGGCGAGTCCCGCGAGCACGCAAAGAAGCATCGTGCCGAGCAGCTGCCAGACGCCGTGCTCAGGGGTCAGGATCGCGCCGACGATCGACGTCAGCACGGCGCCGCCAGCAACCGCCGACGCGCCAGCGAGCCCGGCCGCGCTGCCGGCGAGGTGCGGGCGCATCGACATCGCGCCGGCGTTGGCGCTCGGCATTGTCAGGCCGTTGCCGAGGCCGGCAAAGATCGTCGCGCCGAACAGCGACAACACGCTGACCTGGCCGGCGGCGTAAAGCAACAAACCCAAGGTCAGGCCGCCCAGCGCGACGACGCGGCCGGCGATCATCATCGTGCTGAATCGAAAACGGCGCGCGAAGCGCCCCGACAGGAAGCTGCCGAAGGCGAAACCCACCGTGATCGTACCCATGAAGAAGCCGAGCGTCGCCGCCGACAGGCCGAAAGCCGCGCTCGCGGCCAGCGGCACGCCGGCGACGAAGACGTAGAAGGTGCCGGTCGAGAA
>JBPEYE010000108.1:0-2893 GCA_052030825.1 Gammaproteobacteria bacterium | reverse complement strand
TTACAGCACCGGCGACCAGCCGATCCCGAGTGACGAGGTCGTCTTCAACATTCTCGCGCCCGGCGTCATCGAGGAACACATCACCTTCGGATTTACGCGCCAACTCGATGCCGACAGCGCGCTGAATTTCGCGGCGATGTACGCGCCGAGCAACTCGGTCGACGGGACGAACGATTTCGATCCCGCGCAGGAAATCGAGCTCGAAATGGATCAGTACGAGCTGGCGCTGACCTACAATCGACGACTGTAGAATCGAAGCCAGCTTGACGAATTCCGGCCGAATCGGGGGCATCGAAGCCTGTTGCAAGTTGCGCCCCGAGGTCGCACTATAGCGTCCGCCCGAATGAATTGACCGTCGATGCAACTGGATCTGTATAGCCAAACCCTGCTCTGGTTCTTCGTGCTCGCGTTCGTCTTCGGCGCGATCGCGAACCGGGCCAATTTCTGCACCATGGGCGCAGTCTCGGACTGGGTCAATATCGGCGACCTGAACCGGCTGCGCAGCTGGATGCTGGCGGTGGCGACCGCAATCGTCGGCATCGGTCTGCTCGAGTATCTCGGGCTCGTCGACCTGTCGCTGACCACCAGCAACGACACCTCCACCCCGCCTTATCGCAGCCCGGTGTTCATCTGGCCGCGGCACCTGCTCGGCGGGCTGATGTTCGGCGTCGGCATGACGCTTGCCAGCGGTTGCGGCAACAAGACGCTGGTGCGGCTCGGTGAAGGCAACCTGAAATCTCTGGTCGTGCTCACCGTCATGGGCATCGCCGCGTGGTGGATGCTGTTCACGAACCTGACTTATCTCGGTTTCCTGCAGTGGATGCTGCCGGTCAGCATCGATTTTTCACAGCAGGACATCGCCAGCCAGGACGTCGCCACGGTCGCTTTCGGCCTCGCCGGCATCGACCGCGGCGCGACCCAGGGGCTGGTCGTCGCGCTGCTGATCGGTTTGCCGATGCTCTACTGGATCCTGCGCTCGCGCGATTTTCGCGCCGACCGCGACCTGCTCGCCGCCGGCCTCGTCATCGGCGCGGTCATCGTAGTTGCCTGGTACCTGACCGCCGGGCCGCGCGGCCTCACGCTGCTCGACGAGCTCGACTTCATGGATCAGCGACCGTTTTTCACCGGCGCGCAATCGCTGACCTTCATCGGTCCGACCGGCCACGTCGCGCAATACCTGAAGGAGGGTTTCGCCGCGATCTTCCTGACGATCGGCGTCGCGACCCTGCTCGGCGTCGTGCTCGGTTCGCTCGTCTATACGCTGATGTTCCGTAAGCTGCGCCTCGAATGGTTCGCGTCGTGGGCAGACTTCGGTCGCCACGTGCTCGGGGGTCTGCTGATGGGCGTCGGCGGCGTGCTCGGGATGGGCTGCACGATCGGCCAGGGCATCACCGGCATGGCGACGCTGGCGCTCGGTTCTATCGTAACGATCGTTTCGATCATCGCCGGCAGCGCGGCGACGATGAAATACCAGTATTACCGAATGATGCGCGAGCTAGACTGATCGGGATATGTCAACGCCTCGATCGATTTGTTTTAATGCCGCGAGTTGAGATCTGGAGCGAATCATGGATCAAGCCTATCGCGATGCCGTTACCCAAATGGAGGAAATGAAGGTGCAGTCGGAATACCTCCTCGGCTGGCAGGGCGGCTATCTCGGCCACCCGCTTCGCGAGGAGCAGCGCCTGACCGAAGCCTACCAGGCCGGCTACGACGACGGCCAGGCAAAGACTACCGATAATTTCGCCAACTGGGTCGAAGCCTAGGTATCGAGCGACACCAGACCCTCGAGCGAACGCCGTAGAGAACCCTCGATGTCGGGCGCCTCGCGTCCGACGATGTAATCCGGTATCCAGCGCCGATCGCGCTCGCCCATCGCCGCCTGTACGTGATCGCCGAGACGGCAGCGCAGCGCGAAGCCGGCGCCCTCTTCGTTGCTGTAGCGGTAAGTCGAATACTCGCCGGAGCGTGCATTGATCCTGGCGACGAATTGCGTACGGTATTCGCCCGGACCCTGGACATCGACGCGGCTATCCTCGACCAGGCGCGCGAGATCGCCGACCAGCGCCGTGACGAATTCGGCGCGCCCGGTTGCGTCGGCACGCGCGTGGCTCCAGCGGTCACAGATGTGCACCAGGTAGCAGATGAGTTCTTCAATGATGTCGAGCCGCTGCCCCTGGCTCGCGGTTTCGAAATTTTCGTTTTCGAGGTTGAGCACGACTCCGGCGGCGAGCTTCCAGATCGTCGCCGCGATCGCGTTGGCCATCTGCGCGAGCGTGCGCGGCCGTTCGGCCTGGTTCCAGCGTTTCTTGACCCGCGCCATCCGGCCACCGCCTCCTTCGCTCAGTCGTCCTGGCGCTCGAGCCAGCCGATCACCTGGCGCTTGAGCTCGTCCTCGTATCCCTGGAAGAAGTGGTTGGCACCCGCAACCCGAACCTGTTGAAACGCATCGCCGGCACCGCGCTTGCCGGCCGCCGCACGTTCGGGAGCGAGGTTTCGTACCGGTTCGAGATCATCGCCGCCGTAAAGATCGAGTAGTGGCAGGTTTATCTTCGCCATCGCATCGACGCTGCCGGGAAACGCATCGCCCCGACCCATACCGATCAGCACGGCACCTCTGATCCTGTCATTGCCGCCGCGTGACAGGTAATAAGCCGTCATCGACGCGCCGAGGCTGTGGGCAACCAGGAAAACGTCCCGATACCCGGCATCGATCAGATACGCGATCGCGGCGTCGATGCGCGCCGGAACCTCGCCGAACAGTGGCGCATAGGCGGCATTCTCGGCGTCGTTCTCGAGGATCGGCATCTGAATCGACAGGCTCGTCGTACCGCGCTCGAGCAAGCCCTCGCGCAGCGGATAGATCACGTCGGGCCAGTTGGGGTGCACACCG
>JBPEYE010000107.1:0-3859 GCA_052030825.1 Gammaproteobacteria bacterium | reverse complement strand
GGCTCGCGGCCCGGGGTCAGGGCGACGGTTTCGAAGTTACCGGCGCGGTCGATCAGCATCAGGTTATAGGCGCCCTGCACCGGTACGCGCCGGATTAACGCGCCGGCTTCGGCAACGTCGCCGGCGCACTCGAGCAGGTAGCGGATCACCATCGAAATGCTGAAGCCGTCGGCGAAATCCTCGCGCCCGCCGAATGACATCGACACCGCGAGCCCGTCGCTGTTGATGCCGTCGAGCAGTCCCGACATGCAGTCGAGCATCCCGATCACCGCGCGATCCTGGAAGCGGCTGCGCATCAGCAGGCCGTCGAAGATGTACGGCGAGTAGTCGTAGGAGCGCACCATGACCGGCTCGTCGGCGCGGTAGATCGCCTGCGAGCAGCCGCGAAACAGCGGCGGCGGGTTGTACTGCGCGAGAAAGCGCGCGGCGTAATCGCCGCCGCCGGCGAGGTCGACCATCGCCTCCCAGATCGGCACCATCTCGGGCATGTGGCGCTCGAGCGCCTGCATCGATTCGAAGTAGGTCGGCCGATCGAGTTCGCCGTAGCGCAGGAACCAGCGATTGTATTCCGGCCAGAAGCGGTCGAAATGATACTTCCAGATGGGCCCCGGCACGTCCTCGGCGAAGGCGTAGAAGGCGAAATGCAGCTGCTTCTTGCGCGCCATCAGAACGGTGAGAATGGCGGGTCGATATAGGCCGGCGACGGCGCCGGTGTCTCCGCCGTCTCTTCGGCTTCGACGGCGGCGGTGCCGACCGGCTCGAGGTCGTTGCGTGTCCACCAGTACCAGAAGCCCTGCTCGCGCAGCCACACGCAAAGGCGGTCGATGTTATTCCACTCGCGGCCGGCGCCGCGCGCATTGAACACCCGGCACAGCTGGTTGTCGACGTAGACCGCGACCGCCCAGGCCAGCGGATGCCGGTCCTGGTCGCCGTAGCCGCCGCCCTGGTGCACGCGTTCGACGCGATAGACGACCGCGAATTCGCCGAGGCGACCGCCGTCACGCAGCGGCGCCAGGTCGGCCTGGGTGACCGATCCGACGATTCCGAGGTCTACATCTTGACTCATGGTGTTGACAATTCGAAACAATGGGCTACATTATGCTCCATGGTGTAGCCGGATTCAAACCCGATTCCACTGCATTCGAGAAACATTCCCGAGTTTAGTACCCCATTTCGACAACACACATTATGGAGCATACTGTGAGCAAGAAAATTTCTCCCATTCCGCGCGGCTATCGTACCGCGACCCCGGTTCTGATCGTTTTCGACGTCGATGCGGCGGTCGGATTCTACCAGGCGGCCTTCGGCGCCGAGTTGCTGACGCGTCAGGCCGGCGCCGACGAGTTCACCGCGGTTCACGCCACGATCAAGATCGGCAACAGCATTATCGTCCTCAACCGCGAAGCGCCGGAACTCGGCCTGTTGTCGCCGCTGTCGCTCGGTGGTTCGGCCGCGCACGTACATCTCTACGTCGATGACGTCGACCTGAGCTTCGAGCGCGCGGTCGAGGCCGGCGCGCAGGTACAGGTGCCCCTTTATGATGCATTCTGGGGCGACCGCAGCGGCGTGCTCGTCGACGGCAACGGCCACCGCTGGTCGCTCGCCAGCAAGTTCGAGAACGTATCGCAAGACGAGATCGCGCGCCGCGCGCGTGACCTGCAGCAGCCGGCGGCCCTGCTGATTGCCGAAGCCGAGGCGGCTTTCGACGTCAGCGAGATGCCGGTCGACGCGGTCCTCGTCGACGAAGCACTTGCAGAGCAAAACGTTGCTGTCTAAGCTACGAACAATAATTGCATTTCGCAAGGGCCGGGATTCGTCCCGGCCCGAATTTTGTTCGTCCGCTTCGATGCCCGAATACTCGCTGACTGCCACCGACCAGTTAAAGGCCCTCGCCTGCGGCCAGATCAACGCCGTCGATCTGCTCGAACAGACCATCGAACGCGCCGAGGAAATCGCGCCCGCGCTCAATCCCATCGCGCTCAAGCTCTACAGCCGCGCGCGCCAGGCGGCGCAGGAATCCGACAAGCGGCGCGTCGGCGGCAAGATCGGTCGCCTCGAGGGCCTGCCGATCACGATCAAGGATTCGCAGTTTCTCGCCGGCTACCCGTGTGCCAACGGCTCGCAACTGCTCAGCGATTTCGTGCCGACCGAAACCTGCCGCGCGATCGAACTGCTCGAGCAGGAGGGCGCAGTGGTCTTCGCCAAGACGACCTGTCCCGAATTCAGCCTCACCGGGGTGACCCACTCGGACATCTACGGCCTGACGTCGAACCCGTGGAACCCCGAGCGCACCTCGGGCGGTTCATCGGGCGGCGCCGCGGTCGCGGTCGCGGCCGGCGCGGGCGCGTTTTCGCTCGGCGGCGACGGCGGTGGCTCGATCCGCATCCCGGCGGGTTTTTGCGGCATCGTCGGCTTCAAGCCGAGCTTCGGCGTGGTGCCGCGCGAACCGTGCTTTCCGTCCTGGCAGTCGATCGTCTCGTACGGACCGATGACGCGCAGCGTCACCGACGCGCGTCTTTTTTTCGACGTGCTCGCCGAAAACTTCCACGGCAACCGCAGTCCGCGGCTGAACCGCAAGTCTATCGTCTACTCCGAGGATCTCGGCTTCGCGCCGGTCGATCAGGATGTGCGCGATGCGTTTCGCCGCGTCGTCGAGTTGATGCGCGGCGATGGCTTTAGCCTGATCAACGACAACCCCGGGTTGAAGTCGTCGGTCAAGACCTGGGCGGTGATCGCCAGCTACGACGCCGCCGAAAGTGCGCGCGGCAAGGGATTCAATCTCGACTATCTCGGCGAAGTCGCGCGCGGCTTCATCGATTTCGGCGAGCAGTTCAGCGCGGCCGACTTCGAACGAGCGCAGGCGCGGCGCGAGGTCATCCGCGAACACTACGAGGACCTGTTTCAGCGCCACAACGCGCGCATCCTGATCACGCCGACCCTCGGCTGCGAGGCATTCCCGCACGGCACGATCCACCCGGAGAAGATCGACGAAACGCACATCAAGATGCCATGGCTCGACTGGGCGAGTTTCCTCTACGACGCCAACCTCGTCGGCATGCCCGCCTGCGCGATTCCGATGGGGCTCGGCGACGAGGGCCTGCCGCTGTCGCTGCAGATCATCGGCCCGGTCGGTGCCGATTACGAAGTGTTGCGCGTGGCCGAGGAAATCGAGCGACTGATCGCCTGGGATAACTCGATCGTGACCCCGCCAGCCGCCGATTCACTCGGCCAGACGGCCTGAATCCACTCCGCTAGAACAACTTCGACTGGTAGGGATCCTCGTAGATCGCCGGCACCGCCTGCGGCTCGACGCCGTGGAACTCGGCGTTGATCGCCGCGGTCCAGAGCTTGGCGCGTTCGCGCAACGTGCGCTCCTCGGTCTGCATCCGGCCGCGCGCGACGATGATGCCGAGATCGGCCCCCTTGTAGGTGTAATCACCCTCGCGATAGACGCGCAGGTAATAGGCCTCGTCGTTGTCGATGACGTTGGTCCAGTCGAGGTCGAGCCGGTCGAAGGTGATCGCACCGTACTTGTCCATTCGCCAGACGCCGGTACGTGGCGCGTGGGTCAGCTGCTGCACGCGGTCGTAGGTCTGTTTCAGCACCAGCTGGGTCCAGAAATCGTACTCGTTCCAGCGATTCTGAATCTTCTTGAGATTGACCTCGTAGTCGACGTCGAGAAACTCGAGCAGATGAAACAGGAACAGCGGCACGCCGCCGTAGTGCGACGTGATCAGATTGGTCAGCGGGCTCGCGCCGCTGATGCGCGGGTTGACCTCGCCGAGATAGGGCGTGCCGTCATCGGTGTCGAGCAGGAAGTCCATGCAGAATACGCCCTTGTAGCCTTCCTTGAACATCG
>JBPEYE010000106.1:0-10459 GCA_052030825.1 Gammaproteobacteria bacterium | reverse complement strand
TCGACTTCGTCCGTGTCGAGGGAATCGAGGTCGCCAACGATGAAGTCCTTGCTACTTTCGTCAGGCGCAGGGCGTCGCCGGACGATTCGCGCAAGCTGGAAGGCCGGGTCGACGATTTCGTTTTGAACTCGTTCATCACCGTGCTCGGAGTCGATTACGGACTCGACCTGGCGACGAGCTACGATCCGTCGCCTCCGAACATCGTGGCCGGCGATTTCGTTGAAATAGAAGACGAGAGAATCGGCGGTGCCAATCCTCCTGGCATAGCCGACGAGGTGGAAGAGGAATAGAGCCATTTTCGCTGCGCGAGTCGGTTTGGTTCAAAACCGGATCGCGGAGCGGTTGGGCGGTCCCTGCGGGTAACGCCGATGACGGGAATGCGCGATTGGCGGGAGACGACGTCGACGAGGTTTGAGTTCGAAGACTGAAGCGGCTACTGCTGTCGCGGCCGCTGTTCGACCCGCATTTCCAGTTCGAGATTTTGCGCGCCGCGGTACAGCGAGACGCGCGTCCGCTCGCCCGGCTTGCGCAGGGTGATCTTGTCGACCAGGTCGCGCGTGCTCGCGACCGGTTTATCGTCGACCGCGACGACGATATCCCCCGGCTCGACGCCGGCGCGCGCCGCCGGGCTGTCCATGTAGACGTCGGTGATCAGGGCGCCGGTCACGCCGGGCCGGCCGGCCTCCATCGCCGCCCGGGCGGTTATCTCGGTCACGACCACCCCGATCCAGCCGCGCGTGACCTCGCCGTGCTCGATGATCTGCCACATGATGTCGAGCGCGAGGGCGACCGGGATCGCGAAGCCGATGCCCTGCGCGCCGGTCGCCTGGCTGAAGATCGCGGTATTGATGCCGATCAGCTCGCCGCGCGCGTTGACCAGCGCGCCGCCCGAGTTGCCGGGATTGATCGCCGCGTCGGTCTGGATGAAGCTTTCGACCAGCGTGTTCAGGCCGATCTGCTCGCGCCCGGTCGCGCTGATGATGCCCATGGTCACGGTCTGGCCGACATTGAGCGGGTTGCCGATCGCGAGGGCGACGTCGCCGACCCGCGGTTCGGCGGTCTCCGACAGGCGGATTCCGACCAGCCCGTCGAGGCGGATCTGCAGCACCGCGAGGTCGGTCTCGCGATCCTCGCCGATCAGGGTCGCGGCGGAGCCGCGACCGTCGGCGAGCGCGATCAGGATTTCATCGGCGCCGTCGATGACGTGCTGATTGGTCAGGATATAGCCCTCGGTGCCGATGATCACCCCCGAGCCGAGACTGGTCTCGCTGCGGCTGCGCTGCCGGCGTTGCAGCTGATCACCGAAGAAGCGGCTGAAAATCGGGTCGTCGAGCAGCGGGTTGGTTTTCTCGCGCACCGTCTTGGTCGTGTAAATCGTCACCACCGACGAGGCCGACGACGCGACCGCGTCGGCGTAGGATACGATCGGGTCGGTGCTTGTGATGCGCGGGTTTTCGATCGCCGCCGGCTCGCCGGCAAGAAAGTCGATCAGCTCGTCACGGTTGCGATCCGAAGTCGCGAGCAGATAGAGAAACGCGAGCGCCAATCCGATCAGCCCGAACTGGAGCAGAAAGGCGAGCGCTTTGATAAATTTCATCGGCCGATAGTATCATAGCGCCGACACCGCCGGACGCCGCCCCATGCAGCTCGAACAGCTTTGCGAATTTTGTCACGATTTTCTGAAAGTCGACGACTTCGACGACTATTGCCCCAACGGTCTGCAAGTCGAGGCCAGCGATCGGGTCGAAAGCATCGTCTGCGGCGTGACCGCGAGCCAGGCGCTGATCGATGCCGCCGCGGCGGCCGGCGCCGACACGCTGTTGGTCCATCACGGCTACTTCTGGCGCGGCGAGGCGCAGCCGATCGTCGGCATGAAAGGCCGCCGCATCCGCAGCCTGATCGAGAATCGGATTAATCTGCTCGCCTTCCACCTGCCGCTGGACGCGCATCCGGAGGTCGGCAACAACGTGCAGCTGGCGAAGGTCATGGATTGGACCGTGCACGGCAGCTTCGGTGAGCAGAACCTCGTCTGCGACGGGGCGCCGGCCGCCGCACAGTCGCTCGACGAGTTGGGCCAGGCGCTGGCGACCCGGCTCGACACCCGGCCGCTGGTGATCGCCGGCGGCAACCATCCGATCGAGCGCATTGCCTGGTGCACCGGCGCCGCGCAGGGCTTCATCGACGCCGCCGCCGCGCGCGGTGTGGACGCTTTCGTCAGTGGCGAGGTTTCGGAGCCGACCTTCCACTGCGCGCGCGAGCTCGGCGTGCACTTTATCGCGGCCGGTCACCACGCGACCGAGCGCTACGGCGTCCAGGCCCTGGCCGCGGTCATCGGCGACCGTTTCGGCGTCGAACATCGATTCATCGACGTCCCCAACCCGGTCTGAGAAAATAATCGCGAAATGCGCGCCAAATGCTTGATTCGAGCGCCTTCCGCCCTCGACGAAAATTACAAAGTAGGCTATGCTAGCGACCGTTTTTTTGCCCTGGTGCCGCGCTGTTTCGAGCCGCGGGGGTTCTGTCTTTCATTCGGGGAAGATTTTGCATGTCAGCAAACGATTTCGACAATAACCGCAGGCGGTTTCTGACTGCGGGTACGGTAGTCGTCGGCGCCGTGGGATCGGTGGTCGCGGCCGTACCCTTCGTCCTGAGCTGGACGCCGAGTGCGCGGGCGCGCTCGGCCGGGGCGCCGGTCGAGGCCAACATCGGCAAGCTCCAGCCGGGCCAGCAAATCATCGTCAAGTGGCGCGGCAAGCCGGTCTGGGTCGTGCGGCGCGACGAGAAAGCGCTGGCCACGCTGGCGAAGGTCGAGGAAAACCTGCGCGATCCGAATTCGGAATCGAGCATTCAGCCCGAGTACGCGCAAAACCAGCACCGCTCGCGCAAGCCCGAATACCTGATCATCGAGGGTATCTGTACCCACCTCGGTTGCTCGCCGACCTACCGGCCCGAGATTACGAGCGATTTTCAGGGCGGATTCTTCTGTCCCTGCCACGGTTCCGCGTTCGATTTTGCCGGGCGCGTGTACGCTGGCGTGCCGGCGCCGACCAACCTGGTCGTGCCGCCGCACTACTTCAAGAGCGACGACGTGATTTTGATTGGCGAGGACGGACCGAAGGCATGAGTGAGCAAACAGACAAGCAGGGTTTCATGGCCTGGATCGACGCGCGCTTCCCGCTGACCAAGATGTGGGAGGAGCACCTGTCGAAGTACTACGCGCCGAAAAACTTCAATTTCTGGTATTACTTCGGCTCGCTGGCGCTGCTGGTGCTGGTGTTGCAGATCGTGACCGGTATTTTCCTGACCATGCACTACAAGCCGGACGGCGATCTCGCGTTCGCGTCGGTCGAGTACATCATGCGCGATGTCGACTGGGGCTGGCTGATTCGGTACCTGCACTCGACCGGGGCGTCGGCGTTTTTCATCGTCGTCTACCTGCACATGTTCCGCGCGTTGATGTACGGCTCGTACCAGAAACCGCGCGAGCTGATCTGGATCTTCGGCATGTTGATCTTCCTCGCGCTGATGGCGGAAGCCTTCATGGGCTATTTGCTCCCCTGGGGGCAAATGTCTTACTGGGGCGCGCAGGTCATCATCTCGCTGTTCGGCGCGATCCCGTGGGTCGGCGACGACCTGACGGTCTGGATACGCGGCGATTTCGTTGTCTCGGACGCGACCCTGAGTCGTTTCTTCGCGCTGCATGTCGTCGCGGTGCCGCTGGTCCTGCTGCTGCTCGTCGTGATGCACATCATCGCGCTGCACGAGGTTGGCTCGAACAATCCCGACGGCGTCGAGATCAAGAAAAACAAGGATGCCGACGGCGTGCCGCTCGACGGCATCCCGTTTCACCCGTACTACTCGGTCAAGGATCTCGTCGGCGTCGTCGTGTTCCTGATCCTGTTCAGCCTGGTCGTGTTTTTCGCGCCTGAGATGGGCGGCTATTTTCTCGAAAAACCGAACTTCGAGCCGGCCAACCCGTTCAAGACGCCCGAACACATCGCGCCGGTCTGGTACTTCACCCCGTACTACGCGATTCTGCGCGCGATCCCGGATAAGCTGCTCGGCGTCATTGCGATGTTCGCGGCAATCGCGGTGCTGTTTTTCATGCCGTGGATCGACCGCGGCAAGGTCCGTTCGATCCGCTATCGGTCGACGAGCTTCAAGCTGCTGCTGGCAATGCTGGTGATCAGCTTTTTCGGCCTCGGTTATCTCGGCGCGCTGCCGCCGACCGAGACGCGTACCCTGTTCGCGCGGCTGTTCAGTCTCGGCTATTTCGGCTATTTCGTCGGCCTGTGGTGGATCAGCAAGAACGAGATGACCAAGCCGGTTCCGGAGAGGGTGCAATAATGAAACGAGGATTGATTATTGCGCTTGGGCTGATGCTGCCGACCCTCGGCTTCGCCGCCGGCGGCGGGCATACCTATCCCGACGACGAAATCGAGATCGACTGGAGCGACAAGGCGGCCATGCAGCGCGGTGCGCGGACCTTTGTCAACTATTGCCTGAGCTGTCACTCGGCGGCGTATTCGCGCTTCAACCGGGTCGGCCGTGACCTCGGCATTCCGGACGACGTGGTGCGCGAACATCTCATCTTCACCACCGACATCAATGGTGAAAAGACCAAGGTCGGCGAATTGATGAAGACCACGATGACACCCGCCTACGCCGAGGAAGCCTTCGGCACGGTACCGCCCGACCTGTCGCTGGTCGCGCGCTCGCGCGGCGTCGACTGGCTTTACAACTACCTGCGCGGCTTTTACGTCGATCCGAGCCGCGAAGGTCTCGGCGTCAACAACGGCGTCTTCGCCAACGTCGGCATGCCGCACGTGCTGGTCGAATTGCAGGGGCTGCAGGCGCCCAAGTACCGTCTCGTCAAGGATGCCGACGGCAACGAAATCGAGGTGCTGGCCGGCTTCGAGATCATCGAGCCGGGGTCGATGACCCCCTCGGAGTACGACCGGACGATTCACGACCTGGTCGCGTTTCTCGACTACCTCGCCGAACCCTACAAGCAGACGCGCAAAAACGTGGGTACCGGCGTCATCATATTTCTGCTCTTTTTTCTGGTTCTCGCCTATGCGCTCAAGCGAGAATACTGGAAAGACGTGCACTAACCCGAAAACGCGATTATGTCAGTAGTAGCGAATCGACGTTCGGTGATGAGTTGTTTCTCGTCGCCGACCGATCCGGAATGCCACCGGGCGCGGATCGTGCTCGCGGAGAAAGACATCACCGTCGAAATCCACGACGTCGATACCAACAACCTGCCCGAGGACCTGCTCGACCTGAATCCCTACGCGACCGTGCCGACCATGGTCGATCGCGATCTCGTCCTGTATAACGCGCGGGTGTTGATCGAGTATCTCGACGAACGCTTTCCACACCCGCCGCTGATGCCGGTCGACCCGGTTTCGCGAGCCAAGGCGCGGCTGGCGCTGTTTCGCATCGAGAGCGACTGGTTCAGCCTGTTGCCCGACATCGAACGCGGCACCGAAAAGAAGAAAACCCAGGCGAAAAAGGCGTTGGCGGAAAGCCTGATCAACTCGTCCGAGGTGTTCGGCGCGATGCCTTTTTTCCTGTCGAACGAGTTCAGCCTGCTCGACTGCAGTATCGCGCCGATCCTGTGGCGATTGCCCCATTACGGCATCGAATTACCGAAATCGGCCAAACCGATAACGACTTACATGAAGCGCGTGTTTTCGCGCCCGTCGTTTCAGACCAGCCTGTCCGAGCAGGAACGCGACATGGTGGCCTAGCGCGTCGCCGGCGTCATGACCTCGAGCAAGCCATACCTCGTCCGCGCGCTGTACGACTGGATCCTCGATAACGACGCGACCCCCTACATTCTGATCGATGCGACCCTGGCCGGCGTCCGGGTGCCACCGGGTATCGCCAGCGACGGCAAGGTGGTACTCAACCTGGCGCCGCAGGCGATTCAGGATCTCGAGATCGGTAACGACGCCATTGGCTTCTCGGCGCGTTTCGGCGGTGTCGCCCAGGAGGTGTACTGCCCGATGGACGCGCTGCTGGCGATCTACGCGCGCGAGAACGGCGAGGGCATGATGTTCCCGGCCGAAGAAACCGGTGACGCCGCACAGGACGACGAACCCGACAAGCCGAAAGGGCCCACGCTCAAGGTGATCAAGTGACACCGCGCGCAGCGCGGTGTCATCCCGGAAAGCGCGCAGCGCTTATCCGGGATCTCGCCCGGAGATTCATTTCACAGGCGCGCAGCGCGGTGTCATCCCGGAAAGCGCGTAAGCGCGTATCCGGGATCTCCCGCGGAACTCGATGAAGCCGGCGTGCCGCGCTTTTCCGGGTCCGCTTTATTCCTCGACCCGAAACGCATCCTTGATCCACTCGATCTCGTCGCGGCCGTCCGCCTGTCCCTGGATTAATAGCGCATCGAATCGCAGCGGCGCCGTGGCAAGCGCGGGGTTGGCGGCGATAAAGAACCGTGCCGCCCTGATCAGCCTGCGCCGCTTGGCTGGCGACAGGGCGTAAGCCGCGCCGCCGCAGGCGCGCGATCCGCGGTACTTGACCTCGACGAAACAGACCGTCGCGCCGTCGCGCATGACCAGGTCGATTTCGCCGAACCGGCAGTGAACGTTTTGCGCCAGGCAGTGCAGGCCACGACGCTCCAGGTAGGTGCGGGCCTCGGTTTCGCGGGACATTCCCTTGTCGCGATTTGCCGACATCCGCTCAGGGTGAGAGGCCGGATGTCGTCAGCGGCTGGGTCGGCGGGGTCTCGAGCATTCGCGCGACCCCGTTCTCGTAGGTCGCGAGCAGCAGCGTACGCCGAACCCGACCCAATTCGTCGACCGACAGCGTGCCGGTGTGATGCGGCCGCGATTCTTCCGGGTTGACCATCAGGCGGCGCAACGACGGGATCATGCGATAGGCGTCGATGCCGAGCGCGAACAGTCGGCTGAAGCGCTGGCTTTCGTCGGGCCACAGGCGGTTGACCTGCTGGAAGTCGCGGTTGTTGCCGTTATCGAGCATCCACGGCATGTCGACGAAGAGAATATCGTTGAGATCGCGGTCGTCGGCCGGCGTGCTCGAGCTCGACGAAATGTTGGAGGTTGCGTAGACCGGTAAATCCTGGGCGTGGTGAAACTTGAGCTGCGGCTTGATCAGCCGCGCCTGGCGCGCGTTGGCGGCGATGAAAATCATGTCGACGTCCTGCCGGCGGCGGGCCTCGAACTCGACCTGGCGCTGGATCGTCTGCTGCAGCAGGGTCTTGCGATGGTTGCTCGTCGTCAGGTTAAGCAGGTTCATGATTGCCGGCGAGTAATCGTTTTTCTGCGCCGGGTAGATCGTGCTGCCGACGACGTGGCCGCCGAGCTTTTCGAAACGCTGGCTGAAGGCGCGCTGCAGGCGATAGCCCCACTCGGTGTCGGGCACCAGCACCAGCGCGTGGTAGCGCCCCTGCGCCAGCGCGATGTCGGCGATCTGTTCGGCCTCATCCTCGGGGCGCAGGCCGAACTGGTAGAGGTTCGGTACCGCTTCGGTCGATTCGTTACCGTAATTCAGCGTCAGCGTCGGCACCTCGAGTTGTTCGCGTTGCTGCAGCATGTCGATCAACTCCTTGTCGATCGGGCCGACGACGAAATCGGCGCCGTTCTGAATCGCCTGCTCGTACTGCAGGTTGAATTGTGCCGGGTCGGTGCTGGCGTCGATGATTTCGAGGTCGGCGACCTGCCCCGAATCCTGGTAATAAGCGTAGAGAAAGCCGTTCTGGATCGCGTTGGCAACCTTTTCGAGGCGCCCGGAGAAGGGCAGCATCAGCGCAATGCGGGTCGGTTCGATGAAGATCCGACGGCTTTCCTCGAGCAGGTTGAGCGCGTACAGCGCCGCCGCCGGGTGATCGCCGTAGCGCTGGTACCACTGGTCGATCCACGGCTCCATTTTCGCCGGCAGCATGTTCGAGCGGCGCGCGATCAGGTTGAGCTCGAGCCAGCCGCGAACCTCGCCGGTTTGCGCCTCCGACAGCGCCCGCACGATCGACGGCTCGGTGATCCGGTCGAGTGCCTCCCAGATGAATTCGTGATTTTTTTCGATTTCCTGCGGGGTGCGCAGGAATTCGCTGATTTGCATGCGCAGCTTGGCGCTTTCCAGCGGCTTGCCGATCGCGAGCACGCCGCGCGAGCGGATGTTGAGCGCGAGGGCCTTGTAGCGGAAATCGACGAGTTCGTCGATCTCGGGCAGGTTCAGCAGGCTCTGGTAGATCTTGCCTTCGCCAAGATAGCCGCCGGCCTGGACGACTTCCTTGTATTTCTGGTCCTGCGCCAGAATGTCGGTCTCGTCAAGCGTTTCGAAGAACGGGTCGATCTGGTCGTAGAGGCCGGCGCGGTAATACATCTCCGCAACCTTGACCAGGTAGCTCGAGCGGTCCGGCTGCTCGCTCTGGCGCGCGAGATCTTCGTAAACGACGGCCGCCTCGAGCCACTTGTCGTCACTTTCGTAGTCGAAGGCGCGGACCAGCATTTCCTCCAGCGGCGTCAGGACGCGGCCGTCATCGTCAATCGCCTGACCGTCGCCGACGCCGGTCGACGGCGACCGCGGGCCGGTCTGACAGGCGACGAGACCCGCGAGCAGCGCGAGTGCGAACCAAAATGACAATCGGGATTTCATCGGCGGGCGAGGGTGAAGCCGGAGGCTGTTGCGAACGCGCGTTAGTGTACACTCTTTTGCATGGCCGGCGTACTCTATATCGTGGCGACTCCGATCGGCAACCTCGGTGACATCGGCCAGCGCGCGGCCGAAATTTTGCGCGACGTCGACCTGATTGCCGCCGAGGACACGCGCCATTGCCGCAAGCTGCTCGATCGCCTCGGCGTCGGCGCGCGCCTGTTGTCGTACCACGATCACAACGAAGACGAGCGCAGTCGCGAGCTCCTGCGGCGACTCGAAGCGGGCGAGTCGGTGGCGCTGATTTCGGATGCCGGCACGCCGCTGATTTCGGATCCGGGTTATCGCCTGGTGCACGACGCGCGCGCCGCCGGAATCCGGGTATCGCCGATTCCCGGGCCGAGCAGTGTCATCGCCGCGCTGTCGGCTGCCGGCCTGCCGACGGATCGATTCCATTTCTTCGGATTCCTGCCGCCCCGCGCCGCCGAGCGGGTCAACCGCCTGCAGCAGATGCGCGCACTGGCCGGCACCCTCGTGCTGTTCGAATCGAGCCACCGCATCGCCGCGTTGCTCGACGCTCTCGGCGATATTTTCCCCGATCGGCCGCTGGTGCTGGCCAAGGAACTGACCAAACGTCACGAACAATTTCTCGCCGGCAGCGCTCGCGATTTGCGGGCGCGGATCGACGCCGAACCCGAACTCGAAAAAGGCGAGTTCGTCGTCTTGATCGACAACGCGGCGGGCGCCGACGGCGAGCGACTGAACGCTGACGATATCGACGTCATAAAATTGTTGTTGGCGGAAGTTTCCGTCAAAACGGCGGTCAAAATTGCCGCCCGAATTACCGGTAAAAAGAAAAACGAAATTTACCAGGCGGCACTCGAAATCAGCGCCGAAAAATCCGGAAATTCCGCCGAATAATCGTGCTAAGTCAATGATTTACAACGCTCAGGGCATTGGCAGCCGGAGGCGCCAAGTGCCAGTTTCGGGGCGCGATCCGGATGCCCGCCCGCGACGTATCAACATCGTTGGTCAATTTCTTGCATACCCGCCTATAATCGTATTGAATGGGCGCACGCGGTGAGCGTCCGTGACGATAGCCAAACTGTGAAAAAGTTTGGTTTGCGAACGGAAAGTTTGCGAACGAAAGTCACAAGCTCTCGTCTAAAAGTTGACTATGCTTCAGTTAAATCACCCAAGGCATTAGCTAGCACCAAGAGTGACTAATTCTGTCAGGCGGCGCCTGACCATGAACAACCAATGCGAGGGGCGCCGTTCCTGATCCGATTAAGGAAGAGGTAGCCCAAATGAGCATTTTCGAAAGTTATCAACAGCGCTTCGAACGCCACTTGCAGGAAGAATACTCGCTGCAGGAATACCTGGAGCATTGCAAGGAAAACCCGCTGGCTTATGCCACCGCGGCGGAGCGCATGCTGGCTGCCATCGGCGATCCCGAGTTGATCGATACCTCGCAGGATCCGCGTCTTTCCCGCATCTTTTCCAACAAGGTTATCGCGCGCTATCCGGCGTTCGACGAGTTCTACGGCATGGAGGACTCGATCGAGCAAATCGTTTCCTATTTCAAGCACGCCGCGCAGGGCCTCGAGGAGAAAAAACAGATTCTCTACCTGCTCGGCCCGGTCGGCGGCGGCAAGTCCTCGCTCGCCGATCGGCTCAAGGCGTTGATGGAAAAACAGCCGATCTACGTGATCAAGGACTCGCCCGTGTTCGAATCGCCGCTCGGCCTGTTCGACGTCGAGGAAGACGGCGAGATTCTCGAGCAGGAATACGGCATCGCGCGCCGTTACCTGAACAAGATCATGTCGCC
>JBPEYE010000105.1:0-2128 GCA_052030825.1 Gammaproteobacteria bacterium | reverse complement strand
TTCAAGAAGCTGCACCCGGCGTTCGCCAATCTGACCGAGAAAGAAATGATTACCGAGTCGATTTCGGCGCCGCTGCATCCCGGTGCGGTGAAGTACTACAAGGAACGGGGCTGGATGTAAGATCCAGGCAAGAATCGAACGGGTCGCTTTACGCGGCCCGTTCGCGTCTGGCGGCCTGCCGGGAGAGCAGGTCGCCGAGTAATAAACGACTCGTGCGCGCGCGCCGCGAGCGCGCGTGCGAGGCTCCGCCGGCGCAGCGGAAGCGGCGAACGGGGACATCCTTCGGATAATAAGTAGCAGCGAGGGTAGGGGAAATGTCGGACCAGAAAGACAAGCCGGACCAGGCACCGGAAAACACTGACGATCAGGCGCAATCACCGCAGCAAGAGCCCGTGACAGCGCCCGCGCAGGGCGCGGCGAGCGCCACTGACGGCAAACAGAGCAGCGTCGCCGACGACCTGGCCGCGATGGTCGATACCGGCGCGCGCGCGCCGCTCGGCTGGCAAGCCAAGGTTATCGCCGGCACCGCATTCGTCTGGGCTTTGTTCCAACTCTATTACGCGTCGAATTTACCCTTCTGGCTGACCGACGTCACCGGCATCAGCGTCGTCGTCACCAATTCCGACGCGCGCCTGATTCACCTCGCCTTCGGCTTTTTCCTCGCCGCGCTGGCCTTCCCGCTGTTCAAGAACAGCCCGCGCGACCATATTCCGTGGTACGACTGGATACTCGCCGCGGTCGGCGTCGCCTGCTGTCTCTATATCGTCGTGCTGCGCGACGAGATCGCGCTGCGCGCCGGTCTGCCGACGCAGGGCGACCTGATTGCGTCGACCGTCGGCATGCTGCTGCTCGGCATCACCGTCTACCGCGCGCTCGGCCTGCCGCTGCTGATCGTCGCCAGCGTGTTCGTGCTTTACGTGTTCTTCGGCAACGCGACCTGGCTGCCGGAGTCGATCCAGTGGAAGGGCGCCTCCTACGGCAAGGCGATGTGGCATTTCTGGATGCAGAACGAGGGCGTGTTCGGCGTCGCGCTGGGCGTGTCGGCATCGCTGATCTTCCTGTTCGTGCTGTTCGGCTCGATTTTGGAGAAGGCCGGCGCGGGTAACTATTTCATCAAGATCGCGTTTGCGCTGCTCGGCCACTTCCGCGGCGGCCCGGCCAAGGCCGCGGTGGTCGCGTCGGCGATGTCGGGGCTTTACTCGGGATCGTCGATCGCCAACACGGTCACGACCGGCACGTTCACGATCCCGCTGATGAAGCGTACCGGCTTCACGCCGGAGAAGGCCGGCGCGGTCGAGGTCGCGTCGTCGACCAACGGCCAGTTGACGCCGCCGGTCATGGGCGCGGCCGCGTTCCTGATCGCCGAATTCACCGGCATCAGTTACACCGACATCCTCAAGCACGCGCTGGTGCCGGCGCTGGTGTCGTACATCGCGCTGGTTTACATCGTCCATCTCGAGGCGATGAAGCTCGGCCTCAAGGGCCTCGAGAAGCCGCCGTCTTCATTGACCTTCATGATGAAAGTGATCAGTTTTCTCGGCGGCTTCATCGGCATCGCGATCCTCGGCATGATCGTCTATTTCGGCCTCGGCTGGATCAAGGACGTCGCCCCCGGCGCGGCTTTCTGGATCGTCGCCGCCGGCTCGGCCGCGGCCTACGTCTACCTCGTTTACATCGCTTCGCAACAGCCGGACCTCAAGGTCGACTCGCCCGACGACCCGATCCTCAAGCTGCCGAAAGCCGGCGAGACCGCGGTAACCGGCCTGTACTACATCCTGCCGATCGTGATCCTGATCTGGTGCATCGTCATCGAACGGCTGTCGCCCGCGCTGTCGGCCTTCTGGGCGACGATCGCGATGATCGTCGTGACGCTGACGCAGGACATGCTCAAGGAGTTTTTCCGCAAAACCAACAACTATGGCCCGGCCTTTCGCGCCGGCGTCGACCACTGGGTTGCCGGCATGATCGCCGGCTCGCGCAACATGATCAGCATTGCCGTCGCCACCGGCGCCGCCGGCATCATCGTCGGCACGGTTTCGCTGACCGGCGCGCACCAGGTGGTCGGCGAGTTCGTCGAGTTCCTGTCCGGCGGCAGCCTGATCGTGATGCTGATCCTGGTCGCGGTCAT
>JBPEYE010000104.1:0-1889 GCA_052030825.1 Gammaproteobacteria bacterium | reverse complement strand
CGCTGCTGCTGTCGCAGGGCGTACCGATGCTGCAGGCCGGCGACGAGTTCGGCCGCAGCCAGCGGGGCAACAATAACGCCTACTGCCAGGACAACGCGATCAGCTGGCTCGACTGGAACGGTCTCGGCGATGAAGGCGAGTCATTGCTCGAATTCACCCGGCGGCTGATCGCGCTGCGCAAGGACTGGCCGGTGCTGCGCGCCGATGTCTACCGCCATGACGGCGGCGGGCCGGACGACGACGCTTTCCGCTGGTATCACCCGCATGGCCGGCCGATGCGCGAGTCCGACTGGCATTCGTCGGAGAATCGCTGCATCGGTTTCGTGCTCGAAAGTAACGGCGGCGGCTCCGCGCTGCTGGTGCTGTTGAACGCGTCAAGCACGACGCAAGCGTTTATACTGCCGCCTGGCGCCGCCGGCGGCTGGCGCCTGATGCTCGACAGCTTCGATCCCGAAGCCGCCGAGGAGATCGTGGCGGAAGCGACGACGCGCGGACTGGCGCCGCGCTCGCTGCTGGTGTTCGCGGCGGAAACTGATTGAAACGGGAAGCGACTGGATGGGTACCGAGCCGGCAAGGCAAAACGGCAACAACAACCGCGTACGGGTCGACACCGACCTGAAGCGCCATTTCGAATTGACCCTCGGCCGTGACCAGGGCGGCGAATCGCATCATTACATGTTCCGCGCGCTCGCGCTAACCTTGCGTGACCAGATGGTCGAGCACTGGCGCGAGACCCGCGAACGATACCGTGTCGAAAAGCCGCGACGTATCAGCTACCTGTCGCTCGAGTACCTGATGGGGCGCAGTCTGAATAACGCACTGCTCAACCTCGATCTCGAGGACGACGTACGCCGCGCGCTCGAATCCTATGCCTGCACGCTCGAGGAACTCGAAGCCGAGGAGCCCGACGCGGGACTCGGCAACGGCGGCCTCGGCCGTCTCGCGGCCTGTTTTCTCGACAGTTGCGCGACGCTCGAGATTCCGGTCACCGGCTACGGCATTCGCTACCAGTACGGCATGTTTCACCAGCAAATTCGCGACGGCCATCAGATCGAGTGCCCCGATACCTGGCTGCGCCACGGCAACCCGTGGGAAATCGAAAGCCCGGAGAATACCTGGCGGATCCAGTTCTATGGCCGCTGCGAGCACGACCGCGGCGGCGACGGCCAGTTGCGTTCGCGCTGGATCGATACACACGATGTGCTCGCGGTACCTTACGATACGCCGGTACCCGGCTATCAGAACGAAACCGTCAACACGTTGCGGCTGTGGAAAGCCGAGGCCACCGACGAATTCGACCTCGACGAGTTCAATGCCGGCAGCTACACCGACGCGGTTGCGGCCAAGAACCAGGCCGAGCAGATCACGATGGTGCTTTACCCCAACGACGCCAGCGAGTCCGGCAAGGAACTGCGCCTCAAGCAGCAGTATTTTCTCGCCTCGGCGAGCCTGCAGGACGTGCTGCATCGATGGGTCGACCGCAACGGCGCCGACTTCACCGACTTCGCCGCGCAAAACGTGTTTCAGCTAAATGACACCCATCCGACGATCGCGATCGCGGAGCTGATGCGCCTGCTGATCGACGACCACGGTCTCGGCTGGGATCGCGCCTGGCAGATCACCACCGCAACCATGGCCTATACCAACCACACGCTGTTGCCGGAGGCGCTCGAGCACTGGTCGGTGGGGCTGATCGGCAGCTTGCTACCGCGACCGCTCGAAATCATCCGCGAGATCGATGCGTGGTTTCTCGCCCAGATCGAGCAGCGCTGGCCGGGCGACGCGGCGCGTCGCGAGCGGATGTCGATCGTCACCGGTGGCGAGCACCCGGTCGTGCGCATGGCCTACCTCGCGATCGTCGGCAGCCGCAAGGTCAACGGCGTCGCCGA
>JBPEYE010000103.1:0-4322 GCA_052030825.1 Gammaproteobacteria bacterium | reverse complement strand
ATTTCAACAGCAGGGTCACCGATTACGAAGTCCGCCGGGGCTTCGAACGGGCCTGAGATCAACCGTCATCGGAGAATCAGACGATGCAACTCACTGGAAACTGGTCCTACCCGACTGCGATCCGCTTCGGCGCCGGTCGTATCAGCGAGATCGCCGACGCCTGCAAGGCGGTCGGCATGCAAAAGCCGCTCCTGGTGACCGACCGCGGGCTCGCCGATCTGCCGATCACCCGGGCGACGCTCGACGCGCTCGACGCCGGCGGACTCGGCCGCGCATTGTTTGCCGAGGTCGACCCGAATCCGAACGAGAAAAACCTCGACGCCGGGCTCGCGGCCTACCGAGACGGCGGCCACGACGGCGTCATCGCATTCGGCGGCGGTTCCGGACTCGACCTGGGCAAAATTGTCGCGTTCATGAGCGGGCAAACCCGCCCGGTCTGGGATTTCGAAGACATCGGTGACTGGTGGACCCGGGCCGATGCCGACGCCATCGCACCCATCATCGCGGTCCCGACAACCGCCGGTACGGGCTCCGAGGTCGGTCGCGCCGGCGTCTTGTCGAACTCCGAAACCCACGAGAAAAAGATCATCTTCCATCCGAAGATATTGCCGTCGATCGTAATCTGTGACCCCGAGCTGACCGTTGGCATGCCCGCGAAGATTACCGCCGGCACCGGCATGGATGCCTTCGCACACTGCCTCGAAGCCTACTGCTCGCCGATCTACCACCCGATGAGCCAGGGCATCGCGATCGAAGGCATGCGCCTGGTCAAGGAGTATCTGCCGCGCGCGTTTGCCGACGGCAGCGATATCGAGGCGCGCGCGCACATGATGTCGGCCGCGGCGATGGGCGCGACCGCGTTCCAGAAAGGCCTCGGCGCGATCCACGCGCTATCGCATCCGATTGGCGCGTTTTACAACACGCATCACGGCACCACCAACGCGGTCGTCATGGCGCCGGTACTGCAATTCAACCGCAGCGCAATCGAAACGCGCATCCACCGGCTCGCGGCCTACCTCGGCATCGCCGGCGGGTTCGACGGTTTCTACGACTACGTCGTCGAATTGAACGCGTCGCTCGGCATCCCGAGGAATCTGACCGAACTCGGCGTCAGCGATCCGGACCTGGACTGGCTGGTGGAATCGGCGCTGAAAGATCCGAGCGTCGGCGGCAATCCGACGCCGATGGACGCCGACAACACGCGCCGGCTGTTCGAGGCCTGCCTCTGAATTCAGGGATGGCGATCGCCTGATCGGACGGTCGCTGATCGAAAGTCAGACCAGCTTGTCGCGGGGCGTTTCGCCGGCGAAGAAGGCGTCGATATTCTCGACCACGCGCATTCCCATCGCGCGCCGGGTTTCTTGCGTCGCGCTGCCGAGATGCGGCAACAGCACGACGTTTTCCCGCTTCAGCAAGCCGGGCGATACCGCCGGTTCCTTTTCGAACACGTCGAGCCCGGCGCCGGCAATTTCGCCGGCTTCGAGCGCCGCGACCAGTGCGGTCTCGTCGACGACGTCGCCGCGCGCGGTATTGATCAGAAATGCGCCCGGCTTCATCGCCGCGAACGCATCGGCGCCGACGAGGTGGTAGGTCTCTTTACCGCCCGGGCAGTGCAGCGAGACGAAATCGGCGGCGGCATAGACTTCCTCGCGCGAGCCGGCCTGTTGTGCATCGAGGCCAGCGATGTCTTCGGCGCGTGGCGGGTACGGATCGTGAAAAATGATCTTCATATCGAAGCCGTGGTGCGCGCGACGGGCAACCGCGCGCGCGATGCGGCCCATGCCGATCAGGCCGAGGGTCTTGCCCGTTACGCTGCTGCCCATCATGTGGGTCGGCCGCCAGCCGGTCCATTCGCCGGCGCGCAGGTGGCGCTCGCCCTCGCCGACCCGACGCGCGACCGCAAGTATCAGCGCCAGCGCGAGATCGGCGGTGCAGTCGGTCAGCACCTCGGGCGTATTGGTCACGGTCAGGCCCGCGGCCTTCGCCGCATCGAGATCGATGTGGTTGAAGCCGACGCCGTTGCTGCCGAGGATGCGCGCGCGGATCCCGTCGATGCCGAGCACCTCGGCGGTGATCCGGTCGGACACCGTCGGCAGCACCGCGTCGGCGCTGCGCAGCGCGTCCTGCAGCTCGGCCACCGTCATCGGGTGGTCGTCGGGGTTCAATTGCGCGTCGTAGCGCTCCTTAAGGACCTGCTCGACTTCCGGATGCCAGCGGCGGGTTACGATGACTCGGGCTTTGGCCATGGCGCGTCCTCGGATAATCTGGAATCGAAAAACGCTCGATTTTAGGTATCGAATAAGGGCTCGTCTAGCAAAATATCGACGCCATCAATCGGATTCGACCAGTTCGGGATAGGCGAACAACGAAACGCTGCCGCCGGTATGCAGGATAATGAAATGATCCTGCGGCCGGTAGGTGTCACCGCGTAACAACGCGAGCAATGCGGCAAACGTCTTGCCGGAGTAGGTCGGATCGAGCAGGATGCCCTCGCGCCGGGCAAGATACTTGATCGCTTCGACCACGGCGTCGCTCGGCAGACCGTAGCCCGGCGCCAGCACGCTGTCATCGCAGATGATGTCAGCGTCGGACACGATCAGGTCGAGATCGAGGGTATCGATGACCGCATCGAGCTTGGCGCGCACGCGCTGGTGTTGCGCGTCGGCGCCGCGCCGCACGCAAACCCCCTGCACCGGCGTCGCGCAACCGTGCGCACGCAGCCCCAGTAAAAAGCCGGTATGCGTCGACGCCGAGCCGGTCGGCACGATAAAGCGCGTCGGCGAGATCTGTCGATCCTCGAGCTGGCGCAGCAATTCCTCGGCGGCGTCGACATAGCCGAGCGCACCGAAGGGCGTATGCGCATTCGACAACGGGATGACATAAGCCTTGCGACCGAGCTCGGCGAGTTCCGCGGCGCGCGCCTCGAGCGCGCGGTCGGCGCCGGCTTCGTCCTCGCCCTCGGGATAGTAGTGGATTTTCGCACCCATCAGCCGCACCAGGTACGGGTTTCCCGAATGGTGGTATTCGCGCTGCCTGCGGTCGACCCGATGCTCGAGCTGGACTTCGACCTCGAGGCCGGTCTTGCGCGCCGCGGCGACGGTCATGCGAACGTGGTTGGACTGTACCGCGCCGGTGGTCAGCAGCGTATCCGCGCCCTGCGCGAGCGCCTGGCCGAGATAATACTCGAGCTGGCGGCTCTTGTTGCCGCCGAGCGCGAGGCCGGTGCAGTCATCGCGCTTGATCCAGACGTTGGTATCGAACTCGGCACTGACGTTATCGAGGCGTTCGAGCGGCGTCGGCTTGTGGCTCAGTTCGACGCGCGGGAATTTTTCGGTCAACGGCATAAGACGACTCACCCCATAATTTTGATCATTGCGACGCCGGCACAAACCAGCACCGCGGCGATTATCCGCTGACGCCCGAACGGTTCACGGAACATCAGCGTTCCGATCAATGCGGCAAATATTACACTGGTTTCGCGCAGCGACGAAACCAGCGCCATCGGCGCGACCCCCATCGCGTAGATGACCATCGCGTAGGCGATCGCCGCGGCCGCCGCGCCGGCGCAGATCTTGCCGGGCTTGGCGCGCATGTAACCGAACCACTGCGCGCGCCGACGGGTCAGCAGCCACAGCCCGATCGGGATCGGTTCGAACACGAATAGCCACAGAATATAACTGAACGGATTGCCGGCCGCGCGCACGCCGAGACCGTCGGCGACCGTGTAAGCCGCGATCAGCACCGAGGTCGCGAGCCCCCAGCGTAAAGCCGCCGGCGGAATCTTGCCGAGACTGCCGCCGGCAAAAGTAATGCTGATCAGGCCGACGCTGACCAGCGCGATGCCGAACATCGCGCCCGGTGGGAGCCATTCGCCGGCAAAGCCGATCGCGCCGATCGTGACCAGCACCGGCGCGAGACCGCGAAACAGCGGGTAGACCTGCGACAGATCGCCGGCGCGGTAGGATTTCGACAGCGTCACGTAGTAGGCCGTGTGGATCAGCATCGACGCGATCAGCGGTGGCCAGGCGGCGGCCAGCGGAATCGGGAAGAAGAACAGCAGCGGCAGGCAGACGACCGCGCTGACCAGCCGGTAGGACGCGATGCTGTACTCGGGCGTGCCGCCCGATTTGGCCATCGCGTTCCAGCTCGCGTGCAGCAGCGCGGCGAGCAGGACCAGCGCCGCGATTTCCGGCGCCATCAACGGCTACCCGGAATCGCGGCGCGACTCACGCGTCAGGCGGTCGCCGGTTCACCCTGCTGTTGCTCGCGGCGCTGGCGGCGCTTCTGCGAAATCATCACGAAGGCCAGCACGGCGAGCGCCG
>JBPEYE010000102.1:0-21467 GCA_052030825.1 Gammaproteobacteria bacterium | reverse complement strand
ACTGCTATATAGCATTCAATTATAACAATAGAATAACAGCCGGCAGCAAGTTACGGGTGGCGCGAATCCCGTCGAAGCCGGCGATCGTATATCGAAGGCCTGGCGCAACCATTTCGCGCGCCGGGCAGGACATTGAGACAACCGGAGGTTTCGCGATGCGTTTCCAGATGTCAGCCCGTTCGCTGCGCATTTGCGCGCTGGCGCTCGTTTCCCTTTTCGCTGCGAGCTGCGGCACCGGCGACGGCGAGGAATCGGTCGAAGGTTCAGCGGACTCGATTCAGGGTTCTAACCTGCGGTTGCTATTCCGCGACGACTTCGGCGGCCCGGCCGCTGCGCCGCGCGGAGCCGGCCTCGCCGCGATGAGCGCTCCCGCCCCCCTGCCGCCCGGCGACTGGGTCGTCGAGACCGGCTATGGGGTCAACGGCTGGGGCAACGACGAATGGCAGCGCTACACGAACTCGATCGACAACGTGTTCGTCGCCGACGGCAACCTGGTCCTGCGCGCGCAATGCGCAAACGCGCCGAACTGCGGCAAGCGCGACGATACGATCACGTCGGGCAAGGTCATCACCAAGAACCGGCTCAACGTTCGCTACGGCAGAATCAGAGCACGCATCAAGATGCCGTCCGGCCTTGGCATGTGGCCGGCGTTCTGGACGCTCGGGTCCGACATCGACAGCCGGCCGTGGCCGGACGCCGGCGAGATCGACATCGTCGAGATGCACTACTTTTACTCCGACATCTTCACGACCCACTTCACGACCCACTGGTCGGGGCCGCGATATACCCCTTCGAACCGGCCCGCCTGCGCGTCGGGCGTCGGTTCGTCGCTCGATCCGAACGAAGAGGAAAACTGCAAGACCGGGACCAAGACTTTCGCCACCCCGCTGACCGACGGCTACCACATTTTCGAGCTCGACTGGAACGAGAACCGCATCGTCGGCAAGATCGACGGCATCACCTATTTCGAGCAGGCCATCGATGCCGCGACGATGGAGGAGTTTCTCAAGGATCACTACCTGATCCTGAACGTCGCGGTCGGCGGCACGCTTGGCGGGCCGTTCGGTCCGTCGATGTCGGCAGCCGACTGGGCCGACCCCGATCAGACCGATATGAAAGTCGACTGGGTCGAGGTCTGGGAGCGTGTCCCGCCGACGACGGCGACCCTGATCGACGAGTCGGGTAACAACCTGCGCTACAACCGGATTATCAATTCGGTCGAGTTCGGCGGCGCGTTCGTCGGATCGAAGTTGAAGAGTACCGCGGTGCCAGCGCTGGTCGGCAACTCGGTACTCGAGCTCAATTACAGCAATTCGGTCTCGCAGAATGGCGGCGTACCGGCAAGCTATTCCGGCGCGATCTTCGACTTCAACAATCTCGACGTCTCGCCGTTCAATAAATTCGTTTTCAGTCTCGATGCTTCGCGTTTCCCGCGATTCAACGACATCGGTGTCGAATTCGAGGACAGCACGGGCAGCAAGGTGCTGGTCAGAACCCGTAATTACCCGCCAATGTCGGTCAACGGCAACTGGAAAACCTACGGCATTCCGTTTCGCGATTTCGCCGGGGTCGACATGAACGATATCGTCAGGATCGGCTTTTTCAATCCCAATGCCGCGCCCAACGACGTGATCGAAATCGGCTATGTCGGCGCCAACACGCTGGCAGGAATTTCGTTCGGTGACCCGAACAACAAGTCGATCAACCTGGATATCAGCAACCTGGCCGGAGGCACGCTCGAGTTCGACGCGATGGTGACCGAGGCCGGAAGCGCGCCATGGCGCATCAAGTTCGAATCCGAATTCGCTGCCGCCGAGGTTCTGTTGTCGCAAAGCGTCGAGGGCGTCGCGCCCCAGGTTGGCCAGTGGCAGCGCTTCACCTTCCCGCTCGACACGACGCTCGGCGCGGTCGACCTGAGTTCGGTGAAATATCTGACATTCTTCACGACCTTCGCGCCGAGTTCGGGAAGAATCCGGATCGACAATGTCGTCTTCAAACCCGGCGCCGGCAATCCGGCGGCCGAGGTAGTCGCCTTCGACGACGATCTCGCCAGTCAGTGGGTCCTTTGGGACTGCTGCAGTGGCGGTGCAACGCAGATCAACGACATTTCGATTCCCGACACGACCCTGCTCGCCGGAACGCTTTTCGTCGACGATATCCGCTTCGTCACCGAAACCTGCAATGCTCTGCCCGCGATCGAGTTCGATTCGATCGACTACAACCCGGCGGCGGTTGCCGCCCGGTTGTCAGTCAACGATCTGTGCGCGGCGAGCTCGCTCGGCGTGGTCAAGATCGAAAACGCCAGCAGCGAAATCTTCGTCGGCGTCAAGCTCGACGCTGCGGGCAATGGCGAGGCAATCGTCAACCTGGTGACCGAGGCATCGGCCTGCCCGACCGACGACGAATTCTCGATCCTGACGCTCACCGGAACGTCGATAACCGCCACCTACAAGGAAGGCACGGCCAGCGAGGCCACGGCCACGGCGGGCATCGATCCGTCGGCCGTCGTCACCGAGTTGTCGGGTGATGAATTGTACTTTTACGCGACCGATCCGAATCAGCAGCTCGCGTTCTTGCCGGATGCCCCGGTGTTCAACAGCTTCAACTTTTCGGTCTTCGGTTCCGGCTCGCAACTCAACGGCAGCTTCGCCGACCCGACCTTCAATCCGGTTTTCGAAGTCCGCAGCGGCGGAGGCTACGGCACCCAGGTTGCGCAAATCGTACTGATCAACCTGCCCACGGGTTTCGCCGCCGACGCGGAGTCGATCAACTTCAAATTCAGGAACGTCGGCAGTCCGAGCAATACCGTTACCGTCGAGTTCGGCGGCGCCGGCGTCGCGACGACGACGAGCACCATCGACCTGGCGGACCCGACACGTTCGACGTCGATCGGTGGCGGCTGGTTCGAGGTGAAAGTCCCGATGTCCGCGTTTCCGGACGTCGGCAGCTATACCTTCGTTGCCTTTACCAGCGCGCCCAACCCGATAACCGCCGTTCCGTTCTCGTTCCGAATCACTGACATCTTCCTCGAGGAGAAGGTCGGTTCGCTCGGTCCCGAGTGCGCCGCGCCGGCAACGCCACCCGCCGCGCCGACCGAGGACCCGGCCAACGTGATCTCGCTGTTCAGCGACGTCTACCCGGACGTCATGGTCGACACCTGGTCGACCGTGTGGGATTCGACCGAGGTCGCCGATACGGCGCTGCAGGGCAACGCGATCAAGCGCTACGATACGCTCGGCTTCGCCGGCATAGAGACCGTCGTCATGCCGGTCGACGCTTCCGGCATGGATAACTTCCGCTTCGACGCCTGGTCGACCGGGATCACGACCTTGCGGGTCAAGCTCGTCGACTTCGGCGGCGATGGCTTCGGCGGCGGAAACGATACCGAGGCTTCGGTCGACATTCCGTTGACGCCGGGCGAGTGGACCGACGTCAACATCGCGTTATCGGCGCTGGTTGCCGGTGGCCTCAATGCGGGTCTGAACAATATTTCCCAATACATCCTCGAGGCGGTCGACGGGTCCGGGGTACTGTTCATCGATAACGTTTACTTTTTCGACATTCCGGCGCCGCCGTCGGAGCTGGGCGTGTTCTCCGAAACCTTTACCGATCCGACGATCGCGCTGGGTCCGTTCATCAACAGCATCGGTTTCGGCGGCAACAACACGGTTGCGACTCCGGTCGTCGCCAATCCGTCGGTCAACGGGGTGACGGCTTTCGATGGCAACGTGCTCGAAATCGATTACCAGAATACCGGCGGCACCTTCGGCGGCGCGCTGTTCGATTTTGGCGGCGTCGACATCACCGCCTACGATACGCTGAAATTCAGCATCAATACGTCACAGTTCGCCGGGTTCGCGAACCTGACGATCCAGATCGAGCCACCCGGTGGTCCGCAGCCGGGCAACAACGTGGCCCTGGCCAGCTACGCGCCGGTATCGACCTCGGGCGACTGGTCGACCTACGAAATTCCGCTGGCCGATTTTCCGGGAGCAACCCTGAGCGCAGTCGGGGTCGTCGGGTTCTGGAACGCGCGTGATGGCTCGGACGCACTGGTCTACGGCAAACTGTATCTCGACGACGTGCATTTCGTCGGTCCCGGGCCCACGACGCTCGGCGTGTTCTCCGAAACTCACACGAGCCCGGCGATTGCGCTGGGGCCGTTCATCAACAGCATCGGGTTTGGTGGCAACAACACGGTTGCCACTCCCGTGATCGCCAATCCTGCGGTAAATGGAGTCACCGCTTACGACGGCAATGCGCTGGAAATCGACTACCAGAACACCGGAGCCGTATTCGGCGGTTCGCTGTTCAATTTCGGCGGCGTCGACGTCACGCCTTACGCCGTGTTGAAATTCGCGATCGATACATCGCAAATTCCCGGATTTGCGAATCTCACGATCCAGATCGAGCCACCCGGCGGCCCGCAGCCGGGCAACAACGTAGCACTGGCAAGCTACGCGCCGGTATCGACCTCGGGTACCTGGTCGGTATACGAAATCCCGCTGGCCGATTTTCCCGGTGCGACGCTCAGCGCAGTCGGAGTCGTCGGCTTCTGGAACGTGCGAGATGTCGCTGACGCGCTGGTCTTCGGTCAACTGTATCTCGACGACGTACATTTCTCCGTAACGTCTACCGGTGGAGGTGGCGGTGGGTCCGGCACCGAGATCGCCGTCAACGGCGATTTCGAGACGGGAGATACCTCAAACTGGAACATCGTTCCGAACGGAGCATTGGGATCCTTCGTCATCGATAACTCGGTTAATAATGGCGGCGCCTTCTCGGTCAATATTACCCAGGATGATTCCGCGGGTCCCCCGCTGATCGTTCAGAACCAGCCGCTCGGTGTCGGCACGATAGTGGAGAATGACGACATCATCGTTACATTCGATGTTTTAGGCACCTTGCAGGCGGGTTGCGTGCTTATCGGGCAACTGGACAACATCGGTGGCGGTCCCTCGACCAATGTAACAATCGATGCCGGCTTTGGTGTAAACGATACGACCTGGACAACCGCTTCCTTCAACGGGACAGTCTCTGCCGCCGCGGCAACGAACGGTATGCAGTTCCAGTTTGTGGTTCCCGCCTGCGGTGCCGGCGCAATTCTCGATGTTAATGTCGATAACGTTTCCGTCGAGGTTCAGCCTTAGGAGCAACAATCCAGCGGCGCTCGACGGCATGATCATCGTGCTCAATCACGGCCTCGACATGAACTCGGTATCGTCCGGGCCGCGCGCCGCAATTTCGAGCCGCCGGATCGCCGGGTTAGTGCCTCGGCGACCCGGCGAATCGGGATCGCGCGAAGCCAAACAATAACTATTCGGGGAACCGAACCATGGGGGACAGAGTACACTACGAGACCGCGCCGGAAGACCGGATCTCGCTGTCGCACAAGCTCATTTACGGCCTCGGCGCGTTCGTCAACAACCTGCTCGCCGCGGCGATCGGCGGCATGGTCATCGTCCTCAATCTCGGCCTCGGCATGAACCCGGCGCTGGTTGGCCTGCTCGGCGCGATTCCGCGGCTGACCGATGCGATCACCGACCCGCTGATGGGTTTCATCTCGGACAATACCTGCTCGCGCTGGGGACGGCGGCGGCCGTACATCTTCATCGGCGCGATCATCGCCGGTATCGTGTTTGCGCTGCTGTGGCAGTTGCCGCCGGGTCAGTCCGAGAACTGGTATTTCTGGTACTTCCTGATCGGCTCTTTCATTTTCTACCTCGGCTACACGATCTTCGCGACGCCGTGGGTCGCGCTCGGCTACGAGCTGACGCCCGACTACCACGAGCGCACGCGCCTGATGGGGGTGCAGAACTTCATGGGTCAGCTCGCCTACATCATCGCGCCGTGGTTCTTGCTGATCATGCAGGCGGAAATGTTCGACGGCATGGTCGACGGCGCGGCTAACCTCGCGATCGGTATCGCCGTGCTGACGATCGCGATCGGCATCCTGCCGGCGATCTTTTTGCGCGAGCGCTTCAAAGAGCAGCCGGCCGCTGCCCCGGCGGCTGACGACTGCGATGACGAAGTCGTACCCAGGCTGCGCAGGTCGATGTGGGAAATCGTCAAGACCAACATGGTCGAGTTCTTCAGGGGTTTTCTGACGACGATCAAGGTCGGCCCGTTCCTGAAGCTGTGCGCCGCGACCTTCCTCGTCTTCAACGGTTTCATGCTGATTTCGTCGTTCCAGTTCTACGTCATCATCTACTACGTGTTCGGCGGCGACACCGAGCTCGGCGCCGAGTACGCCGGCTGGTCGGGCACGATCGGCGCAATCTCGACCTTCGTCGTCATCGGTATCGTAACCTGGCTGTCGACCCACTACGGCAAGCGTCGCGCGTTCTTCATCGCGATCGGAGTTTCGATCGTCGGTTACGGCATGAAATGGTTTTGCTACAACCCGGAGTACCCGCTGCTGCTGCTGTTGCCGGCGCCGTTGATGGCATTCGGTCTGGGCGGGCTGTTCACGCTGATGGGCTCGATGATTGCCGACGTCTGCGACCTCGACGAGCTCGAGACCCGGCAGCGACGCGAGGGCATGTTCGGTTCGATCTTCTGGTGGGTCGTCAAGCTCGGCATGGCGCTGGCGCTCGCCGGCGGCGGCTTCCTGCTCAACGCAACCGGCTTCGACGTCGCGCTCGGCGGCGATCAGCTCGAGCGCACGATCTTCCTGATGCGCCTGTTCGACGTCGGCGTGCCAATCCTGACGTCGGCACTGGCGATGTGGGCAGTCGCGGCCTTTCCGATTACCGAGGAGCGAGCGCACGAGATTCGCGTCGAGCTCGAACAGCGCCGCGGCGCGATCGCGGTTGCGCCGGCCTAGGCCGCCGCCCGAGGAGCGATATTCGCGTGTCCGCCATGCCTTACATTCCCGACCCCGCGCCGCTCGATCACGGCCTCGTCGCGAGCCGCGAGATCCTGTTGACCTCGGCCGCCGGCGCGCGGCTGGCGCCACAGGCCAACGTCGAATTCGCGGGCGGACGCGTCGAGTCGTCCAACGTCGTGCAGGTGCGACCGGAAATCCTGCGGCAGACCTTGCTCGGCCTCGGCAGCTCGTTCTCCGAGGCGTCGGCCTACGTGCTCGCGCACCTCGAGCCGGCGCGGAGAATCGAAGTCATGCGGCGCATCTACGGTCAGCAAGGCGCCAACTTTTCGTTCGCACGCACGCCGATCGGATCGACCGATTTCTCCGTCGCGGGACGGTTCTCCTATGCCGACGTCGACAACGACACGAATCTCGAGCATTTCAGCATCGCGTCCGACCGCGACGGCTTTTCGCGCCGGCACCATCCCGGCGTGCGCGACGAGTCCTACGACCTGCTGCCGATGATCCACGAGGCGCTGGCGATCAAGCAGGCGCAGCAGGACCGGGACCTGCGAATCGTGGCGTCGGCCTGGACCGCACCGCCGTGGATGAAGGATATCGGTGACTGGTATCGTCCCGGTACCGGCGGCCGGCTCAAGCCCGAACACGCCGCGACCTATGCCGACTACCTGGTTCGCTATCTCGACGCCTACCGCGCCAACGGCGTGCACATCTGGGGGCTGACGCCGGTCAACGAGCCGCTCGGTAACGACGGCTCCTGGGAAAGCATGCATTTCAGCGCCGAATCGCAACGCGACTTCATCAAGCAACATCTCGGGCCGAAACTCGCGGCCGGCGGCTTTGAAGACGTCGCCTTGCTGATGCTCGATCACGGCCGCACGCAGCTCGAGCACTGGGCCGACGTGATCTACGGCGACTCCGACTGCGCGCGTTACGTCCACGGCGCGGCGGTGCACTGGTACGAGAGCACGTTCCGCGTCTACGAGGATGTCTTCGAACGCGTGCACGCGAAGTACCCGGGGCACTCGATTATTCACACCGAGGGATGTATCGATAATCTCGGCAACCCGGCACCGGACGGCGTGCTCGATCCGGACGGCTACGCGGAATCCGGCTGGTTCGGCAACGACGACTTCTGGTGGCACGACAACGCCACCGACTGGGCCTACAGCGCGACCTGGGACGGCGTCGTTGCCGAGGATCACCCGCGTTACGCGCCGGTGCACCGCTACGCGCGCGACATCATCGGCTGCCTGAATCACTGGGTCGAGGGCTGGATCGACTGGAACGTCGTGCTCGACGCGCGCGGCGGTCCGAACCACGTCGGTAATTACTGCGGTGCACCGATCATGGTCGATACCGGCACGGGGGAAATCTATTTCACGCCGGTCTTCCACGTCCTCGCCCAGCTCAGTCGCACGATTCGACCCGGCGATCGCGTCGTGCAAACCGACACCCGCGCCGGCACCGCGACGCAAACCGCGCTGCACGCCTGCGCGTCGATCGATGCGGCCGGCTTGCTGACCGTGCAAGTACTCAACGTGTCGGCCGAGCCGCTCGAGTACGCGCTTGCCGTCGGCGCGCAGCACGCCCGCATCCGGGTCGATGCCAACGCGTTGCAAACCGTTCGTGTTCCGATCAGGCCGTACAATGCTATAGAGCATTTAAAGGCCGGCGCAGGGGCGCGGGGTAAATTGACAGATTACTGATAAATAGAGTGAATTAACGTGTTTGCCTGCATCGCAAAAACTTCGGATGTATTGACATGCCGGGACCATTTGGGCAAACTGCTATATAGCATTGTTGGCTCGATTGCCCGCGCAATCGCAAGACCGGTCGACGCTCCAACCGGCAAGCCGACGCAGAATAAAACGGTAGCGGACATCGTAAACAGTGCTCGCGAAGCGCGTACCCGACCGGTCATCACCGGGCGGGCGCGCGCGGTTCGACGTTTTTACGGACCGGCCGTAACACGTAATGTTCGAGGGGTTCAATGATGGCGCAACCAGCCAAACTCGCTTTACATCCCGGGGTGCTCGGCATCCTCGCCGCGGCCGTGCTGCTACTCGCCGCGCCGGGCGCGCACGCCGCATTCGAGAAGGTCACGACCTACCAGGACGCCCGGGGCTGGAAACTTCAGGTCGACGGCAGGGATTTTTACGTCAAGGGTTTCGTCTGGGGCTATACGCCGCGGGGCGCGAACTATACCTACAACCTCTGGGAAGAACCGGAGGAACTCATCCAGGCAGTACTCGACCACGATTTCGGCCTGATGGCGAAGGCCGGCGCGACCGCCAATCGATCGTTCACGATCATCCCGCCGAAATGGGTCACTTACATCTACGAGAAATACGGAATCATGTCGGTGATCAACCCGTTGATGGGCCGTTACGGCGCGACCATCGACGGCACGTTCGTCCAGTTTACCGACTACTCCGACGATCGCACGCGCGAAGTGCTGAAGGCCGAGGTGCTCGAACTGGTCGAGCAATACAAGGACGTCCCCGGCGTGCTGATGTTCGCGCTCGGAAACGAAAGCAATTACGGCCTGTCCTGGTCGAGCTTCGAGATCGAGGACCTGCCAGTCGGCGAACAGTACCGAGAGAAAGCGAAGTTCCTTTACAGCCTGTTCGGTGAAACGATTCGCGCGGGCAAGGTGATCGCGCCCGACCACCTGTTCACGATCGTCAACGGCGATATCCAGTACCTCGACCTGATCGCCGAGTACGCATCGGACATGGACGTGCTCGGGATCAACTCCTATCGCGGCATCAGCTTCGAGGATCCCGAGAACAACGTCTCGCTGTGGCGCGACGTCAAGCAGGGATTCGACCGGCCGATCGTGTTCATGGAATTCGGCAGCGACGCGTTCAACGCCAGGGACTTTGCCGAGGATCAACCCGCCCAGGCCAGTTACCTTCGCGGCCAGTGGCAGGAAATCTACAACAAGAGCTACGGCAACGGCCAGGAAGGCAACGCGATCGGCGGCTTCGTCTTCGAGTGGCGCGACGAGTGGTGGAAGTACCGCCAGACCGAGAATCTCGACAAGCAGGACCGCACCGCGTCCTGGGCCAACGGCGGCTACAAGTTCGACTACGTCGAGGGCCAGAACAACATGAACGAGGAATGGTTCGGCGTCGCGCGCCTCGGCGACATCCGCGACGACGGCGTTTACGCGGCCGAACCGCGCATGGCCTACGACGTGCTGAAGGAAATCTGGGAACTCGATCCGTACCAGACCTCGCGCGCCGAGGTCAACTCGATGATTCGCGGGCTCGACATGGACGAACTCGAGTTCCGCAGCGATATCCGCCAGCTCAAAATCGAGAAAAGGGAGAGCGACAAGTTCCGCCTGGTCGGGGGGAGCATCACCGGGGAGTACCTGATCAAGGGATTCGAAAGCGACATCGACGAGGACGGCGAGGACGGCCTGACTTTTGCCGATGGCCTGATGGCGTTTCTCGATTTCGAATTTCAGCCGACCCGGCAGATCAAGGGCGATTTTTCGCTCAACATTCTCGCCAACGTCGCCGACAGCAACTTCGAGTTTCGCTACGGCGACCGCGGCCTGCCGATCACGGTGGAAATCATCGACGAAGACGTCTTCGGCGTCGAAACCCGACGCGAATCCTCGCTCGACGGCAACGAGCGGGTCGAAATCTACGACTTCCAGGCGTCCTACGAAACGCCGGACTTTGATTTGCTCGCGTTCTACCACGTGCCGCGCTACCACTGGAAGTACGAGGGCGATTTCTTCGGCCTGTTGCGCGAAACTACCGACATGGACGGCCAGGATATCTGGAACGCCAAGGCGCCCAACGGCTTCGAATACATCGGCAAACAGGACACCCAGGGGCTCAAGATCGTCGCCGGTCCGGAAATCTACTGGGGCGCGAATCCGCGGGCGATGGTCAAGTACCAGTTCGGCAGCCGGGATCAATATGCCTTCGTATTTGCCGAGGATATCGCGCGCCGCGACGACACTTCGTCCGCGACCGAGGCGACCGAGCGACAGTCTCGCCAGGCGACGATTTACGGCGAGTTCATTCCGTGGTCAGACGCCAAGCTCGAACTCGGCGGCATCATCGCCAACACGCAAAAGGTCGACGAAGACTACGACCGCGTCGAGGACGGCGACATCCGCATCGACGAGATCGAAAACGAGGATACGCTCGGCGCAAAGGCGAGACTGACCTTCGGCGTGGGTTCGGCCGAAGCTTACCTCGGGCTGGACTATGCCGGCCTCGTCGCCGACGGCGGCGAACCGCTGCGCGAATGGGGAACCGAACTGCCCTACTCGGAACTCGGCAACAAGCGGGTCATCGAGGGCGGCATCCGTTTCGGCGGAAGCCACTACACGATTTACCCGCGCCTGTTCTACCGCGACAATATCGTCGAGTCCAACCCGATCATCGAGCCGGTCACGACCGGCACCAACCTGAGCCCGGGCATCGATCCGCGCAACCGCGACGACGATCCGTTTGCGGTGCTCGACAATCGCGAAGCGGCCGCGGCGGAAATCATTTTCACCTACGACCCGACACCGGCGACTTATTTCTACGACTGGGATGTCGACATGAAAGAGGATGCGCCGTTCGCCTTCAATCTCGGCCTGACCGGAACCAGTTACAAGGAAGATGCCGATTCCGAACTGTTCTTTTTCGAGGAGGGTGGCACCAACGCTCCGTTCGGTGCGGGCCTCGAGGAGGAGGACGTCTGGTTGCTCAAGAGCAAGATGATCTTCAATCCCCGCCGCGGCCTGAAGCTGATCGGTAACGTTTACACCGGTAAAAAGCAAACCTCCGGCAAGCCCGGCGAAGACGCGATCGAATTCTTCAGCCTGGACGGCAAGGTCATCGTCGACAAGACCCATATCTACTCGGGTTACATCAAGGTCGACGATTTCGGACCCTATGATTTCTACGAGCAGTTCAATCTCGTCTATCCGCTGCAGCTCAAGTTCGAGTACGCGCGCCTGCTCGACCCGCTCCGCGACGAGAAGCGCTCGAGCAGGATCGGCGTCAAGTTCTTCTACCGCGAACTCGACGAACTGTCGCCGGAAGACGAGTACCAGGATGGCGAGAACGACTACATGATGGAAGTGCAGACTTATTTTACCCTGCGCTTCTGACGGTCGAGCATGCGACTCGAGGTAACCCACATGATTTTCAAGACAAACCACAATGCCAATTCATGCCGCGGCGGTAGCTGGCGTCTTCTCGTGAGCACGATGCTGCTGGTGATGCTGGCCGGATGCGGCGTCGAAGATGACGACGGCGAAGTCCGCAACAGCGTCGCGCTGCCGACCGACGACACGATTCCGTTCGACCTGCACTGCGAGGACGTCGGCATCTTCCCCAACACCTGCGTGCTCGACGATCCGAACAATCCCTATGCACGCTCCATCGTCAGCGAGGACACCAAGTTCGACCTCGACGCCGACGCGCCGTCGTCGACGGCCCGGTTTTACGTCTGGGCCACGGCGCTCGCGAGGGGCGCGGGAGCGCCCGGTGAAAACCAGTTTTACGCGGCGCTGAACCTGCACCGGATGTGGGCGTCGAGCAATAGCGAATCGACCCGACTGCAGGCGCTCAAGGCTTACCGCGCCTATCTCGACAATTTCTTCGATTCGATCACCTTTTTCGAGATCCCGGTGAACAGCGGCAATTTCTTTCCGCAGAGCGTCAACGAGTTTACCGGCGAAATGCTGTTCGACCCGGTCGATATCACCAACACGTTCAACAGCACGCGGCTGTTCAACCCGGATCCGATGATCAACCGCGACATGGCGAGCACGACCGTCGGCAGCTGGGGTTATTATTACGACCAGGTGACGGAGATATTCACCAAGATCCAGTGATCGCGCAGAAGTATCGTCAGTACGCGCCGTAATTTCGAACCTTTCGAACCAAGACAACAACAGGGATTGAACATGAAGTTCCCGCCGGAATTTATCTGGGGCACCGCCACGTCGAGCTATCAGATCGAGGGCGCCGCTTACCGCGACGGCGGCGGCCAGTCGACCTGGGACATGCTCGGCCGCCACGCTGGCAAGATCGCCAACGGCGACACCGGCGAGGTCGCCTGCGATCACTACCGGCATTACCGCGACGACGTCGGCCTGATGGCCGAAATCGGGCTGCAGGCCTACCGTTTCTCGGTCAGCTGGCCACGCGTGCTGCCGCGGGGGGTCGGCGATATCAACCGCCGCGGTCTCGATTTCTACAGCCGCCTCGTCGACGCGCTGCTCGAGCGCGGCATCACGCCGTGGGTGACCCTTTTCCACTGGGACTTTCCCCATGATCTCTATTGCCGCGGCGGCTGGTTAAACCGCGACAGCGCCGACTGGTTCGCCGACTACGCGGCGATCGTCGTCGATGCGCTGTCCGACCGGGTCACGCACTGGTGCACGCTCAACGAGCCACAGGTCTACATCGGTCTCGGCCACCACGAAGGCGTCCACGCGCCGGGCCTGCGCATGGGGTTTGGCGAGGCGTTGCTTGCCGGCCATCACACGCTGCTCGCGCACGGCAAGGCGGCGCAGACGATTCGCGCGCGCGCGCAGACCCGGCCGTCGGTCGGCGCGGCTCATGCCGGAACCTTTTTCATCCCGGACCGCGAACAGGACGACGATATCGATGTCGCGCGGCGTCTCAATTTCGGCATCCGCGAGAAAAACTTCTTCAACAACACCTGGTTCTCCGACCCGATGGCATTCGGCCAGTACCCGGCCGACGGGATCGAGCTGTTCGGCGCCGACATGCCGCCGATCCGCGACGGCGATCTCGAGACGATTTGCCAGCCGCTGGATTACTTCGGCGCCAATGTCTACTGGGGCAGCTACGTCCGCGCGCGCGACGATGGCGGTCACGAAATAGTCACCCGCCATGATTTTCCGCATACCGACATGGGCTGGCCGATCACGCCGGAGGTACTCTACTGGGCGCCGACTTTTTTCACCGCGCGCTACTCGCTGCCCTACGTCATCCTCGAAAACGGCCTGGCCTACGACGGCGCCGGCGCCGCCGGGCCGATCCACGACGGGCTGCGCATCGATTTCATGCGCGAATACCTGCGCCAATACCGCCGCGCGATCGAGGACGGCGCGCCGTGCCTCGGCTACTTCCAGTGGTCGCTGCTCGACAACTTCGAATGGGCCGAGGGCTACGCCAAGCGCTTCGGCATCGTTCATGTCGATTTCGAAACCCAGCAGCGCACGCTCAAGGATTCGGCACACTGGTATCGCAAGGTCATCGCGGCCAACGCGATTGTCGACGAACCGGCGGCTGCCGCCACCGACCGGCCCGGCTAGGCGCGGAGCACGCCGTGCGGGCCGCGCCATTTCGCCCGGGATGGTTACCGGTCGTCCTCGCGCTACTGTTCGCCTGCCCACGCCTGTCGGCCGCCGCCGACTTTCCGCGGCTACGGCTCGATAACGGCATCATCGCGGTATCGATCTTCCTGCCCGACGCGCAAACCGGATACTACCGCGGCACCCGCTTCGACTGGTCCGGCATCATCGAACGCGTCGACTACCGCGGTCATCGATTCTACGCGCCGCTGCACGAAACCCACGACCCGACCGGCCACGACCACGTCAGCGGGCCCGCCACCGAGTTCGCGATGTTCGCGCCGCCGGGCTTCGACGAGGCGCGTCCCGGCGAGACCTTCGTCAAGATCGGCGTCGGCCTGCTGGCTCGCGGAAGCGACGCGCGCTACTCGTTCAGCGGCGACTACCGGCTCGTTCGCGCCGGCGACTGGTCGATCGACAAGGGCCCCGACTGGGTGAGTTTCGAGCAGCAACTCGACGGTCCGCGCGGCTGGGCTTACCGCTACCGCAAAACCATCCGGCTGCTGCCGGGCGAGGCCGGCTTCGTGATGTCTCATCGACTCGAAAACCGCGGTCGCAAGACCATCGACATTACCCACTACAACCATAACTTCACGCTGATCGATGCGGTACCCTACGGCCCGGACTACACCGTCGAGTTCCCGTTCGCGGCCACCAAACCAGTGCGGATCGGAGAGGTCGCGCGGTTGCGCGGCAATACGATCGAGGTCGAGAAAGCGCTCGGCGACGCGTCGCTGTGGGCAGTCGTCTTCGAGGGCGACGATCCCGGCGGCTACAATGCCGCGCGCGTGCGTAACCACCGCACCGGCGCCGAGGTATCGTTCGAGGGCGATGCGCCGCTGCTGCGCATGGTGTTCTGGGCGGTCGAGCGCGCCGCCTGTCCCGAACCGTTCGCGCGCCTGCAGCTACCACCCGGTGACAGCCGCGACTGGTCCATTCGCTATCGCTTCCGCGCCGACTGACCCATGATACTCCCTTGTTTTCAATCGCTTGGCAGCCGTTCGGCGCGTGGCGCCGGAATCAGCGAAGCCCGCATAAATCGCCGCGCGGTGCCTGCGTCGGCCAGATCCGGAACCTCGGTAGGACGATCTCCGATGCCGGCGGTCGCCGCCGGTCGAAAAGTGCCGGAATGTCGGCGCATCAGGGTCAAATCGTTGACGAAATGGTGTAGACTGTGCCGCGTTCCCCCGGCCAACGGCAATAACAATATCCGCTCGTATGTATGAACTAGGGAGCCCGCCGAAGTCTATCCTGGAATCAATGGAGTTGATTCGGCTTCCGAGTCCCCCGCACATACTGAGCGAACTGCTCGACGTCTGTCACGATCCCGACAGCTCCGCCGCCGACCTGGCCACGCTGATCAGCGTCGATCCGGCGCTGACGATCAAGCTGATCATGGCGATGAATTCGCCCGCATTCGCGATCAACGAACCGGCGCGCGACATGGAACAGGTGGTCCAGCTGGTCGGGCCCGACCTGGTCAAAACCATGGTCATCACCTCGGCGATCCAGCAATTGTTCGCCGGGCTGATCAACTCGCAAAAGGAATATGTCTGCAACGCGTGGCTCGACTCGCTTTATTGCGCGGTGTTCGCGCGCGACATCGCGATCGCGATCGATTACGAACAGCCTGGCGACGCCTATCTCGCCGGCATGCTCCACGACCTCGGCCAGATCGTGTTCGACGCCAAGTATCACGACCAGTACGTCAAGATCATCAACCTCGACACCGAATCCAAGACGATTGCGCAGGAAATCTCGATGTTCGGCGAAAGCCACACCGAGCTCGGCGCCAGCATTATCGAGCAGTGGCCCTCGGTCAGCCCGGCAATCGCCGACGCGGTACGCTTTCACCACGAGGACGAAGAGCAGCTTGCCGGTTGCGACATCCTCTGCCAGATCGTCGCCGAGGCGAGCTTCGTCGCGCGCCACTGGAGCCACGCCGGGCGCGCCGATGCGAACTGGAAATCGGCGCTGGTCACCGACAAGGATCTCAAGAACATCTACCTGCACGTGCAGGACAAGATCATGCAAACCGCGGTCGCGCTCGGCATCACGCTGCCGCGCTCGAGCTCGCTGACGCAGGAGCATCTGTCGCGCGACATCGAGAAGGAGACGATCAAGCTCGCGCGCAAAATCCGCGACGCGTCGTTGATCAAGGTCATCAATCTCGAGGAGATGCACGTCGCGAGCGTCAATTCGCCGCGCGCGCTGATCGCCAAGGTGGCGCAGGAAATGCAGCTGTTCTTCTCGATCGCCGACCTCGTGCTGCTGTACCAGGATCCCGCCGACTCCGATTTCCTGGCATTGCACGAGATCGGTCGCGCCGAACCGGTCAGCAAGTTCAGAATCGAAGGCAACGCCGCGCTCACGGTGCGCTGCTTCGTCGAACGCGAGCGCGTCTGGCTCGAACCGGGCGAGACCGAAGCGGCGCAGACCGCGGTTACCGACCGCCAGATTCTGCGCCGCCTGCAGCACGACATCGGTCTCGCCTGCCCGATCGCCTACGAAGACCAGATCATCGGCGTTATCGTCGTCGGCGCGCATCGTACCCAGAAGAATACCCTCGACAAGCTCGCCAACATCATCTCGAGCTACTTGAAGAACGTCGCCGACACCTGGCTGCGCAACCGCCACAGCCTGAACGAGCAGTCGCTCGCCGACAGTGCGCGCAAGGAATACGAGCAGCGCGATATCGACAAGCTGATCCACGAAATCAGCAATCCGCTGTCGGTGATCGGCAACTACATCGAGATCGTGCGCATCAGCGCCGAAAGCGGCGACGGCAGCAGCCCGCGGGAGATCGATTTACTCAAGGAGGAGCTGCAGCGGATCCGCAACATCGTCCTCGAGTTCAAGGACGCCAAGGCGAGCGACCCGTCGGCGGTATTCCTGAACGTCGAGCTCGAGACCAGTATCCCTCTCTACGTCAAGTCCTTCGGCGAGGACAAGGATGTACAGCTGCTGTGGGAACTCGACCGCGAAGACGCCCGGATCGAGATCAGCCGCGACGCACTGCGCCAGATCATCCTGAATCTCGTCAAGAACGCGATCGAGGCGCAGACCGACGACTCCGCGATCATGGTCTCGAGCCGCGCCTTCGTCAATATCAACGGCAAGTCTTACGCCCAGTTCGCGGTCGCCGACCGCGGCCGCGGCGTGCGCAAGGATACGCGCGAGCACCTGTTCTCGCCGCTGATCAGCGCCAAGGAAGGGCCCGGCCGCGGCCTCGGGCTGTCGGTCGTCGCCGACCTGCTCAAGCGCTTCGACGGTCAGATCCAGTACATGAAAAACGATGCCGGGGGTGCGCTGTTCGAAGTGCTGATCCCGCTTTCCATCAAACCCTAGCCCGATGAAACGTCATTATGGTTGAAAAGTTGATCGATTTCGAAGAACAACAAAACCGATTCGACACACCACCAACTTTTCTCGTCGTCGACGACGAACCCAGAGCCCGCGAAAGCCTGGTCAAGCTGCTCAGGCACAAATGGCCCGACATCGTCGAGGCCGAGGATGGCGAGCAGGCGATCGAGCTGATCGGCCAGCGCCGCTTCGGCCTGATCATTCTCGACCTTAACATGCCGAAGAAATCCGGCGACCAGGTGCTCGCCTTCATCCGCGATAACCGGATCACGACGCCGGTCATCGTCATCAGCGGCGAAACCTCGATCAACAAGGTGACCGAGGCGGTGCGGCTCGGCGTCTACGATATCTTCCGCAAGCCGTTCAATTTCGACGAACTCGAACACTCGATCCACAATGCGCTCGACAAGATGCGCATCGAGGAAGAGAAGGCACAGATCCAGAACCGGCTCGAGCACTCCGAACGCCTGCACCGCTACATGGTCGACAACTCGCCGGACCTGATCTACATCCTCAACCTCGACGGCGAGTTCACCTTCGTCAACGACAGCGTGATGCGTCTGCTCGGCTACCAGAAGAAAGATCTGATCGGCCATCACTACAGCGAGTTCATCGCCGAAGAAGACCGCATGAAGGCCGAGTTCCTGTTCAACGAGCGCCGCCGCGAGAGCCGCTCGAACCGGACCGTCGAACTGCGCCTCAAATGCAACCCGGCGAACCCGGCGAAGCCGTTCGAGGTCGCCTCGCGGCCGATCGAATTGAACTCGATGGGGATTTACTCGGTGGATTCGGCCGACGGCAAGCGCGTCGGCACCTACCAGGGCACTTACGGCGTCGCGCGCGACATCTCGATGCGCAAAAAGGCCGAAAAGCTGATTCGCTACCAGGCCTATCACGACCTGCTGACCAAGCTGCCGAACCGGGCGATGCTGCTCGACCGCCTCGACCTCGCGATCAACCAGGCGCGGCGCAGCAACGAGTCGCTGATCATCATGTTCCTCGACCTCGATCGCTTCAAACTGATCAACGACAGTTTCGGTCACGTCGTCGGCGACCAGTTGCTGGTCGAAGTCGCCGAGCGGCTCAAGCACGAGATCCGCACCGGTGACACGCTCGCGCGCCTCGGCGGTGACGAATTCATGCTGCTGCTGCCGCAGCCGACGTCACGCGAACAGGCCGAGCGCGTCGCGCAAAAGCTGATCGCAAGCCTGCAACGGCCGTTCTACCTGCGCGGGCGCGAAGTCTATGTCAATGTCAGCATCGGCCTCGCCGAGTACCCGACCGACTCGACCGACATCAATGCGCTGATCCAGAAGGCCGACATGGCGATGTACGAGGTCAAGTCCACCGGCAAGAACGGTTACGCGTTCTTCAATGACAAGCTCGAACACGCCGCCTCGGAGAAAATCTCGATCGAGAGCGGACTGCGCAACGCGATCAAGAACAACGAGCTCGAAATTTTCTACCAGCCGCAGATAAACACCGAGACCCGCCGCATCGTCGGCGTCGAGGCGCTACTGCGCTGGAACCACCCGCGGCTCGGCATGCGCTCGCCGAGCTACTTCATCGAGCAGGCCGAGGAATCGCGCATCATCGAGCAGCTCTCCGACTGGGTGCTGAACCGCGTTGCCGAGGATCTCTTCCACGATCAGAATTTCATCGACAGCGGCATTACCGTCAGCATCAACCTGTCGGCGACCGACATCCGCAAGAAGGAGTTTCCCGAGAATCTCGTGTCCTTTACCGAGAGCCACGGGATCGCGCCGGGTCGACTCGAAATCGAGATCACCGAGAACATGTTCATGGGCGACATCCAGGCCTGTATCCACAAGCTGCAGGTCTTGTCGAACAAGGGCATCTCGATCGCGATCGACGATTTCGGCACCGGCTACTCGTCGCTCAACTACCTGCGCGAGCTGCCGGTGCACACGGTCAAGATCGACTACTCGTTCATTTCGGAGATCGAGCGTTCGCGCAAGGGCGCCGCGCTGGTCGCGGCAATCATCGGCATGGCGCAGGGACTCGGCATCAACATCGTCGCCGAGGGCGTCGAAAACCAGAAGCAGTCGGAGTACCTCGAGGGCCTGGGTTGCCCGATCATGCAGGGCTTCCTGTTCAGCAAACCGGCGTCGAAGACCGAGTTTTTGAGCGCGGTCGCCAGCCAGAGCAAGGCTTTCCCCGGTACCGTCAACGCCTGAGGCCGGCCGCGGCGGTTTTTCTCCGGCGCCAGGCCCCGGCTTCACGGTCAGATCGGCTCGAGGCCGAGCGCGGCGCGAAAGCGGTGCTTGACGTAGACCCCGTCGCGCGGCGCGAGTACGCGCGGCGGTTCATCGGCGGCGATCTTGATCGCGGCAAAGCTTGCGCCGTCCGACGCGTGAACGCGCGCGCGAAATGCCGCGAGCGCGTCGAGATCGCGGATTTCCCCGGCATGCTCGAAGCCGCAGTCACGCGCGACCGCGTCGAGCCGCAAACCGGCGGCGGTGTGACTCGGCTGCATGCCGGTCTCGCCGTAGTGCTCGTTGTCGAGCACCGCAATCGCCAGGTTCGGCGGTCGGCGCGTGCCGATCGTCGCGAGCGCGCCGAGGCCCATCAGCATTTCGCCGTCACCGGTGATCACCAGCACCGGTCGCCCGGGCCGCGCGAGCGCGAGGCCGAGGCCGATGCTTGCGGCCGCCCCCATCGCGCCCCAGAGATAGCAATTGAGATCGTGATCGCCGGCCGCCATCAGGTCCCAGGTCGGCGAGCCCAGACCCGAGACGACCAGCAGGTCGCCGCGATCGCGCACCAGCTCGACGACCACCGCGCGCCGCGCGAGTTTCGGCAAATCGCTCATTTGACCCATTCCTTGCGCCCGATCAGGCGCTGGCCGAGCAGCAGCGCGCAGGCGCCGTCACCATCGAAGGCCATCGTCGCCGCGCCGGCCGCGAGCGGCTCGACGTCGGCGTCGCGGTCGGCGCGCCAGCAGCGCACGCCCATCAATTGCATCGCGTCCCCGGCGGCCTGCCCCATCGCGTTCTGCCACGGGTTGAATTCGGCCCAGTCGCCGCGCATCGTCACCAGCATCAACAGGGGAAAGCGCATTGCCGCGTGCAGCGACAGCATATTGATGCAGTTACCGACGCCACTCGACTGCATCAGCAACACACCGCGCTCGCCGCCGAGCCAGGCGCCGGCGAGGTAACCAATACCTTCTTCCTCGGTGGTCAGCGCAATCGACTCGATTTGCGGGTCGTCGCCCGCCATCCGGATCAGTGTCGAATGCCCCGCGTCGGGCACGTAGACGACGTGCCGCACGGCGAAGTTCTTCAACGTGGCGAACAGCTGTCGTTGCCAGCCGTCGCCGGATTTCGATGTCGGTGACATGATGCCTCGTGGCTGACCGGGACTCGCCCCAGCATAATCAGCCCGTCCCCGACGGTCCAGTACCCGGTCAAATTTCCGCCGGTAAAATCGGGATTATCGATTGATGCCGGGATCCGTCGACTCGCGCCAAATTTTGCAGCAGCGCCTTGGTGCCGGGTTAAACTCCGAACGCCGTTCAGAGGTCGACGTGGAAGTGATTGTCGTGGCCTTTAGCGTATTTCGCGCGCCCCGGGATACCGTTGAGCTCGGCCCAGGCGTTGACCGTGTCGACCGCGTCCTGGTCGGTGAACAGCACCCGCGAGAAGCCCGCTTCGAGACAGCATTTCATGAACTTGACGCACTTGGCGCGCTTCGCCCGGGTGAACCTGCCGTCGCGCGGCAGGGTCCTGGCGAGGTCGAAATCGCCGTCCTCGCCGCTCTTGTGGGTCTTGTGGCCGGTGGTCTGCTTGAAGCGCTTGCGGCTCAGGTCCGTGATCAGGCAGGTCGGCTTGTTGCCGCCGGCCCACCAGTTATAGGCCGTATCGATCATCCGTTCGACCAGCTTCGGCTTGCCCCAGTGCT
>JBPEYE010000101.1:0-5864 GCA_052030825.1 Gammaproteobacteria bacterium | reverse complement strand
TCGCGCCGGGCATCGGCCTCAACGACATCGCGGTGTTGAACGTCACCGGCAATTATTCCCAGGGATCGACCGGAATCCTCGAAATCGAGTTGAACGGCGTCAATCCGGGCGCCGGCGCCGGTTTTCACGACCAGCTGGCGGTTTCCGGTACCGCGACGCTCGATGGCGACCTGACGGTCACCAATATCGGTGGTTACGTCCAGGCGCCCGGCGATAACTATCGCGCGGTTACCGCCGGCGCCGTCGTCGGGCAGTTTTTTGGCCTGGTGTCGCTGCCGGGAACGCTCGATCCGCCGGTCTATGGCGGCACCTTCGTCGATCTCGCGGCCAACGTCGCGGGCGCGTTCACGTGGATCGGCGGCGGCGATGGCATCAACTGGGACGACGCGCTGAACTGGAATTTCGGCGTACCGGGGATTGGAGACGACGTCGTTATCGGCGCATTCAACGTGACCGCGGTTGCCGGCGGCAACGCCAACTCGCTCGCGATCGGCAACGGCGGCTCGCTCAACCTCACCGGCGGGACGCTGACCGTCGCCAACGGTCTGACCCTCGACGGCAGCCTCAGCGTGCAGGCCGGCGCGACGCTGCTGACGCAAGACGGCGCGCCGGTAAACGACATCGCGACGTCGGCGGGGTCCTTCCTCTGGAACAACGGCGGCGCGGTGACCAACTTCGGCGGGTCGCAGTTCGACGGCGATTTCGCGCAGACGGGCGGCAGCGCGAACTGTACCGGACTGGTGACGCACAACGGCGCGTTCGACCTGAGCGGCGGCGCGGTGACCTACTCGGCCGGCGCCAACCTGGTCAATCTGAACAATTTATGGAGCGGCGGCACGATCTTCGCCGGCGCGCCGGTCGTGCTCGCCGGTTCGCCCGGCACGACCGAGTTGACGCTGGCCGGCCCCGCCATCAAGACGCTAGACGGGGCCACGCTGGTGCTGAACCAGAACGATCTGAACATCTTCGGTGACGGCAACCTCGTGCTCGCCGGCGGCGCCGTCATCGACAACACCGGCGGCACCAGCATCAACCATTTCAGTAACGCCGATATCACCGGCGTCGGCACCCTCGACAACACCGACGGCACCTTCAACAACTGGGGCGGCAACACGACCATTGCGGTTGACCTGGTCAATACCGGCAACAGCCAGATCAACGTGCTCGGCGGCACCCTCGTGATCGATGACGCCGAGACCGGCGCCGACCTGGCGACCTATTTCACCAATACCAACACCGTTCTTGAGATCGCCCAGGATCGGATCTTTACCAACGCGTTCAATTCCTTCGGTACCGTCCACGTCAGCAACACCGCGACCGCGACGATGAACCTGGCCGGTGGCACCTTCACCACCGCGGGACTGCTGCTCAGCGGCAGCGCGACCCTGGCCGGCGACCCGGTCGTGGTGCAAAACAGTTTTCTCTGGACCGGCGGCACGGTCGCGAGCGCGAGTCTGACCACCAACCCGTTCAGTGCGATGACCGTCACCGCGCCCAACGTGACGCTGCCGGCGGTCGCGAACATCAACGGCAGCGTCGGCCTGGTCAACGCCAATCTCGATCTCAACGGCAACTTGCTGACGCTCGGTAACGGCTCGTTCCTGTCCGGCACCGGAACGGTTGTCGGCAACGTGCTCAACGACGCCGGCGCGGTCGTCGCCGGCGGCTTCGGCGCGATCGGCAACCTGACGGTCAACGGCAGCTACACCCAGAACGCGAATGCGGCGATGGTCATCGAGGTCTTCAACGACGGCTTCAACACGGTGTCGGACCAGTTCATCGTGACCGGGCCGGCGACGCTAAACGGCGGCACTCTGCTGATCGGATTCACGACGACATCGCTCGGGCTCGTCACCGGTAACTTCGTGCCGTTCGTCTTCAGCGGCGGCGTCAGCGGTAATTTCGATCAGGTCATCGACGCCGGCGGCAACCTGCTCTTTCTCGACGTCAACGGACCGGTCTTCACGGTGCTCGGCGTCAGCCCTGAAATTCCGGAGGAAATTCTCAGCGATCTGCTCGATTTTCTCGAAAGCCAGCGAGCTCGCGAAGAAGCTATTGCCGAGGCCCGCTCGCAAGCCGACGCCGCAATCGAAGAGATCGAGCAGACCCTGGTCGACGAAAACGGCGACGCCCTGATCTGTATCTAGGTCTTTTCTTCACCCGCGACTGCCACTATCCTTGGCCCCGGGGCCGGGCACCTCGGCCGACAGGGGGAGCGCGCATCATGGGTCACAAGACACCACTGTACCAGTGTCACGTCGACGCTGCGGCGAAGATGGTCGATTTCGCCGGCTGGGACATGCCGATCAACTACGGTTCGCAGATCAAGGAGCACGAGGCGGTGCGCAACGATTGCGGCATGTTCGACGTGTCGCACATGACCGTCGTCGACGTCGGCGGCGGCGATGCAAGGGCTTACCTGCAATATCTGCTCGCCAACGATGTCGGCAAACTCACCGTCAACGGCAAGGCGCTCTACAGCTGCATGCTCAACGACGACGGTGGCGTGATCGACGACCTGATCGTCTATTTCCTGCGTGAGCAGCACTATCGCGTCGTGATCAATTCGGCGACGCGCGACAAGGATCTCGCGTGGCTCGAAAAGCAGGCGCAGCATTTCGGCGACCTGACGGTGAAGTGGCGCGACGACGTCGCGATGATCGCGGTGCAGGGGCCGAACGCGCGCGACCGGGCGCTGCCGATGTTCGCCGATTACCAGCAAGCGACAATCGCGCAGTTGCAGCGCTTCCAGGCGGCCGAATTCGACGATTGCTTCGTCGCGCGCACCGGTTATACCGGCGAGGATGGCTTCGAGATCATGACCCTGGCGGATTCGATCGCGGATTTGTGGAACCGCCTGCGCGAGGCCGGCGTGCCGCCCTGCGGTCTCGGCGCGCGCGATACGCTGCGTCTCGAGGCCGGCATGAACCTCTACGGCGCCGACATGAACGAGACCACGAGCCCGCTGGTGTCGGGTCTGGCGTGGACCGTGGCGATGAAAGACGAGCGCGAGTTCATCGGTCGCAAGGCGCTCGCGGCCGAGCTCGCGGCCGGCGTTCAACAACAATTCGTCGGTCTGCTATTATTGGACAAGGGCGTGCTGCGAAGCCATTTGAAGGTCGTCACTGCAAACGGCGAGGGCGAGATCACCTCGGGCAGTTACTCACCGACCCTGAAGCGTTCGATTGCGATGGCGCGCATTCCGGCCGAGGTTACGGGGACGGTTGAAGTCGAGGTTCGCGACAAGCTGCTCGAGGCCGAGATTGTCAAACTTCCCTTCGTCCGCGAAGGGAAAGTCATGATTAACCTGGAGGGTAATAATAAATGAGCGATGTACCAGCGGAATTGAAATATCTGTCGACGCACGAATGGGTGCTGATCGAGGATGACATGGCCACGGTTGGTATCACCGACCATGCCCAGGAGGCGCTGGGTGATCTGGTCTATGTCGAACTGCCGGACGTCGGCAGCTCGATCGCCGCGGGTGATTCGGTTGGCGTGATCGAATCGGTCAAGGCCGCTTCCGACACTTACGCGCCGATCAGCGGCGAAGTCGTCGAGGTCAACGAAGAACTCGAAGGCGCGCCCGAGCGCATCAACAGCGATCCTTATGGAGATGGCTGGATGTACAAGGTCAAGATGGAAGACCCGGACGAGGTCGGCGATTTGCTCGACGCCGAGGCTTACACCGAGTCGATCGAGGAAGACTGACCGGCGGCCCGCGAATGGGTGCGCTGAGCAATCAATAACATCGAGCAGCGGCCGTGGCCGGCAGCGGTCAAAGCGAAATTACGCGAATCATCAACGCGACGAGGTTCTCGTGGCAGGGCCTGCGTGCAGCCTATCGTCACGAGCCGGCTTTCCGCCAGGAAATCCGCGCCTGCGTGATCCTGATCCCCCTCGGGTTGTATCTCGGCGACGGCGGCGTCGAGAAAGCCCTGCTGGCGGGCAGCATCATCCTGTTGCCACTGGTCGAAATTCTGAACTCGGCGCTCGAGGCGGTCGTCGACCGCTTCGGCGGCGAGCAGCACGAACTCTCGGGTCGCGCCAAGGACATGGGCTCGGCCGCGGTCGCGATTGCAATCCTGCTCGCCGCCGTCACCTGGCTGCTGGTCCTGCTGTTCTGACCGAAGGATAGCGCCAGGCAACAAACTGCCCGGTTCTACGCGGTGAAAATTCTAGGCTCCGATGCGCTGGAGTTCGGCGAGGACGGCGTCGAGGTCGGCGATCGGGGCGCGGCAGGAAAAGCCCTCGCAGGGCCAGGCCGCGGGCAGCTCGGTGCCGGTCTTGTCGGCGAGCGCCGGCGGCAGGCCGGGCGCGTCTGCGGGAATGAAGTAGGCGGATTGCGCCGGTGTGAGCCGTGGCAGGATCGCGTCGCGCCACGCCGCGAGCGCGCCGGGATCGCCACGCACGATCAGCTGCAGCGGCGACGAACTGACCTCTTCGAGCACGGCGACGAAACCGGCGGCGTAGAACGGCGTCCGGTTGACGTTGTCCGCCACCGACTGCAGTGCGCGCCCGGCACTGTCACAGTAACGCGTTTCGCCCAGTAAAACCCCGAGGCGCTGGAGCGCCAGCGCGGCGACCGCGTTGCCCGACGGCATCGCTTCGTCCTGCCACGACTTCGGGCGCTGGATCAGCTTTTCGTGATCGGCGGCGGTGAAATAAAAACCGCCGTAATTGCGGTCCTCGAAATCGGCCAGCAGTCGTTCGGCGAGCGTCACCGCGAAAGCGAGTAATTCGTCGTCCCATTCGAACTGCAGGCAGTCGAGCGCGCCGGCGAGCAACTGCGCGTAGTCGTCGAGGTAGGCGGGTAACCGCTTGCCGGAACTTTGCGCGAGCGCGAGCAGGCGGTTGTCGTGCCAGCACTCGGCGCGCAGCGCGTCGATCGCGCGTCGCGCGAGCGCGTGATAGTCGGCGCGCGCGAACACCCGCGCCGCGGTCGCGAGGCCGCGCACGACGAGCGCGTTCCAGCTCGTCAGGCGCTTGTCGTCGAGCCCCGGTCCGACCCGCTTTGCCCGCGCCGCGAGCAGGCTCGCGCAGGCTTCGGCGTGGCGCTCCGCGTAGACCCCGGCTTCGAGTTCGAACTTCGCGACGACCTCGTCGACGTCGTGGTAGCCGTGCAAATGCCAGCGGCCTTCGAAGTTGGCCGGCCGGTCGAGCCCGAAACGCCACGCCAGCGCGGCGTAGGCCTCGTCGCCGACGAGGTCGCGTACCGCGTCCGGCGTCCACAGGTAGAACTTGCCTTCCTCACCCTCGGAATCGGCATCGAGCGCGGCGTACCAGGCCCCGGACGGCGCGCGCATCTCGGCCTCGAGCCAGGCGACGATCCCGTCGGCCGCGACGCGGTATCGCGCGTCACCGCTCAGGGCAAACGCTTCGGCGAAGACCTGCAGCAACTGGCCGTTATCGTAGAGCATCTTCTCGAAGTGCGGGATCATCCACTCGGCGTCGACCGAGTAGCGAAAGAATCCGCCGCCGACGTGATCTTGAATACCGCCCGCCGCGATGCGCCTGAGCGTGTGGTCGATCGCCCTGCGCACGGGGTCTTCGGCCGGTTTCGCCCATGCACGGCGCAAGGCCTGGCGCAGGATTGCGGGCTGCGGAAACTTCGGCGCCTTGCCGAAGCCACCGTGCTCGTCGTCGTAGGCCGACAGCATTTGCGCATCGAAGGTCTCGAGCGCGGCGATGCCGGCCGCCTCCTGGTTCTGATTCTCGGCAAGCTCGATCTGAATCAACGCCTGGCGTACGGCGTCGCCCTGTCGTCGAATCTTGTCGGGCTCGGCGCGGCAGACCTCGGCGATGCGTTCGAGCAGTTGCCGGAACGAAATCATTCCGTACTTCGGTTCGCGCGGGAAGTAAGT
>JBPEYE010000100.1:0-7845 GCA_052030825.1 Gammaproteobacteria bacterium | reverse complement strand
TCCGACACTCAAAGAGAGCGGATTGTATGGCGATCACGCAGCGCCTGCAAGCGTGTCGGCGAGGTCTTCGAGGCGATCGCTGGAGAGGTCGAACCTGCGTTTCATGCGTTTCAATATTGCGGGTGTCAGGCGCAGTTTCAAGTGAAATTCGCCATTATTGCCGAATTTTTCGGTCTCGATCGCGCCTTCGTCGAACAGAAACGCCCGAATCTGCCCCTCGTCGGCGCCGAGCACGAGCTCGCAGGATACCGCCTGCTCGACGAAACGCGCCTCGAGGGCTGCAACGAGGTGATCCAGCCCGGCACCGGATTGCGCCGACAACCAGACGCGTCGCGGTTGCCCGTCGTCGTCGTAATCGATCCGCGGCGCGAAGCCGTCGATATCGATCTTGTTGTACACCAGTAACTGCGGAACCGCGCCGGCGCCGACCTCGTCGAGGACTTCCTCGACGGCCTCGATCTTGCCCTGGCGGTCGTCGTCGGCGCTGTCGACGACGTGCAGAATCAGATCGGCTTCACGGGTCTCGGCGAGGGTCGCGCGAAATGCCGCGACCAGGTCGTGCGGCAAATGGCGTACGAAGCCGACGGTATCCGCCAGTATCACGCGTTCGCGCTCGCCCAGCTCGAGTTTTCGCAAGGTCGGATCGAGTGTCGCAAACAGCTGATCGGCGGCGTAGGCGCGCGCCGCGGTCAGCGCGTTGAATAGCGTCGACTTGCCGGCATTGGTGTAGCCGACCAGCGCAACCGTCGGGATATCGGCCTTCTTACGCGCCTGGCGCCCCTGCTCGCGCTGACTCGCGACTTTGGCGAGACGCGCATTGAGGTACTTGATGCGCTTGCCGAGCAACCGACGATCGGTCTCGAGCTGGGTCTCGCCCGGGCCGCGCAGACCGATGCCGCCCTTTTGTCGCTCGAGGTGGGTCCAGCCGCGCACCAGCCGGGTCGACAAGTGCTTCAGTTGCGCCAGTTCGACCTGCAGCTTGCCCTCGAAGGACTGCGCGCGCTGCGCAAAAATATCGAGGATCAGGCCGGTGCGATCGAGCACGCGGCACTTGAGTTCACGTTCGAGGTTGCGCTCCTGCGACGGCGACAGCGCGTGGTTGAACAGCACCACCTCGATCTGCTGCGCGGCGACGCGTGCCGCCAGCTCCTCGAGCTTGCCGCGGCCGATGAAGGTACGCGCCGACGGCTTTTGCCGGCTGGCGACGATCAGGTCGACGTCGACGACGTCGGCCGAACGCACCAGCTCGACAAACTCGGCCTGGTCGTCCTGGTCGGCTTGATACGGGAAATTGATATGAACCAGGAGCGCTCGTTCACCGCCGCGCGGCCGCTCAAATTCGAACAACGAACCCTCCGGCGCAGGCCATGCCTAGCGGTTACCCTCTCCGTCATCGGCGTGCGGGTGCTCGATGTGCACGTTACGGGCCGGTACGATCGTCGAAATCGCGTGTTTGTAGACCATCTGGCTGACGTTGTTTTTAAGCAACACGACGAACTGATCGAAAGACTCTATTTGACCTTGCAATTTGATGCCGTTGACCAGGAAGATCGAAACCGGTACATGTTCTCTTCGCAGCGCATTCAAATAGGGTTCTTGTAACATTTGCCCTTTTGACATAATCAATTCTCCTTAGGATTATTATTGTCTATCTACCGGGCCTAATCGCCTGAGCCAATGGTAGCTTGTTTGATTCCCTTCGCCCGAATTCGTTCCCCTCAGGCACGCTCGAAAGCGCGCTCAACCCGTCGGAATATATCATCTTTACGGTAATTCAGGCAATCGAAGGCCTGCCCCGGTGGTTGCTTGCGCAGCCAGGTCAACTGGCGCTTGGCGAGCTGCCGCGTCGCCGCGATCGCGGCGGCGATCATCTGCTCGCGATCCGTCTCGCCGTCGAGGTAGCGCCAGACCTGGCGATAGCCAACCGCGCGCATCGACGGCAGCTCCGGGTCCAGGTCACCGCGCGCACGCAGGCGCTCGACCTCTTCGATGAGGCCCTGTTCGAGCATCGCCCGAAACCGCCGTTCGATCCGCGCGTGCAGGCCTGCGCGGTCAGGTGCGTCGAGGATGATCCGGTGAATCGGACCCGGGTAGCCCGCATCGCGTCGAGCGTGCAGGCTCGACAGCGGCAGGCCGGTCAACGCGTGCACCTCGAGCGCGCGCTGGATACGCTGCGCGTCGCCGGGCTCGATGCGCGCCGCGCTCGCGGGATCGATCTCGCCGAGGCGCGCGTGCAGCGCCGGCCAGCCGCGTTCGCGGGCCTCCGCCTCGAGGTGCTCGCGAAGCCGCCGATCGGCCGCCGGCAGGCGGCTCAAACCCTGTTCGAAAGCATTGAAGTACAGCATCGTGCCGCCGGCGAGCAGCGCGCCGCGACCGCGCGCCGCGATTGCGTCGATCCGCTCGCGGCTTGCGGCGACGAACGCCCAGGCCGAAAACGCCTCGGTCGGCTCGAGCAGGTCGATCAGGTGATGCGGTACCGTGGCGCGCTGCGCCGGTGTCGGCTTGGCGGTGCCGATATCCATCCCGCGATAGACCAGCGCCGAATCGACGCTGACGATTTCGAAGTCAAAGCGCTCGCCAAGCTCAAGCGCGAGCTCGGTCTTGCCGGTCGCCGTCGCGCCCATCAGCAGCAGGACCGGCGGGGCCAAGATCAGCGCCCGCGCAGAAACAGGCGATCGAGCTCATCGAGGCTCAACTGCTTCCAGGTCGGTCGACCGTGGTTGCACTGGCCGCTGCGCTCGGTTTGCTCGATGTCGCGCAGCAGCGCATTCATCTCGTCGGGCGTGAGCTTGCGATTGGCGCGGACCGAGGCGTGGCAGGCCATGGTCGCGAGCATTTCGTTGAGCGTCTCGTCGATCCGCGCCGAGTGGTCGTGCTCGGTGAGGTCGGCGAGCACGTCGCGCAGCAGTTGCTCGCTGTCGGCATGCTTGAGCAGTGCCGGGACCGCGCGCACGCGCAGTTGCTCCGGGCCCAGGCGTTCGACCTGGAAACCGAGCCGAGCGAAGGTTTCCTGGCGCGCATCGACGAGATCGGCCTCGGCCGGGCTGACGTTGAAGGTCAGCGGCACGAGTAGCGGTTGGGCGACGATGGCCTCGCGCTCGGCGCTTTGCTTCATGCGTTCGTAGACGATGCGTTCGTGCGCCGCGTGCATGTCGACGACGACCAGGCCATCACGGTTTTCGGCGAGAATGTAAACGCCCTTGAGCTGCGCCAGCGCGTAGCCGAGCGGCGGTACTTCGGTAGCGGCATCGGCCAGATCCGGGTCGCGCGCGACGCCGGCCAGCAGCGCGCCGTAGGCCTGCATCGATTCGGCGACCCGCCGGTCGCGATCGCGGCTTCGCGGCGACGCGAGGCCGAGTCCGCCCTGCCGGGGTTGTCCGCTCGTTTCGGCCCCGCCTGGATCGACCTGGCCCGGACGGGTATCGGCGAGTGCGAACCCGGGCGATTCGACCTGTTGCTCCGGCTGCACCTCGGCGAGCGCACGATGCAGGCTGCGGAACAGGAAATCGTGCACCGCGCGTGAATCGCGAAAACGGACCTCGTGTTTCTGCGGATGCACGTTGACGTCGAGCGCGCGCGCCGGCATCGTCAGCGTCAGCACGTAGGCCGGATGGCGACCGTGAAACAAAACGTCCTGGTAAGCCTGGCGCACCGCGTGGCCGACGAGCTTGTCTCGCACCAGGCGACCGTTGACGAAAAAGTACTGCAGGTCGGCCTGGCTGCGGCTGAAAGTCGGCAGTGCGACCCAGCCCTCGAGCCGCAAGTCGTCGTAACCGACGTCGATCTCGACGAGGCTGTCGGCGAAGGCCTTGCCGCACAGCGTGGCGAGGCGCCGACGGCGATCGTCGATCGACGCCGCCGACGGCAGCTGGTAAACCATCTTCTGGTTATGCAGCAGGCGGAACGCGACCCGCGAATGGCTCAGCGCGAGACTTTTGAAAAGCGCCTCGATGTGGCGGTATTCGGTTTGTTCGGTGCGCAAGAATTTCTTTCGCGCCGGGACGTTGTAGAACAGTTCCCGAACCTCGACGCGAGTGCCCTGGGGCAAGGCGTCGGGCAGCGGACCGGCGTCGCCGCGCGCTTCCAGTTTCCACGCATGCTCGGCGCCCTGGCGCCGCGAACAAAGCGTCAGCCGCGAAACCGAGGCGATACTCGGCAAGGCTTCGCCGCGGAACCCGAGCGAACCGATCTGCTCGAGGTCCTCGAGGCTCGAAATCTTGCTGGTCGCGTGGCGCGACAGCGCGAGTACCAGCTCGTCGCGCTCGATGCCGCAACCGTCGTCGCTGACGCGGATTGCGCGCGTGCCGCCCGCGTCGACCTCGACGGTGATCGCGCCGGCGCCGGCATCGAGGCTGTTCTCGATGAGTTCCTTGACCACCGATGCGGGCCGCTCGACGACCTCGCCAGCGGCAATCTGGTTGACCAGGTGCGACGGCAGCGTGTGGATGTGCGCCAAGACGCTCAGGCGACGAGTCGCGCTTCGAGTTTGTCCTGGTCGCGGGCGAACAGGCGAATGCCTTCGGCGAGCTTTTCGGTGGCCATCGCGTCCTCGTTGAGTTGCCAGCGGAAACGCTTTTCGTCGAGATCGAGCCGCGCCGGCACGTCGGCCTTGTGATCGGGACGCAGGCGCCGCTCGAGGCGCGATTCGTCCGCCGCGAGCTCCCGCATCAGCCCCGGGCTGATCGTCAGCCGGTCGCAGCCGGCAAGCCTTTCGATCTGTCCGGTATTGCGAAAGCTCGCGCCCATGACGACGGTCTCGTAGCCGTAGCGTTTGTAGTAGTTATAAATTCGTGTCACCGACTCGACCCCCGGATCCTCGTCCGGCGGAATCGATGCGGCACCGGTCGCAGCCAGGTGCCAGTCGAGAATGCGACCGACAAACGGCGAAATGAGGAACACGCCGGCCTCGGCCGCCGCAACCGCCTGCACGAAGCTGAACAACAGCGTCAGGTTGCAGCGAATGCCTTCGGGCTCGAGTTCGCGCGCCGCCTGGATGCCTTCCCAGGTCGAGGCGATCTTGATCAGCACGCGCTCGCGGCTGCTACCACGCTTTTCGTAGAGTTCGATGAGCCGCCGCGCCCGCGCGACCGTCGCCTCCCGGTCGAACGACAGCCGCGCGTCGACCTCGGTCGAAACCCGGCCCGGAATGGATTCGAGAATTTCGAGCCCGACGCTGACGGCGAGGTAGTCACAGGCGGCGGCCGCCATCGACCCCGGACCACCCCCCTGCTCGCGGCCCCAGCGCTGCGCGGCGTCGATCAGGGGCTGGTAACGCGGCGTGTCGGCCGCCTTCAGCAGCAGCGACGGATTGGTGGTCGCGTCCTGCGGCTGATACTGGCCGATGGCGTCGATATCGCCGGTGTCGGCGACCACCTGGGTCATCGATTTGAGCTGGTCGAGTTTGTTCATGCGGGCAGGCTTCAGTAGTATTGAGTCGTGGACTCGTCGAGCGCAAAGGATATCAGAAAATCCCACCCGGGATGAGCCCACGGCATGCTGTACCTGGCCATCATCGCCGTTGCCGTGGTCGCGCTCTACCTGTCGGTCGGCGCCTGGCTTTACGTCCGCCAGCGCGCGCTGCTTTACTTTCCGGTAGCGCAGGATGCGGGCTTCGACGCCGATTCGGTCACGCTCGAAACCGACGGCGCGGCGCTCCACGGCTGGGTGTTGAATCCGGGCCGCGACAAGGCGCTGGTTTACTTCGGCGGCAACTCTGAAATGGTCACCCACCGCCGCGAGTTCTTCGAGGACGTATTCCGCAACTACACGGTCTACCTGTTCAACTACCGCGGGTACGGACTGAGCACGGGGCGCCCGAGCGAGACCGCGTTGTGCGACGATGCGCTGGCGATCTGCGACTGGCTGCGCAACCGGCACGCGTCGGTCACGGCCTACGGCCGCAGCCTCGGCAGCGGTGTCGCGGTCTACCTCGCGGCGCACCGGCCGCTCGAAAAACTGCTGCTGCTGACCCCCTACGACAGCGTGACCGAAGTCGCGCAGCGACTCTACCCGATCTTTCCGGTGCGCTGGCTGCTGAAGGATCGCTTCGACTCGGCGGCGCTCGCCGGACGAATCGAGGTACCGGTCATGATCGCGAGCGCCGAGCACGATCGCGAAATACCGCGTGCGTGCACGCTCGCGTTGAAGGCGCGATTTACCCAGGCGCCGCTGCGCTACGTCGAGATTGCCGGCGCCGCGCACAATGACATCGTCGATTTCCCGGCGTACCGGGACGCGGTGCGGGAGTTCGTCGCCTGAGGATCAGGCGTTACGGCGCGCGAGGTGTTTCTGAATGCCGGCGAAGACCGCGCGCGCCAGTTTCTGCTGGTGCTTCGGGTTGCGCAGTTTGCGTTCTTCGTTCGGGTTCGACAGGAACGCGGTTTCGATCAGGATCGACGGCATATCGGGCGCCTTGAGCACGGCGAAACCGGCCTGCTGGACCTGGCGGTTGTTGAGCTTGGAAACCTTGCCGATGTTCTCGAGCACGTCGTTGCCGAGATCGAGGCTGTCCTGGATGGTCGCGGTTTGTGAAAGGTCGAGCAATACCGACGCGATCAGGTCATCCTTGTCGTCGAGACTGATACCGCCGATCAGGTCGGAGGCGTTCTCTTTCTCGGCAATCCAGCGCGCCGCTTCCGAAGTTGCGCCCGACAGTGACAAGGCGTAAACCGAGGCCCCGCGCGCGCGCGGACTCTTGAACGAATCGGCGTGTAACGAGACAAAAATGTCGGCTTCGGCGGCGCGCGCCTTCTTGACGCGGTTGCGCAGGCTGACGAATCGATCGCCGTCGCGCGTCAGGACGGCGCGGTAGCCGTTGCTGCGATCGATGATCGTCTTCATCCGCTTGGCGACGGACAGCGCGACGTCTTTCTCGCGCGTTCCGCGCTTGCCGATCGCGCCGGGATCGCGCCCGCCGTGACCGGGATCGATCGCGATGACATATTGCTGTTTGTGTTGCAGGCGCTCCTGTTCCTTGGTCTTGATCGGCGTCGGGCTCAGCCGCGTCGCGTGCAGGTCGACCACCAGGCGATGCCCCGATTTGCCGTCGGGTTGGAGCGTGAAGCTGCGCGGACGTACCTTGCCGTGCAAATCGAGTACGACGCGCAGGCGACCGTTGGTCTTGCTCGCCGAGCGCATACCCTGCATCAGGCTGGTGGAGGTACGACCGACCGCGAGCGCCTCGCTCTTGCGCGTATCGTGCAGGTCGATGACGACCCGGTGCGGATCGGCCAGCGTAAACAGCCGGTGCTCGACGTTGGCGGTCAGATCGAACACGACGCGGGTATGGTCGTCGGCGGATTGTGAAATGCGGATACCGGTCAGGGTTTTACTCGGCCGCGCCAGCGCCGGGCGCGCGGCGCCAAATAGCGCCAGCGACAGGCCGAACCGCGTCGCCCGCCTCAGGAAAACCCGCCTTGCTGTCGAGATTACGCCCATGGTTTTCGTTGTTGTGCCTACACCTGGACGCTATTTATAGTCAAAGCCTCAGGAAAAATCAACAATATTTCTATATTTATTAACGAGATACTGACTGTTTTTAAAAACTCTCTGAAGAATCAGGCCGGTTCGACGGCGGCAAGGCGCGCCAGCCATTTGCGACCGCGGGCGCTGACCGCCACAAACCGCACCCGGCGACCCCCGGGATCGTAGGCAATTCGGATCTCGAGATCGACCTCGTGCAGCCAGCCGCAAGCGCGCTCCGGCCATTCGATCAGGCACAGGGTGTCCTCTCTCAGGTAGTCACGATAACCCAGGAACTCCAGTTCTTCCGGATCGCCGAGTCGATAAAGATCGAAGTGCGCCAGCGTTACGTCGGCGAACGGGTACAGTTCGATCAGGGTGTAG
>JBPEYE010000010.1:0-33271 GCA_052030825.1 Gammaproteobacteria bacterium | reverse complement strand
ACGCTGACCGAGGCCGGCTACGTCGGCGAAGACGTCGAAAACATCATTCAGAAGCTGTTGCAGAAATGCGACTACGACGTCGAGAAGGCGCAGACCGGCATCGTCTACATCGACGAGATCGACAAGATTTCGCGCAAGTCCGATAACCCGTCGATTACCCGCGACGTGTCCGGCGAAGGCGTGCAGCAGGCGCTGCTGAAACTGATCGAGGGCACGGTCGCGTCGGTACCGCCCCAGGGCGGTCGCAAGCATCCGCAACAGGAGTTTCTGCAGGTCGATACCGGCAAGATTCTGTTCATTTGCGGCGGTGCGTTCGCCGGTCTCGACAAGGTCATCCTCAATCGCTCGGAGAAGGGTGGCATCGGCTTCGGCGCCGACGTCAAGAGCAAGGACAAGAAAGACCTGTTCGGCGAAATCATCGCTCGGGTCGAGCCCGAAGATCTGATCAAGTACGGCCTGATCCCCGAATTCGTCGGTCGTCTGCCGGTCGTCGCAACGCTCGAGGAACTCGACGAGGACGCGCTCGTCAAGATTCTGACCGAACCGAAGAACGCGATTACCAAGCAGTACCAGAAGATGTTCGAGATCGAAGGCTGCGAGATCGAATTCCGCCCGGACTCGCTGACCGCGGTCGCGAAGAAGGCCATGGAACGCAAGACCGGCGCCCGCGGTCTGCGCACGATCCTCGAGAATACCCTGCTCGAAATCATGTACGATCTTCCCGCGATGGAAAACGTCAGCAAGGTCGTCGTTGACGCCGCGGTCATCGAAGGACATGCCCAGCCCTACGTGATCTACGAGGGCGGTGAAATGCAGCGCGTGGCTTCCGACGAGTAGCCTTAAGCCAGGCAGTTGAGAGCCGGGTTGAAAACGACTGTCGACAACCCATATACACTCGAGTCCCACGCTTTGAGGCACCTATGTCCGACTATCAAGATAACCTCCTCGCCGAGCAGCAGGAACGCCAGCTGATCCCGGTACTGCCGCTGCGCGACGTGGTGGTTTACCCGCACATGGTGATCCCGTTGTTTGTCGGTCGCGAAAAATCGATCCTCGCCCTCGAGGCGGCGATGGCCGATAACAAAAAGATCCTGCTGCTGGCGCAGAAGAATGCCGAGGTTGACGATCCGACGCAGGAAGACCTGTACCAGATCGGCACCCTGTCGACGATCCTGCAAATGCTCAAGCTGCCCGACGGCACGATCAAGGTGCTGGTCGAAGGCGGTGAGCGAGTCGTTGTCGACAGCCTGCTCGAAACCAACGAGTACTACTCGGCCGCGGTCCAGGTGATCGAGAAGTCGAGCCTGGTCGACGACCGCGAAGCCGAGGTATTGCTGCGTTCGGTGCTCAACCTGTTCGATCAATACGTCAAGCTCAACAAGAAGGTGCCGCCGGAAATTCTGACGTCGCTGTCCGGCATCGACGATCCGAGCCGGCTCGCCGACACGATTGCCGCGCACATGTCGCTCAAGCTCGATGAAAAGCAGGAAATCCTCGAAATCCAGGATCCGCGCGAGCGCATCGAGCACATCATGAGCAAGATCGAGGGCGAAATCGATTTGATGCAGATCGAGAAGCGCATCCGCGGCCGCGTCAAGCAGCAGATGGAGAAGAGCCAGCGCGAGTATTATCTCAACGAGCAGATGAAGGCGATCCAGAAGGAACTCGGCGACATGGACGACGCGCCCAACGAAGTCGAGGACCTGCAGCGCAAGATCGAGGAATCGGGCATGCCCAAGGAGGCCCGCGACAAGGCCGATTCGGAGCTCAACAAGCTCAAGATGATGTCGCCGATGTCAGCCGAGGCGACGGTCGTGCGCAACTATATCGACTGGCTCGTCAGCGTGCCGTGGAAAAAGAAATCCAAGATCCGTCGCGATCTCGCGCAAGCCGAGAAGGTGCTCGAAGAGGATCACTATGGCCTCGAGAAGGTCAAGGAGCGGATTCTCGAGTATCTCGCGGTGCAGCAGCGCGTGCGCAAACTGAAGGGCCCGATCCTGTGCCTGGTCGGACCGCCCGGTGTCGGCAAGACCTCCATCGGCCGCTCGATCGCGCGCGCAACCAATCGTAAATTTTCGCGCATGTCGCTCGGTGGCGTGCGCGACGAAGCCGAGATTCGCGGTCACCGCCGGACCTATATCGGCTCAATGCCGGGCAAGATCATCCAGAATCTTGCCCGCGTCGGCGTGCGTAACCCGCTGTTCCTGCTCGATGAAATCGACAAGATGGCGATGGACTTCCGCGGCGACCCGGCGTCGGCGCTGCTCGAGGTGCTCGATCCCGAGCAGAACAACACCTTCGCCGATCACTATCTCGAGGTCGAGTTCGACCTGTCGGATACGATGTTCGTCGCGACCTCGAACAGCATGAACATTCCCGGGCCGCTGCTCGATCGGATGGAAGTCATCCGCATCCCCGGCTATACCGAGGACGAAAAGCTGAACATTGCGCTCAAGTACCTGATTCCGAAGCAGATCAAGGAAAACGGTTTGAAGGACGAGGAAATCGAAATCGAGCAGAGCGCGGTGCTCGAAATCATTCGCCGTTACACCCGCGAGGCGGGGGTGCGCAATCTCGAGCGCGAGATTTCCAAATTGTGCCGCAAGGCGGTCAAGGAAATGTTGCTCAACGCCGAGACCCGCAAGCTGACTTTCACCGACGAAAACGTCGAAAAATACCTCGGCGTGAAACGTTTCCGTTTCGGATCGGCCGACGAAAAAGACCAGATCGGACAGGTCACCGGTCTCGCCTGGACCGAGGTCGGCGGCGAATTGCTGACCATCGAGGCCGCGGTGGTCGACGGCAAGGGCAAGTTCGTGCAAACCGGCCAGCTCGGCGACGTCATGAAAGAATCGATCCAGGCGGCGATGACCGTCGTGCGCAGCCGCGCCGATATTCTCGGCGTCAATCGCGATTTCAACGAAACCAAGGACATACACATTCACGTGCCCGAGGGCGCGACGCCGAAGGACGGTCCGAGCGCCGGCGTCGGCATGTGCACCGCGCTGGTGTCGGCGTTGACGCAGATCCCGGTTAAGGCCGAGGTCGCGATGACCGGTGAAATTACGCTGCGCGGCGAGGTGTTACCGATCGGTGGACTCAAGGAAAAGCTGCTCGCCGCGCATCGCGGGAATATTACCAAGGTGCTGATTCCCGAGGAGAACGAAAAAGACCTCGCCGAGATTCCCGACAATATCAAGGAGAAGCTCGAAATCATTCCGGTACGCTGGATCGACCAGGTGCTGGAGGTCGCGCTCGCGCATCAGCCCACGCCGCTGCCGAAAGCCGGCGAGGGCGGCGAGGAGGCAGCCGAGTCTAAGGAGAAAGACAAGAAATCGTCGCGCGTCAGAGCGCATTGACCGTTAGTGAAATAATTCGACTTATTGAAAGTTTTTGAGCTTTGACGGTTGACCGTAAAGCGTGCTGTTGGTTTAATTCGACGCACTGGACGGGGGATATCAAGGAGCCTGAAAGCGGCTCGCCTGGAAAACGATCTGCATGCCGATCGCATGTTGTTCCCTGTCCGCCCGTCGGGCTTATAAATACTTCAACCTAACCAAGTGGAAAAATCTAATGAATAAATCCGAATTGATTGATGCTGTCGCAAACGCTGCCGATTTGAATAAAACTGATGCTTCGCGTGCGGTTGACGGAGTGATCGGGGCCGTGACCGAGGCTTTGAAGTCGGGAGATCAAGTGACCATCGTTGGTTTTGGAACGTTCCTGGTTCGCCACCGTGACGCGCGCATGGGGCGCAATCCCCGCACCGGTGCGGCCATTCAGATCGCCGCCTCCAAGGTACCGGCATTCAAGGCTGGCAAAGCGCTCAAAGACGCAGTAAACTAGCGCACCTTTTTGGGTCCCGGGTGCTTAGCTCAGCTGGGAGAGCATCGCCCTTACAAGGCGAGGGTCGGCGGTTCGATCCCGTCAGCACCCACCACACAATCAGGAGTGGTAGTTCAGTTGGTTAGAATACCGGCCTGTCACGCCGGGGGTCGCGGGTTCGAGTCCCGTCCACTCCGCCACTATCGATAGCGCTCGTACCGGGCGCTATTTCGTGTCGATCGCGGGAAAGAACCGACTCCGAATCCCATGCTGCAAGCCATTCGCGACAAGGTTACCGGCTGGATTGCCTACGGCATCATATTCCTGATCAGCATCCCGTTTGCGCTGTGGGGTGTCAACTCGTACTTCGGCGGCGGCGAGCTGCCGCCTGCCGCGGTCGTCAACGGCGAGGAAATCAGCGCTCAAGACCTCGATCGGGCCTACGCCAATTATCGTCAGCGACTGTTTCAGCTGTTCGGCGGTAGCATTCCGGAGAGTTTTGGCGACGAAACCCGGCTGCGTTCGCAGGTGCGTGAGCAGATCATCGAGGAAGTCGCGCTGCGGCAATACATCGAATCGCGCGGCTACCGCATTGGCGACGGCGATCTCGGCGGCATCATTCGCGGCATGGACGCGTTTCAGTCCGACGGGCGCTTCGATCCGGAACTGTATCAAGCCCAGCTCGGCTCGCTGGGTTACTCGCCGCTCGCCTTCGAAGCCGAGTTGCGGAGCAACCAAACGCTCGAGCAGTTTCGCGACGGCATCGTTGCCACCGCGTTCACGCTGCCGGGACAACGCCGGCTGTATGCGAGCCTGGCGAGTCAGAAGCGCAAGATTCGAACGCTCAGCCATTCGACGGATCCGGCGTCGATCGAAATTTCCGACGACGAGATCGAGCAGTATTTCGCGACCAACCAGGCGCGATTCAAGACCCCCGAGCGAGTGCGCATCGAGTACATCGAGATCAGTCTCGACGATATCAAGGAGGCCATTCGCGTCGACCCGGAGGAGGTTAGGGGGCGCTATGAAGATAATCTTGCGGCCTACGCGAGTCCGGAAATTCGCGAGGCCAGCCATATCCTGTTAAAAGCCGGTGACGACGATGCCGCCACGGTGCGCGCGCGCATCGACGAACTGCGCCAACGCATCGTCGACGGTGAAAACTTCGCCGACCTCGCGCGCGAGTACTCGGAGGACCCGGGCTCGGCCGACGCCGGCGGTGATCTCGGCGAAATCGAGCGTGGCGTGATGGTCAAGGATTTCGAAGACGTTCTCTATGCGCTCGAGGTCGGTGAACTGAGCGAGCCGGTCAGGACCGGTTTCGGCTGGCACCTGATCAGGCTCGACGCGATTCGCGGCGGCGAAGTGCAGCCGCTGGACGCGGTCCGTGCCGTGCTCGAAGACGAGATCAGAACCGAACGCGCCGAGGGGCAAATCTACGACCTGGTCGAAAATCTCGCCAACCTGGCTTACGAGCAACCGGACTCGCTCGCCCCCGCCGCCGAAGAGCTGGGTCTCGCGCTCGAGCGTAGCGACTGGTTCAGCCGTTTCGAAGGCAGCGGTATCGCCGCCGACAGTCGTATCCGTCAGGCCGCCTTTGCCCCCGAAACCCTGCAGCAGGGCCTGAACAGCGAGGCGATCGAACTCGGTGACGAGCGCGTCGTTTTTCTACGCGTCGGCGAACACCAACCGCCGCAGCAGCAGGCGCTCGCCGAGGTCAGGGCGCAAATCGAACAGGAGCTGCGTCAGGTTCAGGCCCGGCAGCGCAACCTCGAAGCCGGCACCGAGGCGTTGGCACAGCTGCAATCGGGCAAGACGCTCGAGGCGATTGCCGCCGATTGGTCGGTGCCGATCGTCGATCGCGATTTCATCGACCGCGACCAGGCCGAAATCGACCCGGCGCTGCGCGCGCACGCCTTCCAGATGCCGAAGCCGGTCACGGGTCCGCAATTCAGCGGCGTGACCACCGCCAACGGCGACTTTGCGATCATCGAACTGAGCGCCGTGCAGGCGGCCGCCGAAACCGACGACTCGGCCGCCGACACGCTTGCCGAGGCGACTGCCGCGGCCGAGTACCAGGCGGTCGTCGATCACATCAAGCGCCAGGCCGAAGTCGTGCGCACGCCGCTCGACGAACTGGATGGCTAGGGCAGGGTAGTCCCGGACCCGCGCGGCGGCGCGACGCCGGAAAGGAAACGGACTAGTCGATAACGCCCATGCCGACGATGTTGTAGCCCGAATCGACGAAGATATTCTCTCCGGTGATACCAGCCGCGAGGTCGGAACAGAGAAATGCGCCGACGTTGCCGACATCGTCGATCGTCACGTTGCGCCTGAGCGGCGCGTTGGTCTCAACCTCGTCGAGAATCTTCTTGAAATCGCCGATACCGGCCGCGGCAAGGGTCTTGATCGGGCCCGCCGAGATCGAATTGACGCGGATGCCCTCGGGGCCGAGCGCGGCGGCGAGATAGCGCACGTTGGCCTCGAGGCTGGCCTTGGCCACGCCCATGATATTGTAGTTGGGCAAGGCGCGCTGCGAGCCGAGATAAGTCATCGTGATGATTGCGCCGTTGGTGCCCTGCATCAGCGGTCGCGCGGCCTTGGCCATGCCCGCGAGACTGTAGGAGCTGATGTCGTGGGCGACGCGAAAACCCTCGCGATCGAGGTTGGCGAGATAGTCGCCGGCGAGCGCTTCGCGGGGCGCGAACGCAACCGAGTGCACGAGCGCGTCGAGCGATTCCCAACGCTCGCCGAGGGCGCCGAACAGCGCTTCGATTTCGGCGTCGCTGGTCACGTCGCAGGGCAGGATGATATCGGAACCGAACTCGGCGGCAAACTTTTCGACGCGCGGTTTGAGCTTGTCGTTGGCGTAGCTGAACGCGAGTTCGGCACCTTCGCGGTGCATCGCCTGCGCGATGCCGTAGGCGATCGAACGATTGCTCGCGATGCCGACGACCAGCGCCTTCTTGCCGGCTAGAAATCCCATGTGACCCCCCGAAAATGAAAACTATTGTGTCAGCCCGCACCGGTGCTTGCAATCCCGCCGCCGCGGTCGTGCGACCGGGCCGCACCGTCATCGAGCGGCGGCCGAGGGACCGGCAAATCGAGGATTCGAATAATGTATCTCGAATTATCGTTTTTTGAGATATATGCGCCGAGCTATATTGGCCTGCCGAATGACCGACGCCGGGTTACACCATGTACGCATACAGCCAGGTCGATCAACAACTGGTCGAGCAACGAGTTGCGCAGTTTCGCGATCAGACCCGGCGTTATCTCGCCGGCCAGCTCGACGAGGAGGTCTTCAAGCAGTTGCGCCTGCGCAACGGTCTCTACGTTCAGCGGCACGCGCCGATGCTGCGGGTTGCGGTACCCTACGGCGTGCTGCATTCGACCCAGCTGCGAATGCTCGCCCATATTGGGCGCACCTACGATCGAGGTTTTGCCCACGTCACGACGCGCCAGAATTTCCAGTTCAACTGGCCGCCGCTCGAGACCGTGCCGGATATCCTCGCCGAACTCGCCGGCGTGCAGATGCACGCGATCCAGACCAGCGGCAACTGCATTCGCAACGTAACCTCCGACCCGCTTGCCGGCGTCGCACCCGACGAAATCGAGGACCCGCGCATCTATTGCGAGCTGCTGCGCCAGTGGTCGACGCTGCACCCCGAGTTTTCGTTTTTGCCGCGCAAGTTCAAGATCGCGGTGACCGGCTCGGCGCAGGATCGGGTCGCCTCGCAGGTGCACGACATCGGGTTGCAGATGGTGCGTGGCGACGATGGCGAGCATGGCTTTCGCGTGCTCGTCGGCGGGGGGCTCGGTCGCACGCCGGTCATCGGCAAGGTCATTCGTGAGTTCCTGCCGCGCGAGGACTTGCTGAGCTATGTCGACGCGATTTTGCGCGTCTACAACCTGCACGGCCGACGCGACAACATCTACAAGGCGCGCATCAAGATTCTGGTCAACGCGATCGGCATCGACAGTTTTCGCGATCAGGTCGAAGCCGAATGGAACGCGATTCGTGATTCGGCGCTCACGCTCGACGCGGCACGGATCGATGCGATCCGCGACGCGTTTACGAGCTTTGACTACCGGACTCTCGATGACGACAACGACCTCGAGGACCGGTGTGCACGCAATCCGCTGTTCGCGACCTGGTACCGGCAAAATACGCGTGCCCACAAGGTTCCCGGTTATCGTGTTGTCTATCTGTCGCTGAAGAGTCACGGCCAGGCGCCGGGCGACATCAGCGCCGCGCAAATGGACGCGGTTGCCGATCTCGCCGACCGCTTCAGCTTCGGCGAAATTCGCACCACCTACACCCAAAACCTGATTCTCGCGCAGGTCGAGCAGACCCGGCTCGAGGCGCTGTGGCAGGCGCTCGCGGGACTGCGGCTGGCCAACCCGAACATCGGCACCGTCAACGATATCATTTGCTGCCCGGGGTTCGATTTCTGCGCGCTCGCGAATGCGACTTCGATCGATGTGGCCGGCGACATCGCGCAACGCTTCGACGCGCTCGATCGGGCCTTCGACGTCGGCCCCGTGCGAATCAACATATCCGGCTGCATGAATGCCTGTGGGCATCATCACGTCGGCAATATCGGTTTGCTCGGCGTCGACAAGAATGGCGAGGACTGGTACCAGATCACTCTCGGCGGCGCCGATGGCAACGATTGCGCACTCGGCAAGGTGCTCGGGCCGGCGGTCGCCAAGGCCGAGATCGGCGAGGCCGTCGAACGCATCATCGAAACCTACCTCGAGTGGCGCCGCGGCGGCGAAACCTTTATCGATACCCTGCGCCGCATCGGCCGGGATCCTTTTCGGGAGCGCGTCTATGCCACAACTCATTGATTCGGCCGGACCGCTGATCGACGACTGGATCCGCATCGACGACGCCACCGCGCCGCGCGGCGAACGCGTGATCGTCGGGCTCGAACGGCTCAAGCGCGAATGGCGCGAGATCAGCGCGAGCGATTACGCCGTCGGCGTCGAACTCGAACCGGACGAGGCGATCGACGAAATCCTGCCGATGCTGCCGCGACTCGAAATCGTGGTCCTCAAGTTCACCCGGTTTGCTGACGGTCGAGCCTTCAGCCAGGCCAGCCTGTTGCGCAATCGACATCGGTACGATGGTCTGATTCGCGCCCGCGGCGAGGTCTTGCGCGATCAGCTGGCGTTCATGCAGCGTTCCGGTTTCGACCAGTTCGAACTCGCCGACGGCGAGGATCCGACGGCGGCGCTCGATGCTTTCACCGAGATCAGCTCGAGCTATCAGCCGGCGCCGCGACGCAACGGTACCGCTTAAGTTGCGTCGAACAACGCGGCCAGCGCGTCGGGCAACTGCGGCCGGCCGCGCGCGTTGAGCGAAGTCCCGGTAATTCTTGCCGCCAGCATCAGGCGCTCGTCGGGCAGGCGGAAGATGTCCTGGTAGAAGTCGAAACGCAGCCGCGAGCTTCGTTCGACCCGGCTGCGCACGACGAAACGGTCGCCGCTGGCCAGCGACTGGCGGTAGTCGAGCTCGGCGCGGACGACGACGAGGTCGATGCCGGCGCGCGTCAGCGCCGCGAAATCGATGCCGCGTGCGAGCAGCAGTTCGTGGCGCGCGTGTTCGAGATAGTTCTGGTAAACCGCGTTGTTGACCACGCCCTGCAGGTCGCATTCATAGTCGCGTACCTTGAACTCGAGGCTGTGCGTGTAGTCCATGGCTCCCCCGGTTGGTCTCGTTGCATGGTGCCAGATCGCCGATCCGAGTCAACCGGGTTTGCCGGGCTATAATCGCTTGCAATTTCCGTAAAACTTGTCAGTGTGGGCGTTCGATCAGCGCAACGGATATTCGATGAAGTTTTCCGATCTGGGTGAACATTTTCGGGGTTATTCGGGCATCACCCACCTGATGGACGATCTCGCGGAGGGTCTCGCGCAGCCGGGCGTTGTCATGCTCGGCGGCGGCAACCCGGCGACGATACCCGACGTCATGCCGGTATTCGAGCAAGTCCTCGACAAACTGCGCGCCTCGGGCGAGTTGCTGGCGACGCTCGCCAATTACGACAGTCCCCAGGGCAAGGCCGAGTTCCTCGACAACCTCGCGCAGTTTTTTCGTGAGCGATACGATTGGGACGTCAGCGCGCGCAACATTGCCCTGACGCACGGAAGCCAGAGCGCCTTTTTCATTCTCTTCAACAGTTTTGCCGGCCGCCGCGCCGGCGCGCGGCAACGGGTACTGATCCCGCTGGTGCCGGAATACATCGGCTACTGCGATCTCGGTGTCGAGCCCGACTTGATCACCAGTCAGGCCGCCCGTATCGAGCACCTCGATGCCGGCTTGTTCAAGTACCAGGTGGATTTCGATAACCTCGAGGTCGACGACGCGACCGGCCTGATTTGCGTTTCGCGACCGACCAATCCCAGCGGCAACGTGCTGACCGATGCCGAGTGCGCCCAGCTCGACCGGATCGCGCGCGACCACGACGTGCCGCTGATGATCGACAGCGCTTACGGTACGCCTTTTCCGAATATCATTTTCACCGAGGTCAGCCCGCTGTGGAACGACAACTGCATCGTCTGCATGAGCCTGTCGAAGCTCGGCCTGCCGGGCAGCCGGACCGGCATCGTGATCGCCAACGAAGACCTGATTCGCTACTTTGCCAACCTGACCGCGATTACGAGCCTAGCGCCGGCCGGTATCGGCGCGTCGATCGTCAATCGGCTGATCGTCGACGATGCGCTGCTGCCGCTGTGCGAGCAGATTATCCGGCCATTCTACCAACAACGCTCCCGGCTCGCGGTCGAGCTGCTGCAAGCGGCGGTCGACGACCCGCGGTTGCACATCCACAAGCCCGAGGGCTCGATGTTTCTATGGCTTTACTTCGAGGATCTGGGCATCACCACCAGCGAGCTCTATGAGCGCCTCAAGCGAAACGGGCTGTTGATCGTTCCCGGCAAGTATTTCTTCCCCGGTCAGCGCGAAGTATCGGCACACGGTGAATGCTGTATCCGCATGAATTTCGTGCAGAGCGAGACCGATCTTCAGCGTGGCATCGAGATCCTCGCAACCGAATTGCGTCGTTGCTGGTAGGCCCTACTTGGTCGTATGGGTGAAGACCCCGTCCCAGTCTTCGCCCGGCGGGTTCTTGCGGTAGATCGCGATGCGATCGAGATAGACCTGGTACAGGTAACGATCGGGATGGGCGCGATTCAGGTTGAAAAAGTCGAGTTCCGCCTTGTCCCAATCCTGCGCGCGAAAAAGCATGAGTGCCTTGCGATAGGCCGATAGTTCCGAGGTCACCGATTTATCGAGATCGTTCTTGTGGCCGACCGGCTCGAAGATCGCGACCGGTTCGTGTTTGCCTTTGACCCGCACGAGATCCAGCTCGCGAAAGACGAATTCCGGGATCGCGGCCCTGGTCGTTTCGCTGACGATGATGTTGACGCCGTATTCCTTGGTCAGGCCCTCGAGTCTCGACCCGAGATTGACCGCATCCCCGAGCACGGTGTAAGCCATGCGAAACTCGGACCCCATGTTGCCGACGTTCATATCGCCGGTATTGAGGCCGATGCCGATGTTGACTTCCGGCCAGCCGCGCTGCCTGAATTCGTCCTGCATGATCTTGAGTTCGTCCATCATTTCCATCGCCGCGTAGAGCGCGTGCCGGGCATGCTCGGAATCGGCCAGCGGCGCGCCCCAGAAAGCCATGATCGCATCGCCCATGTACTTGTCGATGGTGCCCCGGTTCTTGTGAATGACCCGTGTCATCGGCGTCAACAGCGCGTTCATCAGCTGGGTCAGCTGCTTCGGATCCATGCCTTCGGAAATCGTCGTGAAGCCACGCACGTCCGAGAACAGCACCGTCATTTCGCGGTTTTCGCCGTCGAGCGAGAATTCCTGCGGCGATTCGCTCATCTCGTCGACCAGCTCCGGCGGGATATAGTGGCCGAACAGGTTCGCCAGTTGCCGCTTGCCGCGCGACTCGATGAAAAAGCCGTAGGTCATGTGCAACATGAACATGAGCACGATCAGCAGCAGCGGGCTGGCGAGCGGCAGAATCAAATTGCTTTCCCAGGCAAAAAAGGTGGCGGCCAGCACGATCGCGGTCAGCCCCAGCGTGCCGGCGGCGGCAAGCAACGGCGAAAGCAGCGGCAGTAGCAGCGCCATCGCGACCGCGACGACGACCAGCAGCACGAATTCGTAGCCGACGGTCCAGGCGGGCTTGTGCTTGATGCGCTGATCGAGGATGCCGGAGACGATGTTGGCATGTACTTCGACCCCGGGATAGATATTCTGCACCGGCGTCGAGCGCAGGTCGAGGAGGCCGGGCGCCGAGGTGCCGACCAGGACGACCTTGTCGCGCAGCAGTTCGGCCGGCGCCTCGCGATTGAGGACTTCGTGCGCCGAAATGTACGGAAAGCTGCCCTGCGGACCGCGATAGGGCACGAACACGGCGCCGTTGGCGTCGACCGGGATTCGGTATTGCTTCAGGTTGATGGTCTCCAGGGCGTAGTACTCCTTGCCGCCCTTGCTGCCCTCGGACTCGACGACCAGTTCGACGCCGTCGGCATCGAGATGCGCCTGCGCGGTGGCAAGCGCCAGCGATGCAAATAAAAAGCCCTCGTAGGACTGCACCAGCGGCACGCGGCGAAATACGCCATCGGGATCGACGTAGGGGTTGTCGAAATAACCGCCGCTACGCGCCGAGATCTGCAGAATCTCGAGGTTGCCGCCGTAGCCGGCGGCTTTTTTGATCGGCAGACGTTCACTCCACTGCGCGTCCATACGGGTCAGCGCCGGTGGTAGCAACCCGGTGACGCCGGATTCGCCTTCCTGCAGCGAAGCCTTGAAGTAATAGCCGAGCACGACGTTGCGCCCGACGAGGCTGTCGGCGAATATCAGGTCGTGCCGAAGGCTCGGCCGGATATCGTCCAGCGCCTCGAGATAATCGTCGTTGTCCTTCAGCCGGCTACGCGCCAGCTCCTCGAATTTTTCGAGTCCCGAGCTTTCGTCCTTTTCGGCAAAAACGATATCGAAGGCAACGACGTCGGCCCGGTAGTGATCGAACAGGTTGTCGACCATGACCGCGAGCTTGTCGCGGCTCCACGGCCAGCGGCCGATCTCGGCCAGCGAATTTTCGTCGATGTCGATAATGACGATGCGTTCATCCACGTCTCGCGGCAGGGTGAAATTGAGGCGCGCATCGTAGGTCCAGTTTTCCAGTTGCTGGATGAAGGGATACTGGTAAATACCGGAAGTGTCGATGAGCAGCACGAGCAGGATCAGCGCGCTGAGCACCAGCCGAACGATGCGCTGTAGCTGCATGCCGTGGCTCCCGGGTTGAATTTCGGCGGAGCCTCCGCCGCGAATTTACTTCAGATAGAATTCCATTTTGACGCCAGCGATCTCGATGATGTCGTGGCTTTTGAGTTCGTGCGCGTTGGAGCCGATCGGGGAGCCCCCGACCTTGGGAACGTTGTTATTGGGGCCACCGTCGACATGAATCAGGAAGAAGCCCTGGGGCCGGCGGGTGATCGCGGCGACCTGAACGCCCGGCTGGCCGATCGTCGTCAGCGCCTTGGTCAGCATCAGCTCCTTGCCGGCGTTGGCGCCGCTGAGTAGTTGCAGGCAGGCTTCGCGGTTCGCCATCGGCGAGGCCGCGGTACTCGCCGCTTCGGAGGCGATCGCCGCCGAAATCTTCTGTACCGATTTGTCGATTTCCTTGCCGCCGGCTTCCTCGGGCATGCCCGCCTCGCCGGGACGGATGATCATGGTCTGCTCGAAATCCTGCTCGCCGCCGCTGGCGGCATTGTGATAGGTGATTTGATACTTGCCGAGCGTGATGCTGTCGCCGTGTTCGAGGGCGTGCTTCTTGACCAGTTTGCCGTTGACGTAGGTGCCGTTGGTGCTGCCGAGATCCTCGAGGAAGGAGTCTTCGAGAATGGTGATGACCTGTGCGTGACGGCCGCTGACGGACAGGTTGTCGATCTGGATATCGTTACCCGGTTTACGCCCAATCGTCGTGGTTTCATTGACCAACTCGTATTCGGTTTTTTCGCCCGAACTCGATGTCATTATCAGTTTTGCGACCATGTTGTGATTCAGCCTCTAGAAATTTTTTGAAACCGGTCTAATCCGTTAATCGAACCACCCAACCAACTTTTTGAACCAGCCCTGTTTGGTCGAAAAATCCTCGTCGATTCGGCACAGCATAACCGAAATATTGTCCTTTCCGCCTTTCTGGTTTGCCTTTGTAATCAATCGTTTGGCAGCTTCTTCTAGATTAGCACTAAATTGCTTAATAGTTAAGTATATATCGTTATCTTCAACTAAATCGGTTAATCCATCAGAACATAGCAAATATATATCGTTTTTCAGAACTATATCCTCCTGGATGTCCGGCATGACGATCGGATCGATGCCGAGGGCCCGCGTAACGAGGTTTTTGTTCATCGAATTTCGCGCTTCTTCGGGGGTGTAAAAACCGCGGTCGATGAGTTCCTGCAACAGCGAGTGATCCTTGGTAATTTGCTCGAGTTTGTCGTTGCGCAAACGGTAACAACGCGAGTCGCCGATGTGCGCGAGGGAAAACGAATTGTTGTAAAACTGCAGCACGACGATGGTCGTGCCCATACCCTTGTGCTCGGGGTTTTCTTCGGCGGTTTTGTAAACCAGCTCGTTGGCCGAGACGACCGCGTCCTGGATGCAGATCGACTCCATCGCGAAGCCACTGGCTTCGTCGATCTCGCCGGTTTCGATTTCGGGCAGGCGTTGCTGCAGTTCGCTGATGATCGTGTCGACCGTCATGTTGCTGGCAATCTCGCCGCCGCGATGACCACCCATGCCGTCGGCCAGCACGACCAGGCCGAGCGCGCTGTCGAAACCGATCGCATCCTCGTTCTTCTCCCGGACCCGTCCGGCGTCGGTCAATCCGGTAATCTTGATTTTGGTTTGCAAATTCATCGCGCCGGAGGACTACCGCTTCAGGAATCCCTTGAGCGCGTTGGCGAATTCGGCTCCGGTCTGGAAACGCTGGTCGACGTCCTTGGCCAGCGCCTTGACGATCACCGCGGCCAACGCGTCGGGTATCTCGGCCCGAATCGTGCGCACATCGGGTGCGTCTTCGTTGGTGATCTTGAACATCAGGCTCGCCATCGAGTCGGCCTTGAACGGCAGCGAGCCCGAAAGCATCTGATAGAGCATGACGCCGAGCGAAAACAGGTCCGAGCGGCCGTCGACCTTTTTGCCGGCCAGTTGCTCCGGCGACATGTAAGACGGTGTACCAAGCACCATGCCGGTCTTGGTCTTGCTCGAGTCGGTGATTCGCGCGATGCCGAAGTCGGTGATCTTGAGCGTGTCGGACTCCGGCTCCCACATGATATTGGCCGGCTTGATGTCGCGGTGGACGACGTTTTGCTGGTGCGCGAATTCGAGTCCCTCGGCGGCGCGCATCACGAGGCTGAGGACTTTCGCCATCGGCAACAGGGCATCGGGCTTGGTGTAGCGCGTCAGATCGTGACCCTTCAAAAACTCCATCGCGATATAGGCGAGGTCGTGCTCTTCGCCGGCATCGTAAATCGTGACGATGTACGGATGGTTGAGGCGGCCCGCGGTCTCGGCCTCGCGAAAAAAGCGCTCCTTGACTTCGTCGAGTTCGTCTTCCTCGAATTCCTGCGCCAGCGCCAGCGTCTTGATCGCGACCACCCGACTGATTTTCGGGTCGCGGCCGAGGTAAACGATTCCCATCGCACCCTTGCCGAGCTCCTTTTCGACCTCGTAGCGGCCGAGCATCGGCTTTTCGACGCCGCCTTCGTCGAGCACCAGCGTGCCGCCGGCATGACCGCCGCCACCGCCGAGCATGACCGTCTCCTCCATTTTTTGTGCGCGCTGCATGCGCGACTCGATGTCGCGAAAGCCCTTGTCGTGCTTGGACATGTACTGGTAGACCGACGAAGCCTTGTTGAACTGGCGCTTGCGTTCGAAATCGAGCGCGAGGTTGTACATGGCCTCGAGCACCTGGTCGTCGACCGGGCTGCATTTACGAAACTTCTCGAAGGCCATGTCGAGCTGGCCCTGGGTCTGAAACGCGATGCCGAGCATGCGGTTGCTTTCGGCCGATTCGACGTCAGACCGGGCTTTACCGCGCTCGGTCACGAGAAAACGCTTGGTCGTGATCAACAGGTAGCCAATGACGAGCAGCGCTCCGGGTGTCATCAGCTGAACCCACATCGTGTGGCTCGTCATCAGTACGTAATGGGTTGCGATCATTGCCAGCAGCAACGCGAAGCTGACGACGAAGGCGACGCCGGCCTTGAGCCGCGGCATCAACAGCATCAGGTAGAGCGCGACCAGCAGGAACGCGCCCATTCGCGCCCAGAAGCCCCATTCCGGTTCGATGAAAAAATCCTCGTTGAGGATACTCGACACCGAGTGGGCGAGCGTCAGCACCGGCGCCATCGCCGGATCGATCGGCGTCACCTGCGGCGTACCGACACCGGTCGCGGTCGGGCCGATCAGCACGATTTTATCGCGGTACTTGTCGAGCGGAATCTTGCCGCTGAAGACATCGTAAAACGAGTCGACCTGGAAGGCCGGAAACCCCTCGATATCCGAATAGTAAAATGTATTCATCTGCAGCTGCGTATCGGTTTTGATCGTCAGGCTGCCGAGCTCGACGCTTTCCGCGAGGTTGACGCGAATGTCGTTGACGTCCAGGTTCAGGCTCTCGGCCGCCAGCTGCAGCGAGATCGACGGAAAAAAGCGATCGTAGTATTGCAGCACCAGGGGTTCTGAGCGTACCCCGCCGTCGAGGTCGGGCAGGGTGTTGAGATGACCGATGGCCGCGGCGTGAGGTCCGATTTCGGGAATGGGCGGCAATACGTTGATACTCGGAATCGGAAACAGACCGTTGGCCTGTGCCGAAATCCGGTCGCGAATCTGGTTGAGCGAATTGCGCAGAATATAGTCGGGTAACTCCGAATCGGGTTTGCCGCGCGGTGTGCCGAGGTAAAACACCATCGCCAGCACCACGTTTTTCGCCTCGGCCAGGCTTTGCGCGAGCTTGCTGTCGGTGTTGAGTGCCTGCTCGGCCTCGAACAGGCTCGACTTCAGGGTTTCGATATCCTGGCTCAGTCGCGTGTTGACGCTGGACTGGCGGTAGAACTCGAGGATTTCGGCGACCGCTCGGTCGTTGCCCTCGATTTCGAGCATCGCGCGCAACGCGTCGATATCGGCGGGGACGTCGTTGAAGCTGGCGTTGGAAAAAAATTCGATCAGTTCGCGGATGTAGAGGCTTCCCGGATCCTCCTGCGGTTCGAGAAAAAACACGGTCTGACCGATGACCTTGGCACCGCTTTTACCCAGGCGGCTGATCAACTCGGCATGCAGGTCGCGAGGCCACGGCCAGCGCCCGATGTTGTTGATGCTTTCATCGTCGATCGCAATGATCGCGACTTTGTCCGACGGCAGACGGTCGGTCGAACGTACGCCCCAGTCGTAGAAACTGCGCTCGAGGCCCTGGAATGGAGTGCTACCGGAGAACACGACGACGGCAATCGAAATCAGTAGCCCGGCAAACCAATCGCTACTCCAAAAACGGGACTTCATACCGTCTCCAAGTGTCGTCTTATTATAGGACGCCCTCAAGTTTGCAGGCGCTGAACGGGACTATTGCCCGGGTTTAAAGGTAGCCCAAAACGTATTATTTTCAATCGTTTATGCGTTCATCTTGAACTGGTTAACAGCTTCGGGTTCCCCGGGCCGTTCAATTGGTGCGTGGTCGCGCCCAACTATAAGGTTGTCGTCACTTTTTTACCAGTATTAAGGCCAATTATTTACCCCGGCGGCGATTTGAAAAGCCGGGTGTATCACCTAGAATAGAATTCGTCCCGAGCCGGCTCGGGGTCGTTCCGCCGGCGTCGCTTTGCCGTTGAATCATGTCCGAATTGCTCGACCGAATCGATCGTCTCAATGAAATCGGAATTGCGCTTTCCGCCGAAACCGACACGCGGAAATTGCTCGAGTTGATCATGATGGGCGCGAAATCGCTAACCCATGCCGACGGCGGATCGCTTTACTTCGTCAACCAGGGCGAGCTCAGCTTCGAAATCATTTCCAACGATTCGCTCGACGTCCAGATGGGCGGCACCTCGGGTAACGAGATCACCTTTCCGGCGATTCCACTCGTCGTCGACGGCGCCGAAAATCACAGCAACGTCGTCACCCATTGCGTGCTGTCGGGCGAGACCATCAACATCGCCGATGCCTACCACGAAGACGGGTTCGATTTCAGTGGTACCCGCAACTTCGACGCCCAGACCGGTTATCGTACGCAATCGATGCTGACCTTCCCGCTCAAGGATCACGAGCAGGAAATCATCGGTGCGCTGCAGTTGATCAACGCGCGCAATCCCGCCACTGGCGAAGTGATCGAGTTTGGCGAGATCGAACAGCAGCTCGCCGAGTCGCTGGCATCGCAGGCCGCGGTCGCGCTGACGCAGCGGCGGCTGATCAACGAGTTGCGCGTGCTGTTCGAATCGTTCATTCGCATGATTGCGTCGGCGATCGACGACAAGTCGCCGTATACCGGCGGGCATTGTCGGCGCATACCGGTGCTGACGATGATGCTCGCCGAGGCCGCGCACCGCACCGCCGAGGGACCACTCAAGGATTTCCACATCGATGACCAGGATCGATACGAACTCGAAACGGCAGCCTGGCTACACGATTGCGGCAAGGTCGTGACGCCGGAATACGTCATGGACAAGGCGACCAAACTGGAAACGATTTACGACCGAATCAACGTTATCGAGACCCGCTTCGAGCTGCTGCGCCGCGATGCCGAAATCGGCTATCTCCGGGCCTGTCTCGAAGACGGATCGAGCGCGGCCCGGCGACACGAAAGACGCGAGGCCTACGAGCGTTATTGCACCGAGCTGTGGCAGGATTTCGAGTTTCTGCGCCATGCCAACATCGGCGGAGAGTTCATGCGCGATGAAGACATCGAGCGCGTCGAGCGGCTGGCGCGAATCGAGTGGACCGACCGGGATGGCGAGCGGCGGCCGCTGTTGAACGATGACGAAGTCACCAATCTCTGCATCAAGCGCGGTACGCTCAACGACGCCGAGCGCGAGGTGATCAACAATCACATCGTCGCGACCATCAAGATGCTCGAATCGCTGCCGTTTCCGAAGAATCTCCAGAACGTTCCCGAGTACGCCGGCGGTCACCACGAGAAGATGGACGGTACCGGGTATCCGCGCGGCCTGCGCCGCGATGAAATGTCGGTACCGGCACGCATCATGGCGATTGCCGATATCTTCGAGGCATTGACTGCCAGCGACCGACCCTACAAGCGCGGCAAAACGCTTTCGGAATGCCTCCGGATCATGGGATTCATGAAAAAGGACAATCACATCGATCCGGACATTTTCGATATCTTCATTCGCGAAAAAGTCTATCTCGATTATGCCGAGGAGTTTCTGCTGCCGGAGCAGATCGACGAGATCGACGAGTCGGCGATTCCGGGCTACGCCGGGGGGACCTGAGCGCAATCAGGCGGAGACGAGGTCGTCGGGCGCGGCGGTATCGACGCCGTCGCGCAGCACGTAAGATTCGATGTCCTTTTCGTTGAGCAGAAACGACGCCGCCGAGCTGCGGCGGCCGGTATCGCAGTAGATGACGTACTGCTTGCTGGCGTCTAGCGAGTTGGCTTTCATCCGCAGGAAAATCAGCGGAATGTTGATGCTGCCCTTGATGTGTTTGGCCTTGTGTTCGGTCGGCAGGCGCACGTCGAACCAAACCGCGCCGTCGGCCACCAGTTTCTTGCCCTCGTCATAATCGACCCAGTTGAGCAAGGGCTCGTTGAGCAGCGAATTGAAATCTTCCTTGCCGAGGCGCATCAGGCTGCCCTCGGTCAGCATCGTGACCGTGGCATTGCGTTTGCTGTCGGAGATCAGGGCTTCCTCGCCGAAGCTGTCACCGACCGACAGGGTCGCAAGCTTGACGCCCTTCGGATTGGCCGGCGTCGAGCGCGTCACCAGGCAACGGCCATCCTTGATGATGTAGAAATAGTCGCCGTCGTCATCCTGCTCGATGATCTTGTCGCCGGGCTTGAAGTTGACCGATTCCATGCGCATGAACATGGCCTGGATGTTGGCGGGCGGAATCCGGTGGAAGGCCCGGGTCTGCAATATCCGGGTCATCCAGTCGGTCTCTTCGTCTTCTTCGTCGACCGCCTCGACCGAATAGCTGCCGGTCTGGTCCCAGGTCAACATGATGTCGAGCATGTCGCTGTTGATCTTGGTGACGACGACGTCGGATTTGGCGCGCGCCGATACCGGTCGCGGAAACCCGTGCGCCAGGGGTTGCAAACCGTCCGGTGAACCGGCCTTGATGACCTTGATGACTTTCTTGTCCTGGACCAGTTCGACTTCACCCTTGAGCACGTACACGTGGCACTTCTCGGTGTCGCCTTTCTTGAACAGGTAGTGCCCGGGCCGAATCGCAACCGCGCTTATTTTTTTGATGAGATCTTGAGCATTTTCTGGATTCAGCGAATTGATCGGCGAGAGCGTCTTAATCTGTTTGGGATCGATCTCTAAGCTCATAGTATTACGCGGAATCCTTCACCAGTCGCATGGCACGAGTTTATTTTGGCCGCTGGTCCGTGATAAAGCAACCGTTCGCGATAATTAAAAACAACAGCGCGCCGCCGATGCCCACGGGTCAGCCCGACTGCTGTGTTATGTCGACGTAAAGCTTGAGTTTCTGCCCCGGTTGCAGGTATTTGCCGACCCGGTTCCAGCGCTTGATATCGGCGACGCTGATATTGAACTTGTTGGCGATCCGGTAAAGCGAATCTCCCTTGCGCACGGTGTAGCGCAGGGCGTGCAACGAGTTGCTCGGGCGGGTTTGATTGACGGCGATCGTGCGCGCGCCGTCGGTGCGCGTCCAGACCACGAGTTTTTGACCGATGCGCAAGGTGTCGATCGGCGCCATCGCGTTCCACTTCGCCAGCGCGCGAGTCGATACGCCGTAGCTGCGCGAGATGCTCCACAGGCTTTGTCCCGGGCGCACCACGTGCACGATCTTCTTGCCCTTGCGCGACGTGTTCTGGATGCGGGCGATGCGCGACGATTCGCTCAGGGTGTAGGTCTGCAGCGACCGGGTCGCGGTCGGAATCGTCAGGTACTTACCGGCGCGAATCCGGGTGCCACGAATGTTGTTGACCTCGCGAATCAACGGGATCGTCGTGCGGTACTTGCGCGCGATATGGCTTAGCGTCTCGCCGTTCCTGATCTTGTGCCGGACCCAGTTGATGCGCTGGCTGGCCGGAACCTCGGCGACCGCGGCGCGAAAGGTCTCGGCCTTGCCGCGCGGCAGCAGCAGGCGGTGCGGTCCGCCCGGCGCCGTCGCCCAGCGATTGAATGCGGGGTTGAGTTGATAGAGCTCGTTGATCGAGATTTCGGCGAGTTCGGCCGCCAGCGCGAGGTCGATCTGGCCGTCGAGCTCGACAATTTCGTAGTCGACTTCGTTGTTGACCGGAATCAGGTCGAGACCGTAGCGTTCGGGATGCGCAAACAGTTCCTTGAGCGCAAACAGTTTCGGCACGTAGGCGTGGGTCTCGCGACGGATTTTCGTCAGGTGCCAGAAATCGGTCGGCCGCTTGCGCTTCTTGTTGTAGCGCACGGCGTTGCGAATCTTGCCCGGCCCGGCGTTGTAGGCGGCGAGCGCCAGCTCCCAGTCGCCACCGAAGGTGCGCGCGAGGCTGTCGAGGTAGTCGATCGCGGCGCGTGTCGATTCGATGATGTCGCGCCGACCGTCATACCACCAGTTTTGCTTGAGCCCGAGCAGGCGCCCGGTTGACGGAATGATTTGCCACATACCCGAGGCGCGACCGTGGGAGTAGGCGAAAGCCTGGTAGGCCGATTCGACGATCGGCAGCAGCGCCAGTTCGGTCGGCAGGCCGCGGCGCTCGAGCTCGTCGAGGACGAACGGCAGAATCGGGCGCGCGCGTTGCATGACCCGCTGCAGGTAGCCGGGATGATCGAGGTACCACTTGAGCTGGGTCTCGACGCGCTTGTTCATGACCGGTTCGAGTTGCATGCCGGCGCGCAGGCGAAACCAGGCGTTGTTCGCGATCCGGATGGCGCGCAGCCGCTGCTCGATTTCGGCGACGACGCGAGCCTCCTCGCGCAGCATCTTCTCGTACTCCGCGGCCGCGTATTCGATATCGAGGTCGACCGACACCGGGCGCACGAACTGATCGAAATCGAGAGCGTCGTAGGGATCGCTTTCGCGCTCCGTCTGGCGCGCCGCGGCGGCGCTGAAATCGGCAAAGTCGCGATGCTGGCTGGCAACGATCTGGTCGAGCGAATAGCCATCGACCGCCGCGGGCGTCGCGCTGCGTTCGGCCGGCGCAAAGCTGGCGCAGGCGCCGGCGCCGAGGGCAATCAAGGGCGCGATCAGAGTCTTCCGTCGCTCGCGCAGGGGCTTGAGCCTGAGAAACATTAGAATCGGTTGTTGTTAGTGGCTAGAATACATTGATTGTAACCCTCGATTCGTAAGTTTCAAATGAGATTTTGGAGACAACCGTCTGAAAGCAAAGGATTTCACACGATCGACGAGTGGTACCTGAGCGAAACCGGTCAGCAACTGTTCGACGAGCTTGTCGATCGCCTCAACCCGATTCTCGCAACCACTTTCGGTTACTACTCGCTGCAGGTCGGCTGCACCGCGATGGCCACCCGGTTACAGGAAGGCTGCCGCGTCAAGCACCAGTTCACGCTCGACGATCTCGTCTCGGGTGCGCAGGTCAGGGCCAACCCTTCGATGCTGCCGGTGGCCTCGGACAGCGTCGATCTCGTGATCCTGATGCATCACCTGTCGAATACCAGTGAACCGCACGCGATCCTGCGCGAATCCTTCCGTATCCTGATTCCCGAAGGCAAGCTCGTGATCATCGATTTCAACCCGGTTTCGCTCTGGGGTTTGCGCTATTTCTTCCAGTCGTGGCTCGAACACGTACCCTTCAACGGTCACTACTATACGGCGCGCCGCATCGACGACTGGATGCGGCTGCTGGTGTTCGACCAGGAACAACATCTCCGGGTCGGCTACCTGCCGCCGATCCAGAAACCCACGCTGACGCGTCATCTGAGCTGGCTCGAAAAAGGCACGCGCAAATGGCTGCCGGTGCTCGGCGCGCTGAACCTGCTGGTTTATACCAAGAACATTTCGCCGCTGACCCCGGTACGCCATCGCTGGGTCACGCGCAAGATCTTGCCCGGCAATATCGCGCGCCCGACCGCCGGGCGCGGGATGAAATATGATCCCTGATCGCGACTGCCGGCGGATCGTTGCCGCGGGCGGGTTCGCGCCACGCCGTTGCTAACATGCCGGAGCGGGTCATCATGCACACCGACGGCGCCTGCCGCGGCAACCCCGGGCCGGGCGGCTGGGGCGTCGTCATGCGCTACCAGGATCGCTGCAAGACGCTTTCCGGTTTCGACCGCGAAACCACCAACAACCGCATGGAGCTGACCGCGGTGATCGAAGGGCTGCGCGCGCTCAAGCGACCCTGTGACGTCGTCGTGCATACCGACTCGAAATACGTCATGCAGGGCATCAGCGAGTGGCTCGCGAACTGGAAGCGCAACGGCTGGAAAACCGCGGCGCGCAAACCGGTCAAGAACGACGATCTCTGGCGCTGGCTCGACGATGAGGCCGCGCGTCATCGTGTCGACTGGCGCTGGGTCAAGGGGCATGCGGGGATCGCCGATAACGAGCTGGCCGACCGGCTGGCGAACCAGGCCATCGATGCGGAGATGAATTGATGCGACAAATTGTACTCGACACCGAAACCACCGGACTCGAGGTGAGCCTCGGCCACCGTATCGTCGAGATCGGTTGCGTCGAAATGATCAATCGCCGGGTGACCGGTAACCACTGGCACCACTATCTCAACCCGGAGCGCGAGATCGACGGCGGTGCTTTCGAGGTACACGGCATCAGCAACGAGTTCGTCGCCGACAAACCGCGCTTTGCCGAACTCGCCGAGGAGTTTCTCGCTTACGTCGACGGCGCCGAATTGATCATTCACAACGCGCCCTTCGACATCGGCTTTCTCAACGCGGAGCTGGCGCGACTCGATCCGCCGGCCGACGGCGTGGAGGCACGTTGCGACATTCTCGACACCTTGGTGCTGGCGCGCCAGAAACACCCGGGGCAGAAGAACAATCTCGACGCCCTGTGCAAGCGCTACGAGATCGACAACAGCGGTCGCAGCCTGCATGGCGCGTTGCTCGACGCGCGCATCCTCGCCGACGTCTACCTGTCGATGACCGGGGGACAGACCAGCCTCGGCCTCGACGCCGAGCAGGGCGAGGCGGCATCGGACGGTCCGGCTGCCGCGGTGCCGATCGCCGCGGGCGCTTCGCTTCCGGTCTGGCAGCTCGATGACGCGGCGCTCGCGGCCGACCGCGAGTACGCCGCGTTTCTCGCCGAGCAGCATGACGATCCCGGATGGAAGTGACGCCGGGTTCGACCGCTCACGAAGACTTCATGATCCGCGCCTGGTCGCGTTTCCAGTCGCGCTCCTTGACCGTCGCGCGCTTGTCGTGCGCGCGCTTGCCGCGGGCGACGCCGAGCTTGAGTTTCGCGCGCCCGCGACTCCAGTAAGCGGCCAACGCGATCAGCGTGTATCCGCGGCGCTCGACCAGCCCCGTCAGGCGATCGATCTCGCTGCGGTGAGCAAGCAGTTTGCGGCTGCGGGTCGGGTCGGTCCGGACGTGAGTCGACGCGCTCGCCAGCGGGCTGATATGCGCACCGATCAACCACAGTTCGCCGCCCTTGAGCATGACGTAGCTTTCTTTCAGCTGCAGCTTGCCCTCGCGCAGGCTTTTGACTTCCCAGCCCTCGAGCGCGATGCCGACTTCGAGGTCGTCCTCGATGAAGTAGTCGTGGCGCGCCAGCCGGTTCTGCGCAATCGTGTTATCGGGAGCCTTGCTCTTTTGTTTTGCCATCGGAAAGTCTCGCCCCCCGGCCGCCTGCCGGGGCGCCATATTTTCGGGTGAATGGGTCGACAAAACAAGCGCCTCGCCGGGGCCGCTCCTTGCCAGGGCGGCCGCCTTCGCTATACACTTTCGAACTTGCAATGGTGACCTGATTCGGTCCCTCCGCGACGATCAACTGTAAATCCCGCCAGGCCCGGAAGGGAGCAACGGTAGCAGGACCATCGGGTGCGAAGGTGTGCTGATTCAGGTCGCCTCCCTATTTTGCACCGAGCGACGGGCCGCGAGCGATCCGCATGAGTTACCAGGTACTAGCGCGCAAATGGCGGCCTGCCGATTTCGGCCAAATGGTCGGCCAGGAGCATGTCGTGCGCGCCCTGGTCAACGCGCTTGGCGACGAGCGACTGCATCACGCCTACCTGTTCAGCGGTACGCGCGGGGTGGGCAAGACCACCCTGGGACGTATCTTCGCCAAGGCGCTGAATTGCGAGAAGGGCATCAGCGCGGAGCCGTGCAACGCCTGCGCCTCGTGCGCGGAGATCGACGAAGGTCGCAGCGTCGACCTGCTCGAAATCGACGCGGCGTCGCGTACCGGCGTCGACGACATGCGCGAATTGCTCGACAACGTGCAGTACGCGCCGACTCGCGGGCGATTCAAGATCTACCTGATCGACGAAGTGCACATGCTGTCGAAGCACAGCTTCAACGCGTTGCTGAAGACGCTCGAAGAGCCGCCGCCGCACGTCAAGTTCCTGCTGGCGACGACCGATCCGCAAAAAGTGCCGGTGACGGTGTTATCGCGCTGCCTGCAGTTCAGTCTCAAGCGCATGTCCCGGTCGCAAATTCGCGGCCAGCTCGAGCGCCTGGTCGAAGCCGAGCAGGTGAATGCCGAGCCCGCCGCGCTCGCCCAGCTCGCGGCCGCCGCCGATGGCAGCATGCGCGACGCGCTGAGCCTGCTCGACCAGGCCATCGCCTACGGCGCGGGCGAGGTCGGCGTCGATGTCGTCGAGGCGATGCTCGGCACGATTTCGCACGAATATCTCGAACGCCTCTTCGACGCCCTGCGCGAGCGCGATGCCGCGGCGCTGATCGGTGAGGCGCGAACGGTGATCGACCACAATCCGGACTACCAGCGCGTCTGTGCCGAAATGCTCGCGTTGCTGCAACAGCTTGCCGTTTACCGGCAGGATCCGGCGCTCGCCGACGAGGAGCGCTTCGCGGCCGATTTACTCGAGCGTTACGCCACCGCCTGGTCGGCCGAGGAAATCCAGCTGTATTATCAGATCCTGCTGCAGGGGCGACATGATCTGCTGCTCGCGCCCGATACCGCCGCCGGTTTCGAAATGCTGATGCTGCGCCTGCTCGCTTTCGCGCCCACCGACGCGGTGAGTGCGCCCACGCGCGAAAAAAAAAAGACTGAGCTGAAGCAACCATTAACGGACGCCATCGACGCGCCGCCGGCGGGCGACGGTACCGCCGCGCTCGGTGACTGGGCGAGGCTCGCCTACGAACTCGAACTCGGGGGTCTCGCGCGGCAAATCGTCGCCAACAGCGTCGTCATCGACCAGTCCGCGGAGCGCCTCGAACTCGGCCTGCTACCGGAAATCTACGACCTGGTCACCGCGCCGCTGACGGCGCAAATCGGGCAAGCTCTCGAGCGGCGTCTTGGGGTATCATTGCGGCTCGAGTTTACCGCCTTGTCCGAGTTCGAAGCATCGACACCGGTCGAGGCCAGGGATCGCCGGCTCGAGGACGAACGCATCGCGGCGATCGCGGCGATTCGCGATGACCGGGTCGTGCGCAAGCTTGGCCGCGCGCTCGCCGCCGAGCTCGATGAATCCAGCGTCGTCAAGATTGGCGAGCGCGAGTGACGAACAGAGGTGAAATCATGAAAGGCGCCCTCGGCGATATGATGAAAAAAGCGCAGGAAATGCAGGAGAACCTGCAAAAGGCGCAGCGCGAACTGGCCAATCGCGAGGTTACCGGCGAAGCCGGCGGCGGCATGGTCGCGGTCGACATGCGTGGCACGCACGAAGTTACCCGGGTGCGCATCGATCCCGCAATCATCGGTGATGACGTCGAAATGCTCGAGGATCTGATCGCCGCGGCGATCAACGATGCGGTGCACAAGGTCGAAAAGTCCAACCAGGCGGCGATGCAGGAAATCACCGCCGGCCTGAACCTGCCGCCCGGTTTCAAACTCCCTTTCTAACTCATGTCTTCATCTCGTCTCGACGCGTTGATCGCGGCGCTCACCTGTCTGCCCGGGGTCGGGCGCAAATCGGCGCAACGCATGGCCCTGCATTTGCTCGAGCGCGACCGCGACGGCGCCCGCCGGCTCGCCGGGGCGATCGACGATGCGCTCGAGCGGGTCGGGCACTGCGAGCGCTGCCGTAATTTCTCCGACCAGTCGCTGTGTCCGGTGTGCGCCGACGACGGCCGCGACCAGGCGACGATTTGCGTCGTCGAAACGCCGGCCGACGTGCTCGCGGTCGAAGCCTCGGGTGCTTACCGCGGGCGTTATTTCGTGTTGCTCGGGCGGCTGTCGCCGCTCGACGGATTCGGACCCGACGAGCTCGGTCTCGACGCCTTCGAGGCGCAACTCAACGACGGCGAGGTCGGCGAGATCATCCTCGCTACCAGCGCCACGGTCGAGGGCGACATCACCGCGCAGTACCTTGCCGATCTCGCCAGCCGCCACGGAATTCGCAGCAGCCGACTCGCGCGCGGCATTCCGCTCGGCGGCGAACTCGAATTCGTCGACAGCGGCACCTTGACGCGGGCGCTCGACGGGCGCCAGCGGTTCCAGTAACGGCGATCCGGCCGCGGAGGGCACATGGCAGAAACCGTCTTTTCCAAAATCATTCGCAAGGAGTTGCCGGCGGATATTGTTTTCGAGGATGACGAAATCATCGCCTTTCGCGACATTAATCCGCAGGCGCCGGTACACCTGCTGATCGTGCCGAAGATCGAGATCGCGACGGTCAACGATATCCGCCCCGGGCAGGCCGAACTGATCGGTAAAATGGTGCTGACCGCGCAGCGACTCGCCGCCGACGCGGGCATCGCCGAAGACGGTTACCGGCTCGTGATCAACTGCAACCGCCACGGCTGCCAGGAGGTCTTTCACCTGCACCTGCACCTACTCGGCGGACGTCAGCTACGCGGACTCGCCGGCAACTAGCGACATCGGCGCGCGCCGTTGCGCGCTCAGCCCGGCGTGACCGCCCGCTCGAGCAGTTTTAGATAGTTGCGATAGCGCGACGCCGCGATCGCGCCCTCTTCGGCCGCGGCGATTACCGCGCAGCCCGGCTCGTTGGCGTGGCGGCAGTCGTTGAATCGGCACCCGGCTGCCTGCTCGCGAATTTCGCGAAAGCCCTGTGCCGGCGGCCGCTCGGCATCGACAAAGGGGCTGAAGCCGCGCACGCCGGGGGTGTCGATCAGGTCGCCGCCCGTCGGCAGGTGGTAGAGCCGGCTCGCCCGCGTCGTGTGCCGGCCCTCGTCGGAGTGCGCCGACAGCCCCGCGATCTTGATGTCTTCGTCGGGCAGCAGGTACCGGGTCAGCGACGATTTGCCGACCCCGGAAACGCCGCTCAACAGCGATACCTGGCCGGGAAGACAGCGCTTGAACTCGTCCATGCCGGCACCGTTTTTGACGCTCGTATGCAGCACCGGGTAGCCCAGCGGCGCGTAAATCCGGCGCAGCTCGAACGGATCCTCGGTCGGCGGCGCCAGGTCGATCTTGTTGAGCAAAATACAGGCATCGATTTGCTGCTGCTCGGCCGATAGCAGGTATTCGTCGAGCAGCAACAGCTTGGGTTCGGGTACCACGGCGAGACAGATGAACAGCCGGCTGACGTTGGCGGCCACCGCGCGGACCTGGCCGAAGCCGTCGACGCGCTGCAGCAGGTTGTCGCGCGGCAGCACCGCGACGACGCGAAATTCGCCGCTGCCGGTAGTCTCGACCGCGACCCGGTCGCCGCAGACGAGGGTGCCGAGGTTGGCGCGGATCTTCGCTTCGCCGACCTGCGCCGGCGCGATCTCGATCAGCACCCGCTTGCCCTGGTGCGAAACGATGCGGCCGCGGAGACTGTCGTCGCTACCGGCCCCGGCGCGCTGACCGGCGCGAATCCGGCGTTGCTGCTGCCGGCTAAGCCGCCGCTTCGCCACGGCCGGGGTCCGGGATGCGCGGCATCAATCGCCGGCGCCGCGACCACCCGCGGCCAGGGTTTCGAGGTGGTTGATGCGGATCGCTGCGGGTGGATGCGAATCGTAGAAAATCGAGTGCAGCGGATCCGGCGTCAGCGTACTGGCATTGTCGCGATAGAGATTGACCAGCGCCGAAATCAGCGCGCGGTAATCGCTGTTCGAGTGGGCGAATTCGTCGGCTTCGAACTCGTGCTTGCGTGACAAGGCGGCGAATAGCGGGCTGACGAAATAGGTGAACACCGGCATCACGAGCATGAACAGGATCAACGCCGTATGCGTCGACGGTATCGAAACGCCAAGCCCGGTGTAAAACCAGTCGGAACGCATCAGCCAGGCCAGCAAGGCGAACCCGGCGAACGAGAACGACGCCGACAACAGCATCGATTTGCGGATGTGTTGGCGCTTGAAGTGACCGAGTTCGTGCGCCAGTACGGCCTCGACCTCGTCGGCCGACAGCGTCTCGAGCAGCGTGTCGAAGAACACGATGCGCTTGTTGCGGCCGAAACCGGTGAAGTAGGCATTGCCGTGCGACGAGCGGCGCGAACCGTCGACGACGTAAACGCCCTGGCTGTGAAATCCGCAGCGCTCGAGCAAGGCCTCGATGCGCGCGCGCAGGGACTCGTCCTCGAGCCGGCTGAAAGAATTGAACAGCGGCGCGATGAACGCCGGATAGGCCCAGACCATCGTCAGGCTGAACGCCATCCACAATGCCCAGGCGTAGAGCCACCAGTACGCGCCGGCTTGCTGCATCAGCCACAGGATCGCCGCCAGCAGCGGCGCGCCGAGCACGACCACCAGAATCGCGGTCTTGAGCAAATCCTTGATCCAGGTGGACAAGGTGGTCTGATTGAAACCGAAACGCTCCTCGATCACGAAAGTGCTGTACCACGAAAACGGCAGCCCCAGCAGCGACGACAGCAACAGCAGCGAGAAAATGACGAGGATCCCGCCGAGCAGCTGGGGGTAGTCGAACCCCGCCCACGCGCGGTCGAGCAGGTCGATACCGCCGCCGAGCGTCCACAGCAGCAACCAGAGGGTCTCCCACGCGAGCAGGATCCGACCGAAGCGCAGCTTGGTGCAGCTGTAATCGGCGGCGCGCTGGTGATCATCGAGCGAAATACGGTCGGCGAACGCGGCCGGCACCCGATCGTAGTGGGCCTGGATATGCCCGATCTGGCGCTGGCCCAGCCACAGGCGGACGATGACGGTGGCGGCGACGAAACTCAGGAATACGGCGGTGAATACCGGCATCGGCCAAACGGGGCTGAAAAACTTGCTATAGTCTAGCGCATATTACCCAGCCTGTAGACGGGAGCAGCGGATGACGCTGAACGACAACAATCTGATCTGGATCGATCTCGAAATGACCGGCCTCGACCCGCAGCAGGACGAGATCATCGAGATCGCGACTGTCGTTACCGACCCGCATCTGGCGGTGCTGGCGCAGGGTCCGGTGATTGCGATCCATCAACCCGAGGAAATCATCGCGGCGATGGACGAGTGGAATACCGCGCACCACGGCGCTTCGGGGCTGACCGGTCGCGTGCGCTCGAGCCAAAGCAGCGCGGCCGACGCCGAACGCGAGACGCTCGAGTTCCTGCGCGCCTGGGTACCGCCGGGCCGATCGCCGATGTGCGGCAACAGCATTTGCCAGGATCGTCGCTTTCTGGCCCGACTGATGCCCGAGCTCGAAACCTTTTTTCACTACCGCAATCTCGACGTCAGCACGCTCAAGGAGCTGGCGCGCCTGTGGAAGCCCGACCTGGTCGGGGGATTCGCCAAGAAGGGCGCGCACCTGGCACTCGACGACATTCTCGAATCGATCGACGAACTGAAGTACTACCGCGAGCACTTTATTCGCGTCTAGTCCGGCCGCGGCTCGTCGGCCGGGTCGCCGTGCGCGTCGATTGCGATGATCGGCAGCAGCCGCAAGGGTCCCGCACGGTGGTTCCAGTCGTGAATGCGGCCGAGAACGCCGCAACGTTCGCCTCGGCCGAACGGTAATCGTCGTTGCGAATTGCGATCGGCGCGTCGGACAGGCCGCGGGACAGCGGCTCGGCGATGGGGCCGTTGTCGTCGACGCAGCTCTCGTCATCCTCGATCGCGGCGCGCAGGTCATCGGCGGCGTCGAGCGGCGGGTCGATCGGCTCGGTCATTTCGTCCCGGTTTTGCGTGCTCGCTGACGGCCATGATTGATCCCGTCGACAAGCCGCCCGAGTGTCGAATTGCCCCTCGCCGAAATAAAGCCGGCAACCAACGACGCGGTTCAAGATCTTGCCATGGCGGCCGATAACGCGGACGTCATTTTCGAATCGAATTGCGGACCGCACATGGATCTTGCCTCGTTGATCGGCATCATTTCGGGCGTTGGTTTGATTGTCGCCGCGATTATCCTCGGTGGCGAGGTGCACAACTTTCTCAACGTGCCCGGCATCATGATCGTGATGGGCGGCACGATGGCCGCGACCCTGCTGACCTTTCAGTTTCGGGATGTGGTCAGCGCCTTCAAGAGCGCCTACTTCGTTTTCTCGTCGCCCAAACAGGACTCGCAGGAATTGATCAACACGATGATCAAGCTCGGCACGATCAGCCGCCGCAAAGGCCTGCTGAGCCTGATGGACGTCAAGACCAACTCGCCGTTCCTGAAGCGCGTCTGCACGCTGATTGCCGACGCCGCCGACGAGGAAACGCTGCGCTCGGCGATGCGCACCGAGATCGATTCGATGCGCATGCGCCACTTCGTGGTGCAGGACGTCTTTCGCAAGATGGCAATGTACGCGCCGTCATTTGGCATGCTCGGCACCTTGATCGGACTGATCCAGATGCTGTCGATGCTGGCAACGCCGGACAATCTCGGCCCGGCGATGGCGATCGCGCTGCTGACGACGTTTTACGGCACGCTGTTGTCGACCGCGATCTTCCTGCCGATTGCGGGCAAGCTCAAGTCGCGCACGCTCGCCGAGATCATGAACTTCGAAATCATTTACCAGGGCGCGATCAGCATCCTGCAGGACAACAACCCGCTATCGGTCTACGAGAAGCTGTCGTCGTTCGTGCCGGCGAAGAAACGCAAGCCGATGCAGAAGCTGAGGCAGCGGGCCTGATGTCGGCGCGATCCTTGAGCGATATGGTCGACGACGAGGGCGGCAGCCCCTGGGTCGTGACCTTCGCCGACATGATGACGCTGATTCTGGTGTTCTTCATCCTGCTGTACACGCTTGCCGATTTCGAGGACGAGGCCTACAAGCAGCTGGTCGAATCGATACAGGTCATCGACGGCGACGGCAACCAGGTCAGCGTTATCGATTTCGCCACCCGCAAGGGTCGCAATCCGCAACCGATCAAGGCGGTGGAGGACATGCTCGGCATGAATCCCGCCGACGCGGCGATCGATAATCTCAAGCCCGCGATCGTCACCGAGATGGAGAGCATGATCGACAGCACCGACCTGGCCGACAGCGTCGAGCTCGAATACGACGGCGACCAGATCAACCTGCAAATCGACGGACGTTTCCTGTTCGGATCGGGTTCGGCCGAGCTCAAGGATCGCGCGCGATTTATCTTTGCCAATCTCGCGCAAATGTTCCGTGAGCACGCCGATTACCGGATCGCGATTCGCGGGCATACCGACGACGAGCCGATTTCGACCGCGCAGTTTCCGTCCAACTGGGAACTGTCGGCGGTGCGCGCGACGACCGTGCTGCGTTATTTCATTGACCAGGGGATCGACCCGGTACGCATGACCGCGACCGGCTACGCCGATTACCTGCCGCTGGTCGACAATGACAATCCGAACAACCGGGCACGCAACCGGAGGGTCGAATTTGTTCTGGAAAAAGAAAGCTAGCATCGATCTGACGCTCGAAACGCGTCACCAGGATCATCGCAGCGCGTATCGAATCGCGTGTGCCGAGGACGATCCGGTGGCGGTTTCGATCGACGGCAAATCGTATCCCGCGGTCAACATCAGCGGCAGCGGAATTGCCTTCCGTTCCACCGAGTTTCGCGCCGGCCAGCGCAAGCGTGCGATGATTCGATTGGCGAGCCAGGAGCGGGTTTTTCCGGTGGTGCTCGAGGTGGTCGCGACGCAGCAGGATTTATGCCGTTGTTACTTTCGAGAAATTCACGAAGATGCGGAAAATCTACTACACTCCTACATACTGGATCTGCAGAAAGCCAAGATCCGGAAGAATCAGCGGCATCGTTGATGCCGGGAATCGGCTGGGGTAGTGCATGG
>JBPEYE010000001.1:0-1714 GCA_052030825.1 Gammaproteobacteria bacterium | reverse complement strand
GACGGATCGCCGGTAGCGAATCGGTGTCCGCGACGCGCAGTGCGATCAGCCAGCCGAGCGGCAACAGCGCGAGATAGCCATCGCCGGCGCCGCCGACCCGGTCGTACAGCAACCAGGTGAGTTCGAACGACACCAGCAATCCGACGAACGCGACGAAGCCGGCGTGCTGCGCGAGATTGACCCAGCGCGGCCACGCGACTGCCTCGAGCCGCACGATGATCCAGTAACTCACCGCCAGTACCGCCGCCCAAGCCACGGCATCGGGTAAAACCAGCGCGTGCTCGTGCTCGACGATCGCGATCAGCCAGATCGGGATCAGCAACGGCGGCAGCAGCGCGGCGTTGATCGCCGCCGGCAGCCAGTTCCAGCCGCGCACCCGATCGACGTAGACCAGTGCGACCGCGGTTGCCGCGAACAGCAGCAGCCAGGCGAAAATATAATCGCCCGCGTAATACTCGTGGATTTGCAGCAGCGCGCTCGCCAGCCACCAGCCCATCGCCCAGACGTAGAACGGCAGGTGCAACAGGCGCAGGCGAAAATCGCGGTCCTGGATATACAGCATGCGTGCCGAGACGAAGGCGCCGAGGGCGATGAACACGCCGCCGATGAACGACGGATTAAGCCACGGCCCGGTGCCGAAGTCGTCGAAGTTGCGCAGCAGGAACAGCAGCGCGGCGCCAACCTGCAGCAGGATGGCGAAACACTGCGCGTAGAAACGGTTTTGTCGAATCGATACCCACAGGATTCCGGCCGCCTCGAGCGCCCAGGCCGCGCTGCTCCAGTGGCCGTCGAGTGCGTACGGGATCGCAAGCGTCGCGAATACGACACCGATTGCAAGCAGGGCTTCGGCGAGCAGGCGAATGTCGCCGCCGATACGGCGCCAGCAGTAGCGTGCCAGCGCGAGGTAGTAAAACCCGATGCCGGCCGACGCGGAGGCGATGCCGTAATCGTAGCCGCGCAGCATCGCCATCAGCAGGCCGGAGACGATGACCGGCGTGCCAAACACGATCGTGCCGTCGACCAGGCCGGTCAGCTGTTGCGGCTGGCGCAGCGCGTAGAGTACGCCGATCAGGCTGTACATCAGGAAGAACAGCAGCGCGAAGCCGACGCCGGGCCAAAGGTCGGCAGGGTCGAAGTCGAATACGACCCACAGCACGAAAACACCGAAGGTAAACACGAACCCGAGCAGGTTGAGCGGGCGCCAGGCACGGAACCACGCGACCGCGAACACGCCGGCGTTGAGGATTGCATAGTAGCTGAACAGGCCGACGTAGTTGCCGCTGCCGGAGGACGCGAGCAGCGGCGCGAGGAAACCGCCGACGACGGCAAACACGGCGAGCGCGCGCGAATCCTGCAGCAGCGCGAGTGCCACGCTGAACGCGGCGAGAAACACCATCAGCGCGAAAGTCAAAAGCGGCGGCAACAGGCCGGCGAGCTGATAGGCGGCAAAGATCGTGATGTAGACGACGCCGATGCCGCCGCCCTGCAGCAGCAGCCCGTAGGTCGGCTTCGATCGCCGCAGCCGCCAGCCGACGGCGATCAGCGCGAGGCCGCCGGCGGCGGCGCCCATGAAACGGAACTCGAGCGGAATGCGCGAGTTTTCGGCGGCATACTTGAGCAGGAAGGCGACGCCGAAGAACAGCACCAGCAAGCCGACGCGCACGAAGACGTTGCCGTCGGTGAAATACGAGACGACGAACTGGCCGCCTCGACG